>CAYOVE010000055.1:0-16621 GCA_964407295.1 uncultured Occallatibacter sp.
GCCCCAGCCGGTCCCACAATCCGCGAAACTCGCCCGAAACCTTCGTCGCGAACTCTTCCGGCGTGCACCCCGCAGCCTTGGCGCTGCGTTCAATCTTCTGCCCATGCTCGTCGGTGCCTGTCAAAAACCACGTCTCGATGCCCAGCGCCCGCTTGCGCCGCGCAATCGCGTCACACACGATCGTCGAGTAGGCATGGCCCAGGTGCGGCCGCGCGTTCACGTAGTAAATCGGCGTGGTCAGGTAAAACCGGTTTGAATTCGATGCTGATTCGGTCATGAAGAGCGTATTCCGTTCGCGTACAGAAAAGGACGCAGCACGATCGGCATTCACTCTCCATCTTAAGGCATCGCGCTTGAACGGCCGTCACGCGCTTTTTGCGCTCCGTGCGCCGCTCTCTGAGTGGCCGCCTCACTGCGGATGCTAAAATCACTAGGAAAATCAAGCATTTCGCAGAGGCTCATCGCGTGGTTCTGGAACTTGAAAAGCGGCTCTCCGATCGTCTTCGCGCAGTCCTCAAAGAAAAATACGATCTGGAGATTGGCTCGATACCCATCGAGACGCCGCCCGAACTGCGTCTGGGCGAGATTGCCACGCCGATTGCATTCGAGCTGGCGCGCAAACTGCGCAAGGCTCCGAAGATCATCGCCCAGGAAATCGTCGCCGCACTCGGACCGCTTCCCGGCTTCGCAAAATTCGAGGTGGCCGGCGCCGGGTATATCAACGCGTATCTCGATCGCGGCGCCGCGGTGAGAATGACGGCCGATCTCCCATCCCACCTTAGCGACAAGAGCAAAAGCGTCGCGAAGGTGGGGCACCCACGCCACGCGCTCGTTGAGCACACCAGCATCAATCCCAACAAGGCCGCGCACATCGGGCATTTGCGGAATGCCATTCTCGGCGACACGTTCGTCCGCCTGCTCCGTGCCGCCGGCTACAAAGTAGACGTGCAGAACTACATCGACAACACCGGCGTGCAGGTCGCCGATGTCGTCGTTGGATTTTTGCATCTCGAAAAGAAAACTGTGGCCGAGGTTCGCGCGCTGCTCGCCGAGCTCGCGCGGAGCGGCGAGCGCATTGACTACTACTGCTGGGATCTCTACGCGCGCGCGTCGCAGTGGTACAGCGAAGGGACCGCTGAAGATCAAGCGGCACGCAAGCGATTGCGCCTTGACACGCTGCACCTCATCGAGCACGGCGGCAACGATACTGCGGAAATCGCCGACCTCATCTCCACGGCCGTGCTGCGGCGTCATCTTGAAACGATGCTTCGCCTCGGCATCGAGTACGATTTCCTCCCGCGCGAGAGTGAGATCCTGCACTTGAAATTCTGGGAAGCCGCCTTCGAGAAGCTCAAGCAAACCGGAGTGCTTTACTTCGAAAACGAAGGCAAGAACAAAGGCTGCTGGGTGATGACCCGCCCCGGAGCCGAGTCAACCGAAGACACTGACGAAGACGCCAAGGTCATCGTTCGCTCCAACGGCACTGTCACCTACGTCGGCAAAGACATCGCCTACCACCTTTGGAAGTTCGGTCTGCTTGGCAAGGACTTCGGCTACAAGCGCTTCTTCACCTACCCCGATCACGAGTGCTGGATCTCCGCCGAATCCGGTGAGCCCGACCATCCGCACTTTGGCGGCGCGACGGCCATTTACAACGTGATCGACGCTCGTCAGTCCGATCCTCAGGCCAACGTCATCCAGGCCCTGCGCGGCATGGGCTACACCGATCAGGCCGAACACTACACGCATTTCAGCTACGAAATGGTCGCGCTCACTCCCCGCTGCGCCGTCGAGCTCGGCTACGACATTTCAGAAGAGGACCAGAAAAAGTCTTACATCGAGGTCAGCGGCCGCAAAGGCTTCGGCGTCAAGGCCGACGACCTCATTGACAAGCTCATCGCCGCCACGCGTGCTGAAGTCGACGCGCGCCAGACCTCCCACGACTCAGCCGTGCGCCAGAAGATCGCCGAACAGATTGCTATCGGCGCCTTGCGCTACTTCATGCTCAAAGTCACGCGCAACTCCGTCATCGCGTTCGACTTCAAAGACGCACTCAGTTTCGAGGGCGAGACCGGCCCTTACATTCAGTACGCCGTGGTCCGCATTCGCAACATCTTCCGCAAGGGCGACACGACGCCCGAAGCCGTGCTCGCCGATTTCGCCAACCGGCCCGCAGCCAATCTCGGCGCCTATCTCACCGGCGAAGAAAACGAAGACATCTGGTCTTTATGGCTGCGCGCAGGCCGTTTTTCACAGGTTTTGGAGCAGTGTATCGGCACGTCGGAGCCTGCCTATCTCGCCAAGCACGCCTTCCAGCTCGCGCAGGAGTTCGCCAACTTCTACCATCGCCATCACATCCTTACGGAAGAAGACCCCGCGCGCAAAACATTCCTGCTCGCCACCGCCGCGATCGCCCTGCGCGAGCTCGTCGACTCTCTCGCACTCCTCGGCATCGAAAGTCCCGAAGCCATGTAAGTGCGGTACTCAGCCGTCGGCTCCCACTGCCGAGTAACCAGGTGGTACTCTGGTAAACGATTTTTCAATCGTTCGCGTCCTGCCGTTATTCTTCCGTGCAATTCGGACCGAAGCGGACGGCACTCATCTCAATCCCGATAGATTCAATGGAGTCGCAATGAAGACACTCAGGATGTTCGGCGCGCCGGTTGTCGCTTTCACGATGGCCTTTGTATTCTCCATGCCCGCTTTGGCGCAGGTCGCCACCGAAGTGCCGCCTGTTGTCCCGACTGCAAAGCCAGTCCAGGTGGAGCACATCAAGGTTCATGCCAAGTCGCTCGAGGGCAACCTCGAAGGCGAGGCCGTCGATCGCGACGTGTTTGTCTTTTTGCCGCCCAGCTATGCCATCAACAGGACTCGCCGTTATCCCGTCGTCTACGCACTGCATGGATTCTTCATCGGCGCCGAGCAATGGACGCACGAGATTCATGTGCCGCAAACCATCGAGGGCGCGTTTGCGCTCGGCGCGCACGAAATGATCGTGGTCCTCGCCGACTCCAAGTCCATCTACGGCGGCTCCATGTACTCGAGTTCCGTCACTACAGGCGACTTTGAGCACTTTATCGCGCACGATCTCGTCGCCTATGTTGACGCGCACTACCGCACGATTCCGCTCCCCGCCAGCCGCGGCCTCGCCGGCCATTCGATGGGCGGCTATGGCGTCTCGCGCATCTCCATGAAGGATCCCGGCATCTTTGGCAGCATTTACATCATGAGTCCGTGCTGCATGTCGCCGATGACCGGCGGCGGACCAGGCCCTGCCGACCAGGCGAAGGAGCGGGCGATTGCCAGCGAGAAGAAGGCCGCGACGGCCAAGTCCCCGGCTGACCTGGCGGCACAATCGCCCGGCTTCGGCGCCGCCCAGTATGCGGATGCAGCGGCGTGGGCTCCCGATCCAAAGAACCCTCCGCTGTACTTCGACCTGCCAACCAAGGACGGAGTCCCGCAGCCGGAGATCGTGGCGAAATTCGCGGCCAACTCACCCCTCGCATTCATCGATCAGTACATTGGGAATCTGAAGCAGTATCGCGCCATTGCCATCGACGTTGGTGATCAGGATGGCCTGCGCTTCGACGCCGGCAAGCTCCACGAAATACTCGATAGCTATGGCGTCGCCAACACCTTTGAGATCTATTCCGGCACGCACACCAGCGCGGTGGCCGACCGATTTCAGAACCACGTTCTGCCGTTCTTCAGCAAGAACTTATGTTTTAAGGATTGCCGGTAGCGGTTGGCGGAACACGCGATCGCTGAGTCGAATCGCTTTCAGAGATTCGGGGTGACGCGTAGTCGCGCGCTGCTTTCTTGTCGCGGTGATGCCGATACGGCGTGAAAAAGCTCGCAGCGAGCAGCTCGGCCTTAGACCCTCTTCCGCCGCTGATGAGTCGACGGAATGTTCATGTCCTCGCGGTACTTTGCTACCGTCCGCCGGGTCAGTTGAATCCCCTGCGACTGAAGCATCGCCGCAAGCTGATCGTCGGTCAGCGGATGCCGCGCATCCTCGTCTTCAATGAACTTGCGCACCTTGCGCTTCAGAACCAGAAGCGGCGTATCCGCGCCCTCCGGTCCGTTCGCGCCTTCTGAGAAGAAGAATCGCAGCTCCAGCACGCCCTGCGGCGTGTGCGCGTATTTATTGGCTACGGCGCGGCTCACGGTCGAGGGGTGTACGCCGATCTCCTCGGCCACTTCCTTGATCATCATCGGCCGCAGCCCTTCCACGCCCTTATCGAAGAATTCCTGCTGCCGCCGCACGATCACTTCGCAGGTCCGCAAAATCGTGCTCTTCCTCTGCGCGATATTCCGCATCAGTTGCAGCGCCGAGCGGAACCGCTCTTTCACGTACTCCTTCACTTCCTTGTCGGTGCTTGCCGAGACCAGCATGCGCCGGTAACGCTGGCTCAAACGCAGACTGGGCAGGTCCTCTTCGTTCATGCTGACCACCCACTCGGCGCCGCGCTTCACAAAGTACACATCGGGCTCGATCAGCCGCGTCTGCTCGCGGTTGTACAGGCGTCCCGGCCGCGGGTCGAGCGTGCGGATAAACTCCACCGCCGCGTGCGCCTCTTCCGCCGTCACTTGCGCCGCGCGCGCCAGGTCCTTCACATCGCGCTTCTGCAACAAAGGCAAGTGGCGTTCCACAATCAGGGTCGCCACCTCCATTGCCCGGCGCCGCTCATCGATCCTGGCCTCGGCCTCGGCTTGGAAGCTCCTGTGCGGGTCCTTCTCCGCCCCCCCATCGAACTCCTCTGAGCCTTGCCCGTACAAATGGTCAAACTCTTGCTGCTGCGCCGCGATCTGCAAACCCAGGCACTGTCGCAAATCGCGCGCGCCCACTCCCGCCGGATCCAGAGTCTGCACCAGCTCAAGCCCGCGCCGGAGCACATCGAGCGCCGCAGCCAGCTCCGCCGCATGGCCGTTGTTTGCTGCCGCGTCCGCCGGAACCCCGCAAAAAGCAGCGGCGAGCTCCTCTTCGCTCGCCGCCAGATAACCATCCTCGTCCAGATTGCCAACCACAAACTCCGCCGCCTCAAGCAGCTTTCCATCCAGGCTTAGAGCTCCCAGCTGCCACGCCAGGTGATCGGACAAAGTCGTAGGCTGGGAGAGAAAGTTCTCAAACGAGGGCTTCTCGCTGTCTTCGTACTCCGGCTGTGTGCGATAGCCGGGGTCGAGATACTCCTGGAAGTACGAGCCAAAATCGATCTCGTCGAAGACGTCTTTGGGCTTCTCGGCCGCCTCCTCTGCCGGGCGCTCGAGCCGCTCTTCACGGCCCGCGAGCTCATCCAGCATCGGAACTGTTTCGTCAATCTCTTCAAGGACCGGATTTTCCACCATCTCGGCATCGATCATCTCCTTGAGCTCGAGCTTGTTCAACGCAAGTACGCTCACCATCTGCATCAGGCCCGGCGTCAGCACCTGACGTTGGGCCACCTTCAGACTCAGTTTTGGTTGCAGTAGCGCCATCAATGCGTTTCTTCCCGTTTTGGCTCAATGCGAGTGTAATCGTGCGTGATAAAGGTTAATCCAGAAACTGCTCCAAATCGAATCACCAATTCGCGTCATCTTTCCGAATTGGAGTTTGGCCCAACCTGGAATCCTTAGAAGAAAACAATGCCGCAACGCTCCTCACACGTCGCAGAACCCTCAGAATATGCCTGCTTTACGTCGAGCGTCCAGCGCTCGGAAGTGGTGTCGCGGGTCCTGACTCGCGCTGCAACTGCAAAACTGCCTTAATTGAGCGAGAATCCCTCGCCCAGGTAGATCCGCCGGACCTCAACGTCGTTGCCCAACTCGCGTGGGGTTCCGGTGCGGAAGATCCTTCCCTCGGCAATAATGTAGGCCCGGTCGGTCACGCTCAGGGTCTCACGAACGTTATGGTCCGTTACCAGCACGCCGATCCCACTGGCCTTCAGGTCGAAGATGATCTTTTGCAGCTCCAGCACGGCAATGGGATCGATTCCGCTGAACGGCTCGTCGAGCAGAATGAAACTCGGCTGGATGCACAGCGCGCGGGCAATCTCCACCCGCCGCCGCTCGCCGCCGGATAGCGCATATCCGCGCGTGCTGCGGATGTGCCCCAGATTCAACTGGTTGATCAGCTTCTCTGCCCGCGCACGCCGTTCGCGATTACCCAAAGGCTGCGCTTCCAGCACCGCCAGGATATTCTCCTCAGCCGTAAGCTTGCGAAAAACCGAAGGCTCCTGGGGAAGATAGCTGATGCCGAAGTTCCGAGCGCGCAGGTACATCGGCACCCGCGTAATGTCGGTTTCGTCCATCAGCACGCGCCCGCTCTCGGGCTGCACCAGTCCTACGATCATGTAAAAGCTGGTTGTCTTGCCGGCGCCATTCGGCCCCAGCAAACCCACCACTTCGCCCCGGGAGATTCGCAGGTTAACGTCCCGTACAACCTGCCTCCGCTTGTAACTCTTACCGATCCCCTCGGCAATCAATGTTTGCATGCGTCTCGCTGGCGCGTTGGCGCCTATTTCCCGTGCGCTTCAGGAGCGGTCGTTTTGGTTTCGGTTTCGCGGCCGCCGCCTTCGATTCTGACCCTATCATCGCGGCTATCGAAAATCAAAGCCTCTCCCGTCACCGTTCCGCGCTCCGGATCGCTCAGTTCCGGCGGCGCGCCGGCGCTGCCGGTGAGCACATATTCTCCGGTCGCGCCTGTGTACACAAGTTGTTCTCCGGTCCCGTGCCGGCCCTGCATCGTCAGCACCACATGTCCGGTTGCCTTCATCCGGTCGACCTGTGCTTGCGTGCCGCCGCTTCCGTCGTGATTTCCCGCGGGCATTAGAACCAGCTCCACCGCGACGGACGAAGACATCGCCGTGCCGGTCTCAGCAACCACCGCGCCCAGCGCGCCTCCGCGCATCACCGCCCTGCGCTCAGCATCGGAATACCTGAGATCCCCTCCGCGCACGCGAATCACTGAGGCAGCTGTGGATGAGTGGCTCGAATCTCCGCCTGCGCTCGGATTCTGCGCGGGGCCCATGCCCGCCCCCGGTGCGCTTGCACTCAGCATCACCACT
Source organism: uncultured Occallatibacter sp. (assembly GCA_964407295.1). GTDB lineage: Bacteria > Acidobacteriota > Terriglobia > Terriglobales > Acidobacteriaceae > Telmatobacter. Next base: position 7,044 of record CAYOVE010000055.1, read on the forward strand.
CGTACCGGCTCCGCCGGATCGCTGCTTCGAGCAACGAGTGTCTGCTGGTGCTGATTGAGCACGATCACCGGCCCGCTTACGAAATTCGTCTCCTGCCACAGGCGCGCATGTCCCCGGAAGGTCACCTCGCCCGTCAACTGATTCAGTTGCGCCTCCGTTGCGACCACATGCGCGGGACCCTTTCCACCCAGCGCCACTTCGCCCTTTGCAGGGCTGCCAGGTGTCACTCCACCTTGCTCACTCGCATTGGCCCATGTCGCCTTCACGTCGCCGCGCGCCCAGGCATCCGCCGACTGCCGCGACACATCCACGCGTTCTGCCGTCAACTCCATACCGCCGTCTTGCACGCGCGGATTCATCGTCAGGTGTAGCCACTCGCCCTTCCCCTCGTAGACCGCTTTGCCGGCCGTCGCGCGAAGCGGTGGTTGTGGCTGCGCGCCTTGCTTCTGGGCAGGCTGCTCAATCAGCACTACATCCCCATCCAACTCCGCCGTCCGCAAGCTGTCTGCCTCAAACGCCTCACTCCCGCCAACGGCTCCCTCGCTCCCTTGCTGCCTCGATCCCTTGCTGCCCGCAGGGAGGTCCCGGTCCCTTGGTCCCGTAGTCTCTTGGTCCCCGTCTTCCGCAAACTCCGCTACCAGCCGGTCACCTGTCGCAGTCTGGCGTGCCCCGGCTGCCGTTGTCTCGTCGATCGTCGCGTGTCCCACGCCATTTACTGCGCGCAGTACGGAACCCGCCCCGAAGGTTCCTGTCACCACATCGGCGGTCATCGTCGATGGCGTCGGCGCCGCATTGCCGCGATGGCTTTCGCTCGTGATCGTCACGCCACCCGAACCGCGCATCGACTCCACTTCCAACTGTCCCTTTTCTGCGTCTCCCCGGCCCGTACCCTTTGCCTCACGAAAGTCAATATCCGCCACAGGCGAGCGCCACACCCGGCTCACACGAAGCGCACCCTGCTTCGCATTCTGCTCGCTCGTCTCTTCGCTTTTCATTTCCACGCCGCGCTCCAGGTGCGCGGTTTTCAACTCGCCCTTCGCGCCGAACTCGAGTTCCGCCGAGGGCGACGTCCCATGCACCGTGCGCTCTCCCTTCACCGAATCCATCGTCACGCCACCCTCCATGTGTCCATGGCGCGGCTCGCTGTGCTCGTCAAAATCCATCCACGCCACCGGCGCCGCCAGGTGGCCGCCGTTTACGGTCGCAACCGTAAATCCACCTTTCGCGTCCAGGCGCTCCGCTGACCCATCCGGGCGAAACAGAATCTTTGCTTCAGCCGCATTCGCTTGACCGCCGTTGTACCCCGCGTCAGCTTGCATCAGGACGCACGTCTGCGCGCCGCGGTCCAGTTCTGCGTGTTGCGCGCGAATCCGCACTTCATCCGCACCGCGAAGCGTCGTCATCTCCACGGCCTGCTCCAACGTCAGGTGCCCGCTCTGCGAGTCGTAGCTCGCGCCCGTCGCGCTCCCGCTGCCCTGCGCGGTGGAGAAATCGACCTGCTGCGTCGTCGTCACCAGCCCGGAGCTCCGGTCGAAGGTCACTCCGCTCGTCTTCACGTCAATCTGCCCAGCCGAGCCTGTCGCCGCGCCAACCTCGGCAATGACGTGACCCTTCGTCTTGCTCGCAGTCTTCATGGCGGCTTCGGTGCTCGCCGAAGGCCGCGTCAGCCGCATCTCCACCGGCCCTTGCGCCATGGCCTTGCCTGTCTTCTGGTCGTACTCGAAAGTGTCGCCGGAAATCCGGTCAATTTCTTTTCCGTCTTCTCCGTAAAGGTCGATCTGCACGTCGTGCAGCTCGACGAAGTCGTTCTTCATTTCTACTTCGCGCGACGCGTGAATCCTGTATTGGGAGTGCGCCCCAAACGCGTGGACGTAGGTATACCCGTTGGCCTCCTGCACAATGTCTTTGTCCAGGCGATGCGGCAAATCGTGCCGGTTCAGAACGTTTTTTAGTTTGGCTCTCACCAGGAACACTGCCAGCGTGGCCAGCAACAGCACCGCCGCCACCAGCACCAGCGTCCGGATTCGCTCGATCGTGAAGCGCACGCCTAGTTTTCCATTCCGAGTCGCGCCGCGAGCCGTTTTGCCAGGCTCTCGCCCAGCTCGCTCCACAGCAGGCGCGCCGTCGCGCCCGATGCCTTCTCCACTCCCGCCGTCAGTTCCACCAGTTGGCGCACATTCTCTGCAATGTGTCTCGCGCCGACTTCACTCAAGTCGACATCCTCCTCGAGGAACGGCGCATCGCTGCCAAAGTCGATCCGGATGTGACCATCCTGCTCGTATGCACCCTCGTCAAACAGCGGCCCGTACCCGGTCACGCGCACCAGCTTAGGACCTCGCGCCCACCGACCCAAAACGGTGTCATTCTGAGCGTCTCCATCTGGATTGTCATCCTGAGCGAGTCCGGCGCGAAGCGCAGGCCGAGTAAATGGACCCGCATTTCCGCTTCCGGCCAGCGAATTTCCGCCCGGCCCCGTCTCCAGTTCCCACAAATTCCACCCAATCTGGAACTCGTAGGCGTAGTCCTCGTGCAGCAGCTCGGTGGCTTCTTCCACGGCCAGCCGCGGCTCGGCACCCGGCACCTGGCCCGGCTGAATCAAGCCGATCAAGCGCCCATAGATCCGCTCAAACACAGGTGTCTCGTTCCAACTCACCGGCCATACCGTGGCTGAATACACCTTCGCCTCGCCCCCATGCGAAGCAAACGCGCCCAGCACCGCTGTCAGCTTGTCGGGGAGCGCCTCCAGGCGCAGGTTCGGGTACCAAAGGCTCAAATAAAGCGTATCTGCCATCTGTATTGATTCTAGAGCCTGTTATTGACTTTGGCGCGTGCGGCGCTGGGGCGCTTGGGGCCGTTGGCCTTCCGCGATGTAGACTTTTTGTCATGCGAAAACATGCCTTCCGGTTCCTCCTTGCGCTACTCGCCTCCTTCGCGGTCCTCACGGCGGGCGGGGCGCAACAACCCGCTCCCGCGCCGCAGGCCGCGTCAGACGGTCAGCAGCAGTTCGCCGATCTGGGAGCCTGCAAGCTGGAGAATGGGCAGCAGATCACCGGCTGCAAACTTGGCTACCGCACATTTGGCAGGCTGAACGCCGATCGCTCCAATGCTGTGATTTTCCCTTCCTATTTTTCCGGCACCAGCCAAAGCCTGGCCGGCTTTGTCGCGGCAAACGAATTTGTCGATCCAGCGAGGTACTTTGTCATTGCAGTTGACGCGTTCGGTGATGGCGTTTCCTCGTCGCCGTCGAATTCCACCACTCAGCCCGGCGTCATATTCCCCGCCTTCAGCACGCGCGACATGGTCAACGCCGAATACCGCCTCGCCACGGAGACGCTCGGCCTCAAGCATCTGCACGCGGTCATGGGCATCTCCATGGGCGGCATGCAGACATTCGAATGGATGGTGGATTACCCCAGCTTTATGGATGTGGCGATTCCCATCGTTGGGACGCCGCGCCTCACTGGCTACGATCTGCTTCTGTGGCACGCGGAGGAGGATGCGCTCCGCTCCGATCCGGCCTGGCAAAATGGCCACTATACGCAGCGGCCACCCCTGGGCGCGGTTGAGGCCCTGCACCAAATGAACCTCACCACTCCGGCGAATTATGCGCGCGCGCACCCACCCGAGAAGTTTGCTGCCGATTACTCCGCCTATTACTCCAAAGGAATTCTTCCCTTCGACGCCAACGACTGGCTCTATCAACTGGAAGCGATGATCCATCATGACGTCGCTCACAGCGGCCCAATGGACGATGCGGAGAGCCGCGTCAAGGCCCGCGTTCTGGTGTTGGTGGCCGCGCAGGACCACATGGTCAATCCACTGCCGGCAGAGGACTTTGCCAAGGCCATTGGCGCCAAGGTCTTCGTCCTCGATTCAGACTACGGGCACATCTCGTTCGGGAACGACTCGGAGAAGGCAGGCCAGGTGGTGCGCGCGTTTCTGGACGGCCAGTAGGGGAGCTGGAGTTCGAAACCTGAAATCTGAATCCTTGATTCTCTACCCGGTTACAATCTCGCTGAAGTCCGCAATGGTTGAAAAGCTGCGCACAACTTCAGCGATCAGCCCGAGGTTTGCGCCACGAACAGCCTCGTCGGCGTCGAGCACCATCACCTTGTCGAAGAATTGGTCGATCGTCGGCCGCAGCGTTGCAATCAACACCAGAGCCTCACCATAATTCCGCTGCTCGCGGAACCTGGCAATTTGCGGTGCAATCTCCTTCGACTTGTCCCAAAGGTCAATCCCCTCGAGAGGAAGCTTGCCGGCGAGCTTGCCGATCTTCTGCTCATCGGGGCGAAAACCTTTTTCCTCTGCCTGCTTCAGGATGTTCTTGATGCGTTTACATGCGGCCGACACGGCGGCGAAATCCGCCGAGCCGCGCACCGAAGTGAGCGCCCCCGCGCGCGCGATCGCGTCACGCACATCGTCCGCGCCCGTCGCCAGCGTAGCGTTCACCACGTCGTAGGTAAACCCGCGCACGTCCTTTAAATAAAACAGCAGCCGCTCGCGGAAAAACTCGGCGACCTGCGTTTTGCCGGAGTCGCTCACGCCCGACGCGTTGATTACATCGCTCAGCGTCAGCGGCAACTCCGATTCAGCCAGGATCTTCACGACCGAGTTCGCGGCCCGCCGCAGCGCGAACGGGTCTTTCGATCCAGTCGGCGCGTTGCCAATCCCGAACATGGCCACGATCGTCTGCACGCGATCGGCGATGCCAAGCAGTTGCCCTTCGACCGAAACCGGAATCGGATCTTCAATCGAAGCCGGCGTGTACTGGTCGTAAACAGCTTGCGCTGTCTTATCTCCGATGCCTTGTGCCCGCGCGTAAAGGCCGCCGATTACACCCTGCAACTCCGTGAACTCCTTGACGAGTTCGGTGGTGAGATCGGTCTTTGCCAGCTCGATCGCCTTGAACAGCGCAGCTTCGTCGAGCGGCGCGTCAGCACCCTTCACAATCGCGGCCAGCGCATTCGCGACGGCCAGGTTCTGTTCCGTCTTCCAGTAGTAGCTGCCCAGCTCCTTCTGGAACGTCACGTTCTTCAGGCTCTCCATGCGCTGGGCCAGCGGCGTCTTCTGGTCCATGTCCCAGAAGAATCGCGCATCCTTGAACCGCGCCCGCAGTACGCGCGCATTGCCGTGCCGGATGATCGCCGCGCCTTCCTCATCCGCCTGTGTGTTCAACACGGCCAGAAAGTGCGGCGCCAATTTGCCCTGCGCATCTTCCACCGCAAAGTATTTCTGGTGGTCGCGCATCACCGTCACCAAAACCTCTTCCGGCAGCTCCAGGTACTCTGGCTCAAACTCGCCCAGGATCACGGAAGGCCACTCGGTCAGGTGCGTCACCGTCTCAACCAGCGCTTCGTCCTCGCGCCAGCGAGCGCCCTCTATTTTTCGCGTCTCCGCATCCAGCGCCTTGCGGATCGTCTGCCGGCGTTCGGCTACGTCGACTACAACGAACGCAGCGCGGAGAGTATCGGCGTAACTCTTGGCCAAAGGTAAAACCACGGAGTGGTCTCCGTGCAGCACTCGATGCCCACGGCTCGCGTTGCCGGCCGCAATCCCCGCAATCTCCAGCGGAACGACGTCGGCGTCCAGCATCGCCACGACCCAGCGCACAGGCCGCACAAACCGCTCCGGCTTGGCCGCGCGCCAGTACATATTCTTGGCCCAGTAAAGCCCCAGCACTTCTTTCGGCAGCTCGGCAATCAGGATTTCGCGCGCAGTCCGCCCCGTGAGCTTCACCGATGCGCCCACGTACTCGCCCTTCGGTGTCTCAATCTTCTTCAGGTCGGAAACTTCCACGCCCGCCTTTTTCGCGAATGCCTCGGCCGCCGCTGTCGGCGCGGCGTCTTTGAACGCGATCTTCCACGACGGGCCCATCACCACCTTTTCGGTGTCGGCCTGCTTCGCCTGCACGCCCTCAGCCAGCACCGCCAGCCGACGCGGCGTGGAATACGTCGCCACCTTCGCGCCGCTCGCCGCCAGCCGCTCGCGCTTCAGCAGCTCGCCCACGCGCTTGCCCAGCTCGGCCTCGGCCGCGGCAATCATCCGCGCCGGAACCTCTTCGAGCCCGATTTCTAGTAAAAAATCCGCCATGCCTGCTCTTTTTCTCGCTAACTTGCTGGCTCATCCGCCACGGCGGACTGACCCGCTTCTTGCTGCATCGCCCACGCCTTCGCCACGCCCACCGCCAGCGCGCGAATCCTTCCGATCACGCCCACGCGCTCGGTCACGCTGATCGCGCCGCGCGCATCCAGCAGGTTGAACAGATTCGAGCACTTCAGCGCCAGCTCATATGTCGCGAGCAATGGAAATCTTTTCTTGTCCTGAAGGCTGGCATTTTCGTCTGTCAACAATGCATTCGCCTTTTCGAGCAGCGCCTGCGCCTCGGCCTCGTAGGAATTGAAATGCTCCCAAAGCCGGGCCACGTCAGCCATCTCGAAGTTGTACACCGAAAACTGCAGCTCCTCGGCGAGCCGCACATCGCCGTAGGTCACCACGGCGCCCGTAGCGGGATCGCGCGCCCACACAATGTCGTAAATCGAATCGACATCTTGCAGAAAGGCCGCAATGCGCTCCATGCCGTACGTCAGCTCCGCGCAAATCGGGTCCAGATCCATGCCTCCGCACTGCTGGAAATACGTGAACTGCGTAATCTCCAGGCCATCCAGCATCACCTGCCAGCCCACGCCCCACGCGCCTCCCGCCGGCCACTCCCAGTTATCCTCTTCGAACTTCAGGTCGTGGTGCTTGAGGTCGATGCCCATCGCCTCGAGCGATTCGAGGTAAAGCTCCTGCACATTCACCGGCGGCGGCTTCAGGATCAGTTGAAACTGCGTGTGCTTGAACAGCCGGTTGGGATTCTCTCCGTAGCGCCCGTCTGCCGGCCGCCTTGAGGGCTGCGCGTAGCTCACCTTGTAAGGCTTCGGCCCCAGCACGCGCAGAAACGTCTCGGGGCACATCGTCCCCGCTCCCACTTCCACGTCGTAGGGCTGCTGGAGCACGCATCCGCGCTCCGCCCAGAACGCCTGCAGGCGAAACAAAAGCTCCTGAAAGGTCAGCGATGTGGGTTTTACGCGCGCTTCGGGCTGGGCAACGGACACTGGCAGCTCACTCTCATCGGGACTAAAAAGAGATTCTACCAGTCAGCGATCCGCCCGCATGGTTACCAAGGTGCCCTAGGCGCTCACCCACCCAGCCTGCTCAGCACCTCCGCCGTGGCAGACAACGGTAGTGAGCTGCGGCTTCGCTGGCATACCGGAACAATCTAAATCCTCATTGAGCTGGCTCGCGGTAGAGCCATTTCCGCTCGATGAACGCCGCGACAGCCGCAATTGCGACAAACTCTAAGTCGGCCACCGATCCTCTAGCTCCTCGGCCTAACGGGAACGTGTCAGTCATCCAATAAGGCAGGATCGGGACCAGTTGATTGCTAACACGTACCACGAGGAGCAGGATCACGATGAATGAGAAATGTAAAATGAGGACCTGGAGAACTGATCGGGCATTCCTCTTTGAGAAGATGAGAGGCCCGTCCCCGGAAAGCTCGCCGCGAAAGACAAAAGCGCTGTAAAACAAAACGAGCGCCGTGAATCCTAGCCAATTGAAGTAGCGCAACACCTCCTGCGGGTCGATATTCCGCGGAATTGACGCCGCAATTGGAGCAACGGCCAAGCCGACCATGCGCGCACCCACTTGCTCTGTGCAGGAGAGACTCGAAGTTGGATTTCGACGATAGCGTTTTCCCAGCCGGGCCCGGACCCGACGTCAGCGGCTTCTCACTGACTCAGTCTCGCCAACGCCTCCAGCATTGCCTCGCTTTGGGCTCCCGACACAAAGGCTAAGTCTATTCATTCTCAAACAGCGATTTGGCGAGGCTCGATTGGCGGATGATGCTCTGCAGAGTGCCGCGCCTGAGGGCAGCGTGAAGCGGCACCGGGACGGTGACCGTTGTCCCCTCCGTCTTAAGCTGCATGATGCGATGGCTGCCATGCTGGCGAACGGCAACAAATCCGTGCTCTTCGAGTATCTTGCAGACTTCGGTTCCAGAGAGAACCCGCAGTCTACCCAACAGGCACCTCGACTTGCGTAACAAACACTTCGCCGTGCAACCGCCGCGCAACTTCCGACGGGGAAGCGGTCTCGAAGAAAAGCGTGAGGGCCTCGATGAGATTCGCCCGCGCTTCCTCAATCGTCGAGCCTTGGCTTGCAATGTCGAGCTCAGGGCATAACGAGACAAAGCCGTCGTCCTCGCGCTCAATAATTGCCGTCATTCGTTGAAGGCTATGCATACATAAATCCTACGTGACCAGGAACCTTCGCAGCCGGTCGCCGACTTGATCGTGAGTCAGCGATTCGCCGCGCGCCAGAGCCGCTTCGCCGCGTTGTACAGCTTCGACAAAGCGGTCTTCCTCCTGAAAATAGCGCGTCACTACATCTCGCAACGCCTCATCGGGACTGAGGCATTGCCGTGCCGCACGCTCAGCGATCCGGGCCTCGATTTCGGGAGTGAACTGGACTTCCATAGCAATAGTGTAGGAGGAATCTGGGTTCCGGGCAACGTAGCCGGCGGCGGCCATTCACCCACCCAGCCTCGCCAGTGCCTCCGCCGTCTTCAGCTTCCGCTCCAGGTGCCGCTCCAGCGTTTGCAGCGTGAAACGCCGCAGATCCTGCCCTCGCTTCCGCGGCCACGCCTCGCCGGCAAAATTCGCAGCCGGCGCGCGCAACATCCGCTGCGCCAGTTGCCAGCTATCGGCGCTCAACCCGCTCCCTGATCCATTCGCATGCAGCCCGCAAAACAGGCCGTCGGCATACGCGTTGAAGCGCACTTCTCCCTCGCTGAGCGTGTCTCCGCACACCATGCAGTGACCGATGTCCGGCAGCAATCCCATCAGCCGCGTCATCCACAAGGAGAAATACGTCAGCGCCATCCAGGGACCCGAGAACTGGGGCCCAGAGAGTTGGGGCCCGGAGGATGGGGGCAGGGCCATCTCCGATTTCGCGGCGTTGGTCTGCTCCAGCACGCTCGCCAGCAGCCTGAAAACTGTTGCCTGCGGATCGCGCTCGGGCAGCGCCTCGTCAATCACCTCGGCATAAAAGCTCAGTACCGCCATCCGCGCCTGGTCGACAGGAGCCGACAATGGCGATCGCAGGATCTCCAGTTGGTCGAGTCTCACTAATTCCTGCCTCGGCCGCTCGGCAAACCAGGCCCGCGCCACCGTCATCGGTTCCAGCGCTCCACCAAACCGCTTGCGGCTCTTGAGCGCCGCTTTGGCCATACCCTTCAGCCGGCCGTAATCACGCGTAAAAAAGCTCACCAGCAGGTCGGATTCATGCACCGGCCAGGTACGCAGAACCACCGCCTCTGAAGTGAGCACGCTCATGCTTCCTTATCATCGCACCGCAGTGGCGCAACGGGCGCAGACACAAACGCGCAACCCGGCGGCCGGGATGCGCGTTCTTTGAGACCTTTACTTTGGGCTGATTCTCTGCCGTCTACCGCCCGTAATGCGCGGCATTCTTCTCAGTAAAGTGGGCCCACTTCTCCGGCAGGTCGTCCTGCGCAAAGATGGCCGACACCG
>CAYOVE010000056.1:0-16600 GCA_964407295.1 uncultured Occallatibacter sp.
TTTGCCGATTTTCCGCGCCTGACCCGCGCCATTGCGATCGACAACTACATGCCGCACGTTTTTCTGATACGCGGGCGGCGTCTGCTGTATTCGTGGGGCATCTACGTGTTAGTGGCGCTTACGGCGCTGCTCCTGATCCTTTTTGGCGGAGTCACGGATCGGCTGATTCCGCTCTACGCCATCGGGGCGTTCATGGCCTTCACGCTGTCGCAGGCGGGGATGGTGATGCACTGGAAGCGCCAGGGCGGCGCCACCAGGAACATGATCGTGAACGGCGTTGGAGCGTTGGCGACGGGAATCACGACGATCGTGGTGCTGGTGGCCAAGTTCGCTGAGGGCGCATGGATCACGGCGCTGCTGGTGGTAGTCATGATCCTGTTCATGCGCGCGGTCAATCGGCATTACGTCCGCGTGAATCGCGAGATCGATCTGGACCGGCCCTTTATTCCGGCCGAAGTGACCGAGCCGATTGTGGTGGTGCCCGTGGATCGCTGGAGCCGCATCAGCGAGAAGGCGCTGTCGTTCGCGCTCTCGATGTCCTGCGATATTCACTGCGTGCATGTGGAAACCGGCGACGTGCCCGATTCCTTCTGCGATGCGTGGGAGAAGGACGTTGTGACGCCATTGAAGGCTGCCGGCCGCTGCGTTCCCAAGTTGGTAAGGCTCAAATCGCCTTATCGCTACATCCTTTACCCAATTGTGGATTATGTGCTGAGTGTGGAGCGCGAGCGCGCGAACTGCAAGGTGTGCGTCCTGGTCCCGGAGCTGGTGGTGCGCCATTGGTGGGAAGGAATGCTGCACAACCGGCGTTCAGATCTGTTGAAGGTGATCCTGCTGATGCGCGGCAACCGGCGCATCGTGGTGATCAATATCCCCTGGTACCTGGAGAAGGGATGATCTCCGAGCCGCTCCGGGGCGCGTCCTTTCGCGCAAATTGCAGTCAAAGATTGAAGCACTCCCGGCGCCGCTGGGCTTCTTGAAAGGCGGGGGGAGAGGATAGTCTAGAAGGGTACCGGAAACCAGCCAGGAACTCCGTCCCGGAAAAGAAGTCCGGATGCAAAGGGTTTGCTTGCGCGGTACCGATTGAGGAGATTTTCAAGTTGAAGAGGACGCTACTGTTCTTGCTTTTGGCCGCAGCGACGGCTGTGCTCACGCCAAGAAGTGCCATCGGCCAGGTGAACTCGGATACGGCGCCGGGCCAGGCGCAGGCCGGACCCAAATATGAAGTATTCGCGGGCGTAGCCTATTCCCGCCTGCGGCAGGTACCCGTTTCGTACAGCGGATTGGTGGGCGGAAAGGTTTCAGTCTCTCGCGATTGGGGAAAGTACTTTCAGCTCATGGCGTCGGGGGATTACTACAAGCTGGGGACGGGTCACGCCGACATACCGAATAAGGGCAACCCGACGATCTACACATTTCTGGTTGGACCGGCGCTTCACGCGACGCTCTACGGGAACCTCAGCGGAGTGGTTTTCGGCGAAATCGGCGGAGAGCACACCGGAGGCGAGAGCATCACGCCGACGATCTCGTTTGCCGGAGGTTTTGGCGGAGGCCTCGCCTATAGCCTGAACCGCAATTGGGGCGTGCAACTTACCGGCGATCGCGTGGCCGCATCGTTCTCGCTGCCTAACAGTAACCCGGCGCTGTCGAACTCGACGAACCGAACCTGGAACGTGCGCGGGACGTTTGGCGTGGTGTTCCGGTTCTAGGGTTTCGGGCACAATCCCGGGGTTAGATTCCGGCGCGGGGCCGTGAGCCGCAAGCGACTCCGTTCATGCGGTGCGCGAGTCTGGTTACGCGCGGCCTCTTAGCGCGGCAAGAATCTCATTGAACGCTGTTGGCGAACCAAAGCCGCCAGACTTGGTGACGACGGTGCATCCGTGCGCATCGCCGCCCTGCACGGTTCCCCATGGTATGCCCGGCGCGAGTTCACCCAGGAGAATAAAGGAGTGTGCAGCGAGGGCGCGAACCGCAAGCTGCGCTGTTTCGCCGCCGGTGAGGATCAGGGCCTGCGGAGCATAGGAACGGAATGCCGAGCGAATGCGCGCTTCGGCGCCGAAAGCCAGATGGAGGCGGAGGACGCGGACGCCGTCCGGCTTCGCGGAGTCAAGCTCATCGAGTTGGAGTTTGGTGACGGGATGAGACGTTCCCGCGATGAGCAGGGTGCGCTCTGCCGGTGGCACGAGAGCGGTCATGGGGCGCGCGGGCACCAGGCTGGCGAGCGCCTGTGCCAAACCGGCGGAGCCCGCGTAGAGCAGGCCGGGCAGGCCGTTCGCGGCGCGAGCCAGCGCGTCCAGATCCGCTTGGGTCGCGCTGTCGCAGATGAGCAGAGTCTTGCCGGCGTCAAGAGCGGGCGCAAGCTCGCGGGCGTGCGAGACGTGGAAGATGCGGCCGCGGACCAAAAGCGGGAAAAGGCGTTCGAGTCGAATCTGCGTATGTTGGCCGGCGGCGTCTTCAATCTCCAGAGTTCCGTCGCGTACGGTGCGGCCGGCGGCGGGAAAAGCAGGAGCGAAGAGGACAGCGCGCGCTCCAAGCGCGCTTTGCGCGGCGAGCAACTCAGCGGCGACAGGGCCCCTGGCGGCGGAGTCAACCTTCTTGAAAAAAAGCGAATTGGGATCGCCGCCAAGAGCGGTGCAGGCGAGAGAGACTGCGTGGGCTGCACGGCGCGGCGATAGCGCGCGCGAATGGGTGTTAAACGCCTGGACGGAATCCGGGGTCGAAAATTGAACGCTCGTGCCGAACCAGACGCGAACCGAACGCCCGGAGCGGAGGAATGCAGCGCCGGCATCGCAGGCGCCGGTGAGATTGTCGGCGAGAAGAACGATGCGCCCGGAGTGCGGATCGGCGAATGAGGGTAAAACGAAGTCCGGGATGCGGGCTTCGGTGGGCATGGGGATGGCCTCGCTCTGTTTGAAGAGTATAGGTCCATTGTTGGAGTTGTGGTGCGCCTAAAACCGCCGGAACGTTACCTTGGACAGAAGCATGAACAGTGAACGGGGTTGCTGTCTCGGCTGGGCGATTTGAGGCTGGTTAACTTTGCGGGCGCCGCGAGTGGAATCGATGCGCGTGCGCTGCTGGACAAGAACACGGCCATTCCGTGAAGGTAGAGGAGATGGATCGCCGGACGTTTTGCCTTTCCTCCGCGGCAGCCGCCATGGCCGCCAGTCGCTCAAGAGCCTTTGCGACGCTTGCTGCTCAGGCTCCCGCCCATGGGCCGCTCATCACACTGAGCGAGATCGAGGCCATCGATCGCGAGCGGATTCTGCGCGCGGCCAACGAATATTTAACCGCGCCGCCGATCACCGTCACGGCATCGTCTTCGCCGCGCAGCAAGGGCGGCAAGCACGACTATTTTTCCGAGGCGGATTATTGGTGGCCTGACCCGAAGAATCCCGGCGGCCCATACATTGAGCGCGACGGCTACTCCGACCCGCAAAACTTCAACGACCATCGCCTGGCCCTGATTCGGCTGAGCCTGATTGTGCCGGCGCTGACGGCTGCGTGGCTCCTCACGCAGGACAAGCGCTATGCCGAGCGCGCGGCTGCGCATCTGCGCGCGTGGTTTCTCGCGCCTGAAACGCACATGAATCCGTCGCTCGACTACGCGCAGGCGGTGTGGGGGCAATCGACGGGCCGAAGTTACGGCATTATCGACACGCTCCACCTGGTGGAAGTGACGCGCGCTGCGCGGCATTTGGAAGCGGCGCAGGCCATGACCACGGCTGAGTTCGCCGGCGTGCGTGAGTGGTTCACGGAATATCTCTTGTGGACGCGCATTTCGTCCAACGGACAGGAAGAAGAAGCGGCCAAGAACAACCATGGAACCTGCTGGACGGTGCAGGCGGCGGCGTTTGCAGCTTACATCGGCAACGAGAACGCAATGTTGATGTGCCGCGAGCGATTCCGCAATCATCTCTTGCCCGAGCAGATGGCGGCGGATGGGAGCTTTCCGCTGGAGCTCAAACGCAGCAGGCCCTACAACTACTCGCTCTTCAATCTCGACATGCTGGCGATGGTGTGCGTGATTGCGTCGGCATCCGGCATCTCAGCAAACGGCGCGACGAACAATCTGTGGCAATTCGCGTTACCCGATGGCAGCCTTTACAAGAAGGCCGTGGATTTCCTGTTTCCTTACATCGAGGACAAGAGCAAGTGGCCTTATCCGCACGACGTGGAGTATTTTGACGACCTGCCCAATCGTCAGCCCAGCCTTTTGTTCGCGGGGCTGGCGTATCGCGAGCCGAAGTTTATTGCGCTGTGGCGCACGCTGCCGCCCGATCCTAAAACGCCTGAGATCGTGCGGAACTTTCCGATTCGCCAGCCGGTGCTATGGCTGAGGCCGGTGTAAAAGACGGCGAACGACGGAGCAAGGGAACAAGGGAACGATGATGCAGGCGAAAAACAGCGGGCCCTTCCCGAGGGAAGGGCCCGAGTCGCGCGCAGGCCGATCGGTTTAGTTCACAGTGACGTTGACGACCGTGGTTTGCGAGATCTGGCTCGCGCCTGTGCCGGATGTACCTGTCACGGTCACCGTGTACGCCCCCGTCGTTGTGCCGGAGTTTCCGCCCCCTCCACCACCGTCGCCTCCGCCGCCTCCCCCACCGCCGCCGCCGCAACTGGACAATGTGCCGAGGGCGGCCATGACGATGATGAGGCCGAGCAACGAGCGCCAGTTACGGCGTCGCGCCGGAATCCCGAAGAAGACAAGAAGTGCGAGAGCCGCGCCGCCCGTGGATGGCCAGAACAGCTTCGCCGGGCTATTGAGGCCGGTGGTTGCGGCTGTCGTGGTTACTGTTAGCGTGACTTGCTGCGACGACGTGCCGCTGATTGTGACTGAAGACGCGGACAGGCCACAGGTTGGCGGGTCGTTGGGGCTGGAGATGCTGGTGCTTACAATGCAGCTCAGGCTGACTGTTCCGGTGAATCCGTTTGTCGGTGCGGCTGTGATTGTGGCGGTGTTGTTGCTGGTTGCTCCGGGAGCGGAGATCGTGATCGCGCCGCTGTTCGTGAGGGCAATGCCCGTCGTCCCCAAATTCACCGTGACAACCACCGGGATAGAGATGGCGCCCGATGTGCCTGTGACCGTCACCGTGTAGACTCCGCCCGTCGTTGTGGCCAGGGTATCGATGGTGAGCGTAGCTGTTTGCGCCGAGGCCCCGCTGATGGTTACGGAGGTGGTGGTGGTTGTGCCAGTCGCCGATCCAGCGCCCAACGTGCATGTCGCGGAGTTGGTTGCGCCTGTTGGCGGCGTGACTGCGCAACTGAGATTGACTGTTCCGGTAAATCCGCCAAGCGGAGTAACCGTGATCGTTGACGCGCCGTTTTGGCCGATGGTGGCGATGTTGATATTCGCGCTGTTGTTGACGGCGAAGCTGGACGAGCCAGCGGGTGAACCAGAGACCACTGCGGCGATCGCCAGGGTGTGGATGAATTCACCCGTCGCGGCATCTGCGCCGGTGACCCGCACGTTGTAGGTCTGATTGGCAGTGTCGGCCGGAGCGGTGACGGAAAGGGTTGCCGTCGTGCTGGCGCCGCTGCCAAGGCCCGCCGTGGGCGAAATCGTGCAGCCGACGCCGGGCGCAGCCGTGCACGTGAGATTCACGTTGCCGTTGAAGCCATTGACGGACGCGACATTGATGGTGTCGGTGCCGCTGCCGGCGCCGCCGCTGACGCTGACTGGCACGATGGTCGTGTCGGGCACCAGCGTGAAGTCAGAAAGAGGATTCGCAATGGCGGCGTTGTTGTAAAGCACAAAGGTGGAGGGGTTGTAGTTGGTGTCCCCGGCGTACTGAAGGGTGACGAAGTTCGACCCCTGGAAAAGGTCCTGGCTGCTGACTGAGAAAGTGAACGACGAAATAACTCCAGTGGATGGCGGCGAAATATGAATTTCGCCGGGGAAGCCCCCGGATGAATAGACGTAAATGTAGCCGGTCGGGGCCGGATGCCCGCTCTGGCCGGTGACGGTTCCCGTCACGGAGATTGTGGAATTGGGAGAGATGGACCCGGTGGTGACCGCAGTCGTGGTGGAAACCAGGCCGCTGGAGTTGATGTTCTGAATCGGAATACTGAACGTTGTATTCGATGACGCCGGTATCGAGTTGTAATTCCCGTCGCCGCTGTATGCGACAGTGGCCTGATAAGTGCCCGATGTTGTGTTGGCCGGAATAACGAAGCTGGCCACGCCCGACTGGGCTCCTGTTACCGGGTCGACGTAAGCACTGAGCGCCATGTTTCCTGACAACCCTGAAAGCGTGCTGTTGCTAAAAGTGATGGTTCCCGTGGGGGGGGCGACCGATACCGGATAGGTAGATCCGGAGCTGCACGTCCCGCTGGTGGTGGGATTGCATGCGCCGTATTGGGCGGTGTTTGAAATCTCGATGGTAAGGATCGTCTGTTGCCCGGTGCCACTGATGAGGTCATTCTGTGAAGTCGTTAGCGTCGTAAAGATCTGCAGTTGGGGCGAATCCTTTGCTACCGAAAACGCGATTGCGGAAGATGTCGACTTGTTATAGCTGCTATCGCCGCTGTAGTTGGCGGTGACTGAATGCGAACCGACCGCAAATGGAGCGTTGAACTCAGCATCGCCCTCGGCGTTGACCACCGCGGTGTTGATGCTGGAGGAGCTGTCGGTGAAGGTGACGGTTCCGGTAGGAATGGTGAAGACTGGGCAGCTCGTGGTGCAGGTCTCAAACGAGGAGAGCTGGGAACTGGGCGCGATCTGGGCACTGAGATCCAACTGGGTGCCGTAGTCGATGGCCGAGCTTACCGTTTGCGGGGCAGTATAGCTGCCGCCCGACGTGAACGCATTGAAGAAGACGCCGCTGTTCTCCGGAGTGACGGTGATCGCGATGGGCGGCGTGGAGCTGCTCATCGCGTTCTTGGAGTCGCCGCCGTACTGGCCCCAAATGTGGTAGCTGCCGCCGGGCAGGGTGCTTACGGAGCCTGTGTAAGATCCATTGCTCAATGCGAAGGTGCCGGTACCGAAGGTGCCCACGAAACCGTTCAAGGTTTGGGCTTGCCCCTGGCCCTGCTGCCCCGGCTCAGAGCTGTCGGTCATCAGCGCCACATTGCCGGTAGGCGTGCCGGTTCCCGTCACGGTCCCGCTGATGGTGATGGAAGTTCCATGAGCGAAGCTGGTTTGGGACGCGTTCATGGTGGTGGTCGTTGAAGCCAGAGTGACCTTCGGCCAGTCCGTAACCAGATTGTTGGCGTCGATGGTGCCGAGGCCGGTGGCAAGGTTGTAGCCGGCGGCGGCGTTGTATTCAGGCGTTGAGCCGGAGCCGATCTCGCCTTCGGTAACACCGTTGTAGTCGATCGCGCCTGTTGCCGAGATGCAATTCTTAGTCAAAGTCGGCGCGTACTCGCAGGGCACCGCGTTGGTTCCAACCGTGACGTCGTGAAAGGCGGCGGGGTACTGCGCCTTGAGCGCATAGAGGATGTCGTCCGCCTGGCCCTGGCGGCCCCATTTTTCGTCAACCAACGCCATGATGCCGGCGAAGGCGGGCGAAGAGGCAGACGTGCCGCCCACGCCGTAGATCTGCACGACGCCGCCAACGCCAAGACCTGAGGTCTGGCAATCGCCGTCGGTAGCGCAGATTGGATAGAAGCTGTTGTTGTTTCCGTTGGCGGCAAAGAGAGAGACGTCGGGAATATCGCGCACGCCATCGGTGGGAACCCCGGTGCCCGACTGCCATGAGGGTTTGGCATAGCCACTGAGCGTACCGGTGCAGGCGCCGCTGCTGGAGTTGTAGGTGTTGGTGCTGCAGACGGCGCCGTTGCTGGCGCCGCCGCCGCCACCGCCATCGGTAGTGACGCCGTACAGGCTGAACTCGTTGTTAATGTTCAGGCCAAACTGGCTGTCATTCCAGGGCTGCTCGGGGGTGTACTGCTTGAGAGAGACGGCGGGCAACTGGCTCGCGGTCGTATTCCAGTAGTTGGAGATGCTGGCGCCGCCTGTGGCGTAATCGGAATAGTAAAAGTCCGTTCCGCCGACGGCGACGTTGTAAGGCGTGGAGGCGAAGCCGCTGACCGCCTGACCGTTTACAGCGTAGTATGCGTTGTCGTCGCACCCGGCGGAACCGCTGTCTCCGGTGGAGACCATCACGGTCTGGCCCTGCGCGGCTGCCTGCTCCCACAGGCTATTGAGGAATGAGTTCGTGGAACCGAGGGTGGATTCGCACTGGCCGAAGCTAAGGCTGAGGACGGGCGCGACATCGCCGTAGACGGCGTGCTCAATGGCCAGGAACAAACCGCTCTCGATTGACGTGTCGGCGGCGACGACCAGGTCGATGGTGGCATTGGGCGCAACGGCGCCGGACCACTCGACGTCGAGATAAGCTTCGACGGAGTCGCCGTTGGGACCATCGGGATCATTGATGCCGTCGACGCCGGGATCGTTACCGTCAATGATGACCTGTGGCGGGTTGGCGGGAAGATTGAACAGCGTGCGGAACTGATTGACGAGATCGATGTTGATGTTGGAGTCGTTGATGATGGCGATGGTCTGCCCGCTCCCGTTGACGTTGGCGTTGTAAAGCGGCTGCAAATCGTATTGAACGGCGAAGTCAGCGGGGGCGAGAATGTAATTCGTGCCGGTGGTGCTGTTGCCCCATGTCCACTGAGAGACTTGATGCGAGGCAGGATTGAGCGAGGCTTCACCGAGCTTCTTGACGTAGCTCTTGGGGTGGAAATTGTTGAGGGAAACAAACCCGCCGATGACCGGCGCCAGGGCCGCGGGAATCTGGGGATCGTTGGCATTGGCGTAGTGAGACTGGCCGTCGACGTTGTACTTGTGGATCTGGGTATGGAAGGCCTCGCGCATCTGCGCCACGCTGCCCGAGAACTCGAGGGATGACTTGCCGGGATTCACTTTGGAGACGGCGAAGCCATGGCTGCCCAGCCAGGATTCAATCGTGGCAATGTCCTGGTCAGAGGCTCCAAACTGAGCGCCGAATTGGTCCGGAGTGAGCCACTGATGGTAGTTGGCTGAGCCGGATGTGTGCATCTGCGCGATGAGCTGGCGGAGCGCTGTCTCCTGGGCGGTGCTGCGCTGAAGGACCAGCTGGATCCGGTCGAGCTGCATGCCGTCAGGGGCTGCGCCGCGATCGTTCGCGGCATTGGCAAAGGGACTGACGGTGTGAGTGAGCGTGATCCGCTGGCTCTCGTCGATGGCGCTGACGATGCGGACGGCCGGCGCGGCGCTCTGCGCCATGGAGGCGGCGGAACAGAGGAAAAGACTGGCCAGAACGAAGAAGGGCAGCGAGCGTGAATTGATCCTGTTGATCATAGGGGGGTGATCCGGGAACCTTTCTTGAGAGAACTCTCGAAGTGCCGCACAGTTTTCGCGGCCTGGAGAAAATGAGCCGCCGGGTACATGGAGAACAACAAGAAGCCGATAGATTCACTGGGGCAAGCCGGTTGCATGGTCGAAGACCCCATCATAATCTGACCCATGGCTCACCCATCTCCGAATGTGCCGATGCGGTTGGCATTTATTGCCGTGCGCATCGCTTTTTTGAAACGCGCCTGGCTACCAACGCGAACGCCGCAACGAATCATCAGCGCGGAACGGACTTATAAAACCGAAAGAGGAGATCTAACAACGGAGCCCACAATGAATAAAACCGGAAAACTCGTTCAGTTAGACGGCGCTGGAAGAGGAAGGTTGAAGAGTCGCGGCAGACGAGACCGGGAACGATCGGTTTGAGTGCGGCGGCTTGAGAGTGAATGCGCGGAGAGGGTGACGGCAGTTGGCGCGAAGAACCGAGCCGGGCGGGAGGTAGGGTCGGAGGCAAATCGAGGGCTCGATTGCAATAGACAATTGATTTCTCATGCAATATTATTGGGTCTCTCGACCGAAACCCACACATTCTGTTGAGGGTCTGGCTGCGCTTCTCCAGCCTGGCCGGCTCCGCGAGCTGCAGACAGCCGATAGCCGGCAGAGTACGGGCCCGGTTTGGGGAAAAGGGGAAACGATGAAGATGCCGGAGTCGAATCCAGAGGAAGTTGCGTTCAAGGCACTGGACGGCTTTTCTATTGAAATCCCTTCCTGGGGATTCGCCAACACGGGCACGCGCTTCGGCAAGTTTGTGCAGGCCGCGGCGGCATGCACCATCGAAGAGAAGTTCGCCGATGCGGCCGAGGTCAACCGCCTGACAGGCGCGACGCCCACGCTGGCGCTGCATGTGCTTTGGGATCTTCCCAACGGCCTGAAGGATGTGGCCGAAGTGAAGCGATTGGAGCAGCGTTTCGGCGTTCGCGCGGGATCGATCAATCCCAACCTGTTTCAGGATCAGGAGTACAAGTTCGGTTCGCTGTGTAATCCATCCGCCAGTGTCCGTGAGCGCGCGCTGACGCATCTGCTGGATTCGATCGAGATCGCGAAGGCGCTCGGTTCGCGCGACATCTCGCTATGGATGGCGGACGGATCGAATTATCCGGGAACGCAGAGCATGCGCAAGCGGATCGGCTGGATTGAGGAGGCGCTGCGAATTGCGCATAGCCACCTCGCGCCGAGCCAGCGTTTGCTGGTGGAATACAAACCCTTTGAGCCGGCGTTTTATCACACCGACATTGCCGATTGGGGCATGGCCAGCCATCTGGCGAGGCACGCGGGGCCGCAGGCGCGCGTGCTGGTCGATACCGGCCACCACTACAACGCGCAGAATATCGAACAGATTGTGGCGTGGCTGCTGCATACCGGCATGCTGGGCGGGTTCCATTTGAATGACCGGCGCTATGCCGACGACGACCTCACGCTGGGCTCGATCGATCCCTACCAGATCTTCCGCATCTTCCATGAAATCCACAGCGCCCAGTCCGAAGGGCTGCCCCACGCAGTGGCCTACATGATCGATCAGAGCCACAACCTGAAGGGCAAGATCGAAGCGATGATCCAGACCGTTATGACGGCCCAGGAACTCTATTTGAAAGCTGCGCTGGTCGATCGCAAAAAGCTCGCGGAGCTGCAGCAGGACTGCGATCTGGTCGCCGCGGAAGAGCTTTATCGCGGCGCTTTCTGGAGCGATGTGCGTCCGTTGACGCGCGCATGGCGCGAGGCGCGCGGCCTGCCTGCCGACCCGCTGGAGGCGCTGCGCTCGGGCGGTTATGTTGAGCGCGTGGCCAAGCAGCGCGGCAGCCGCAATTTGGCCGCGGACAGCTACGCGTAACGGCAGGCGTCCGACCGCTCGGCACCGGTATGTTTCAATAGGGGAGTCAAAAAAGGGGGACGGTTGGCCAAGGCGAAAATCAAACGGCTGTACCTGATTCCGATTCTCTCCAAGGCGCTCGATGTGATCGAGTTGCTGGAGCAGGACCATCTGCCCCTGACGCTCGAAGACATTTACAAGCGGACCAGCATTTCAAAGACCAGCGTCTATCGCATTTTGAAGACGCTGGTGCATCGCGGCTACCTGGCGCAGACTCCGAGCGGGCAGTACCGGCTGGTGTCGAGGCCGAAGCGCTTACGCTTCGGACTTGCCGTGCAGAGCGCGGAGATGCCCTTTAGCGAGGCGGTGGCGCGCAGCGTGACCGCGGCGGCGGCTGCCTCTGGCGTGGAGCTGATCGTTCTGGACAATCGATACGATCCCGATGTGGCCGCACGCAATGCAGAGGAGTTCGTGGCCAAGCGAGTGGACCTGGTTCTCGAGTTCCAGGTGGAGGAAGCGGCGGCGCCGCGCGTGGCGCACATCTTTAAGAAGGCCGAGATTCCGATGGTGGCAATCGATGTGCCCCACCCGAATGCAACGTACTTCGGAGTGGATAACTTCGAGGTTGGATATGAGGCCGCCGCGATCCTGACGCAATACGCACAGCGCCAATGGAAAGGCGTAGTGGACAGGGTAGTGGGCGTGGGCTTCAGAGAGGCCGGCAGCTTTGTGCAGCACCGCATTACCGGCGCGTTCGACGGAATCCGCGAGCGATTTAAAGGGCTGACCGCGGATCGATTCGTGCAGATTGAAGGCAGAGGGATGCGCGAGGCGAGCCACAAAGCGATGAGCGTGTATCTGAGGGAACACAAAGGCGGCGAGCTCACGCTGGTGGCCGCGGTGAACGATACCAGCGCATTGGGCGTTCTGGATGCAGTGCGCGAGGCCGGCCAGGAGGGGAACTTCGCGATCGTAGGCCAGGATTGCATTCCCGAAGCGTTGGAGGAGATGCTCACGCAATCGAGCGCGATTGTCGGCTCCATCTCGCACGAGGCGGAGACTTACGGACCGCGATTGATTCAGCTCGGCATTTCAATCCTGCGCGGGTACACAGTGCCTCCCTATAACTATGTGCACCACCGTCCCGTATCGCCGGATTCTCTGGGTGAGATTGAGAAGGGGAAACGAACGTTGGAAAGAAATCCGGCGCATGCGGTGGCAGTGCATGAAGCCCGCCCGGATGGAATCCCCCTTTGAAACGATTTACGGCCCGCTGGCGGCTGTATCATGGAGTTGAGTTCGGTTCTTCCCCCAATTGAGTGCCCCTTATGACAATGGCTACGACAGCTTCTTCTGTATTACGTTTTCTCGAGGACCGCTGGGACCCGACGGTTGCGGCAGGTCTCGATGAGCCTGAACTTTTGCGCTACCGCTCGAATCTGCTCGGTTCAGATCTGCGCATCACCAACTTTGCCGGTGGAAATACGAGTTCCAAGGTTGTCGAGCTCGACCCGCTGACCGGCAACCCTGTGGAAGTGCTGTGGGTGAAGGGATCGGGCGGCGACCTGGGCAGCATCAAGCGCGCCGGATTCGCCACGCTCTACCAGGAAAAGCTGCTGGCGCTGGAGCGCATCTACAAAGGCGTTGAGTTCGAAGATCAGATGGCGGAGATGTATCCGCTGTGCGCCTTCCGCAACAATCCGGTCGCCGCGTCCATTGACACGCCGCTGCACGGCTTTCTGCCCTTTCCGCATGTGGATCACCTGCACCCCGACTGGGCGATCGCGCTCGCGGCCAGCGCCAACGGCAAATCGAAGATGGAAGAATTCAATCGCGAGTTTGGTCACTCGCTGGTGTGGCTGCCATGGCAGCGCCCCGGCTTCGAGCTGGCGATGATGATGAAGCGGATCGTCAAGGAAAATCCAGGTTGTGACGGAATCGTGCTCGGCGGGCACGGGCTCTTTACATGGGGCCAGACGCAGCGCGAGTGCTATCTGAACACGCTGCATATGATCGATAGCATCGGCCAATTCATCGAGCGTCACGGGCAAGCGAAGGGCAAAGTGCGCTTCGGCGGCGAGGCGCTTCCGGCGCGTGCGGATCGCCGCGAACTTGCGATCCAGATCGCTCCTTTTCTCCGTGGGCGCATCAGCGCCAGGCAGCGGTTTATCAGCAGCTATTCTGACGCGCCCGATGTGCTGCAGTTTGTTGATTCCGCGCACGGCAAGGCGCTGGCCTTTCTGGGAACCAGTTGTCCCGATCACTTCATCCGCACCAAGATCAGGCCGATGTTTGTGAACTGGGGCGCCAACGACGGCATTGAGGCGCTGAAGACGCAGATCGATTGCGCGCTGGCTGAGTATCTTGACCAGTATCGCCACTACTACCGCACGTTTGCCAAACCCGATTCACCGGCGATCCGCGACGCCAGTCCTGCCGTGGTGCTGATACCCGGCCTGGGGATGTTCAGCTTTGGCAAAGACAAGACCGAGGCGCGCATCACGGGCGAGTTTTATGTCAACGCCATCCACGTGATGGAAGGCGCAAGCTTGCTCGGCGACGGCGCGGTGACCGGCACAGTGCCGCAGTGCCCTCCGGGAATGGATCCGGCGAGCTTCAAAGTTTACGACAATTATGTGGCGTTGCCCGCTGCGGAGGCGTTTCGCATCGAGTATTGGGCGCTGGAAGAGGCAAAAATTCGCCGCAGGCCGCCGGAGAAGGAGCTAAGCCGGCGCGTGGCTTTCGTCGTGGGCGGAGCCAGCGGCATCGGGCGCGAAGTGGCGCGGTTGGCAGCATCGCGCGGTGCTCATGTCGTTGTCGCCGACCGGAACGAGGAAGGCGTGGCGCGCGTGGCCGGCGAAATTGCCGCGATCTCGTCGCCCGAGTTTACCGGCCGCGCCGGCGTCGATATTCGCAGCCGCGATTCGATTCGCAAAGCGCTGGGCGAAGCGGCGCTGACCTTCGGTGGCATCGACATTCTTATCAACACCGCAGCGGTATTTCCGTCGACGCTGGAGGGCGAGATTGCCGACGAGATGTGGGCTGACACGCTGGCCGTAAACGTAACCGCGAACTACTTGCTCGCCGACGAAGCTGCCAAGATGTTTGAAGAGCAGGGACTGCACGGGAACATCGTCTTCACCAGCTCTGCCAACGCGGTAGTGGCCAAACGCGGCAGCGAAGCTTACGACGTGAGCAAGGCCGCGCTATCGCACTTGATCCGTGAGCTGGCCGTGAGCATGGCGCCCAATGTCCGCGTGAATGGCATTGGACCCGCCACCGTGGTCAAGGGATCCATGATGTTTCCGCGCGACCGCGTGCGGGTTTCGCTGCGAAAATACAATATTCCTTTCCAGGAATCGTTCAGCGACGACGAGCTTCGCAGCCGTCTGGCCGCGTTCTATGCCGAGCGCACTTTGACGCACAAGGCAATCGGAGCGTCTGATTGCGCGGAGGCCATTCTCTTCCTCGCCAGTCCCAGGGCGCGTTGCACAACCGGCCACGTGATTCCCGTGGATGGCGGATTGACTGAAGCTTTTGTGCGCTGAGGAAGTTGGAGTTTCGATCTCGCCATGCAAGAAGCAGCGCGCGTCGCTATCGATTTAGGCGCAGAAAGCTGCCGCGTCTCGCTGCTTCGCTGGACGAGCGGTCGCCCGAGTATCGAAGTCATCCATCGCATTCCGAATGGGCCGGTGCGCCGTGGCGATTCTTTGTGCTGGCCGCTCACCCGGATTCTTGCCGGGCTTGAAGAGGGTTTGCGCAAAGCTGCCGTCGCGGCTCCCGAAGGCATTGCGTCGATAGGCGTCGACAGTTGGTCGGTCGACTATGTGCGTCTGGCGCCGGACGGCAAAATGTTGCGCGAGCCGTTCTGCTATCGCGACGAGCGAACGACGGCGACCAAGGAGACGGCGGACCGGATCGTCTCCTCCTTTGACTTGTACCAGCGCACCGGAACTTACCCGCTGAAGATCAACACCGTGTATCAGCTTCTCGCTGATTCAGCCGCTGGGCCCGAAGAGAAAAACCAGAAAATCGACAGTCGCGCGCCGTGGGTAATGCTCCCGGAGTTTGTCCTCTACTGGCTGAGCGGCCGGCGCGTAGCTGAATACACAAACGCCTCGCACACCGGCCTCGTGAATCTGAAGACTGGCGACTGGGATGCGGAGCTTTTCGAGTCGTTAGGGTTATCGATAGAAGCTGCGCCGCCGATTGTTGCAACGGGGACGGTTCTGGGTCCGTTGGTGGGAAAGCTGGCGCAACTCGACGCCTTCCGAGCCACGCAGATCATTGCACCGGCGACGCACGACACGGCCAGCGCCATCGCGGGCATTCCCACTGACCTGAGCTCGGCCGCTTACATCAGTTCCGGCACGTGGTCGCTGGTGGGTACGATCATTCAACATCCGGTCACGACCAGACATGCCTTCGACGCCGGCTATACCAACATTGGCGCAGCGGCCGGCGGACTCTTGTTTCACTCGCTCATCAACAGCATGTGGGTGCTCAAGCAGTGCATGGACGCGTGGGCGGCGCAGGGGCGCCCCTGGTCGATTGAGAATCTCATCCAGGAGGCTGCCGCACGCAGTGCTGCCGGCGGCGTGCTCGATATGGACGCCGCGACGCTGATGCTCGACTCTGAAATGCCCAAGCGCATCAACAACGAGCTCACGCGGCTGGGCTTCGAAGCGATCCCCGACGTGGCCGGGAACGAGCCGCTGTTTGCCCGGACGATCTTTGAAAGCCTGGCGCGGAGGTATGCGTCGGCGTCGGCGAATCTGGAAAAAATGCTGGGGCGCAAACTGGAGCGCATTCATATGATCGGCGGAGCCACGCGCAACAAACTGCTGATCGCTTTAACCGAACAGCGGACCGGGCTGCCCGTGGAGATCGGCGAAACGGAAAGCGCGACCGTCGGCAACCTGGCCGCGCAACTGGCCGCAAGCGAGGCCGCCGGGGAACGAGTTACGCCGGCGGCGATTCGTGAATGGGCAACTCAACTGTGCCGGAATGAAAAATGCTGACGTCGGGATATGCCATGCGCAAAAAGAGCTCGAAATCAAAAGTCGCGAAGTTTCATCGTGAAGTGTGGGCGGCCCTCCGGCCGCTGAAGAATGCGGAGCGAGCCGCTGGCATGCGCGCCTATATGCGCAATCAGTTTGAGTATCTGGGCGTCTCGATGCCCGATCATCGCGCAGCCGTCGCGCCGCTGATCAAGAGTTTTTCGCCGGCGGACCAAGAAGAATTGCGCATGGCCGCGGAAGGCCTGTGGCAAATGCGTGAGCGGGAATATCAGTATGTCGCGGTCGGTTTGCTTGGGCGCTGCCAGGCCATCCTGACTCTCGACGATCTGCCATGGCTTCTCAATCTGGTGCAGCAAAAGCCGTGGTGGGACACGGTCGACTCGCTGCTGAAGGCGATTATCCCGGTTGTGCAGCGCGCCGGAGCCAAGGGCA
>CAYOVE010000057.1:0-16591 GCA_964407295.1 uncultured Occallatibacter sp.
CCGCGCATGTATCAAAAGCTCGCCGCGCGCATTGAAGGCAAGCCGGAGGAGCGCATCCTCAGCTACCTTATGCTGCGGTCGCTATCGCAGGCACGCTACTCCGAGGTCAATGAGGGCCACTTCGCGCTCGCCGCACCCACATACACCCACTTCACCTCACCCATCCGCCGGTATCCCGACCTCATCGTCCACCGCATCGCCAAGACGCTTCTCCGCGCCGGCGTCCCCGGCCGTCGCACCATCACCGCTTCGCGTCTCAGCTCGCCATGGTCGCACCCGAACGAGGGTAGAGCACAACATGGGGTGGCCCCGGCCGCTCGCACATGGGGACCGGGGAAGGGAGGCGCCTCCGCCATCGATCCCCCCATCTCCGAACCCGAACTTGCCGAGATCGCCGAGGAAACCAGCTACAACGAGCGCCGCGCCGCCGAAGCAGAGCGCGAGCTTGTCGAGTGGAAAAAAGTTCGCTTCATGCAGGATCGCGTCGGCGACGAGTTCGCCGCTCTCGTTCTGAATCCCGCCAAATTCGGCCTCTTTGTCGAGCTCACCGATCTCTTCGTCGAGGGCCTCGTCCCCATCGACACTCTGCGCGCCGACCGCTACACCTGGCGTGAGAACACGCACGAAATCATCGGCGAGCGCACAGGCCGCCGCCTCCGTGCCGGAGACCGTGTGCAGGTCATCCTGGATCGCGTCCTTGCGCAGGAGCGCAAACTTCAATTTGCTCTTGTGGAAGATGAATTGCCGCTCACCGGCAGAAAGACCGCGCCGTCCTCTTCAAAATCCAAGAAAAACAAACGCAAAAACACATCGCCGCCACCCCCGGGTGGGAGCAAGCGGCGATTCAAGAAGGGCAAAAGGCGATGAACTCAGCGGCATTCGGGGCCATGCGCCCGGCCGCTCGTCCTTAGACACCCGCCTGCTTTGCGGCAAGAGGCCCAATGAAGGGGATGACGAATCTCTTCCCCTGGAATGCCTGGATGATGGCGATGATCCAGCAAACGAAGAGCGCCAGGACGCCGAGAACACCCACGATCCAGCCGAGGATCGGAATGATCATCACAACTGAACATGCAAACCATCCGATCGTGAGGAAGACGTTCTGCCATGCGTGGAACTTGATCTTCGGATTCGTGTTGTACGGCGCAACGATCAGAAAAATGATCGCCGGGACAACCGTCAGATAGGCGAGGCCGCTGGCGGCATCCTCTGACAGCCCGGAGCTGGCTGTTGCTCCTGTGTTCGGTTCATCGGCCATAGCAATTCTCCTTTTCAAGGAAAAACGGTTGATGGGGAGGGGTTCTTGGCTTCGGTACCTACCCGGCGCACCGGCAGATTCAGCTCATGAGGCCGACCACGTCAAGCGAGGTGGAGATAGAACAACCTGCCGCCCATCCTCTTGTCAAGATAATTTACGCGCAATCAAGCTGAGTTTGGGCCGCTTAAAGGCAGAGGTCGGGCGGAACGGGCAGTCGGCACAGACAAAAACGGCCTCCTTCGGAGGCCATTCTTGATATCGGCGCTGCTGGGGGGCAGCTACCGGTTCGCTTGTTTCTCGGCCAGTCCGCCAACGATGGGCAGCAGAGAGCGCTTGCCGTTAAATGCGCTGACGAAGACGATCACCAGTACGACAAAAAAGGCGAGATCCACAAATTGCCACAAGGACAAGGTGAGGAAGACGACCGTCGGAACGAGGTTTTGTACGATCTCAACAAGGATGTGCACCACAGCCCAGGCGACGTAAAAGAAGATCGACTGCCAGGCGTTAAAGCGGACAAAGGCGCTTTTCTTGTAGGGCTCAAGGATCAGGAACACAATGGCCGGGATGATCGTAACGTAGGAAAGACCTCCGGCGGCGTTGTCAGAGAGGCCAGATGCATTAACGCCGGAAACATTCGTATCGGACATGGAAGCTCCTTTTTTGATCGGGCTGCTTGCTTTGAGTTCGACCGCTTCCGGAAGATAGACAAAGCGCCAAGATGATTCTGGTCTGAATTGAGAGAATCGGTCTGGTCAGATTTGCTCAGGCTGAAATGCGCAGCGAGATGCCCAAGCGCCGGCCGTGGGCAACGGAAGCCAACCGCCGCACGCCGGGACCCTCCCGGCCATGCAATTTACAATGGCATCTGGGAGCAATCTTCATGGCGCACATGGTTTTTTGCGTTCGCAATAAAAAGGAAATGGAAGGCCTCGACGAGCCGCCTTTTGACTCGGAGTTTGGCCAGAAGATCTATAAGAACGTCTCGAAAGCAGCCTGGGACGAGTGGCTCGCCCGCCAGAAGATGCTGCTCAACGAGTATCGCCTCCAGCCCTGGTTGCCCCAGGCGCAGCAGTTCCTCGTCGACCAAATGGAGGAGTTTTTCTTCGGTTCCGGCTCGGCCCTACCGGCCGACTACGTTCCCCCCGCGCACTAACCCGCGACATCGACAGCCGAGGTCGCGCTTAGTGGCTGGTCGCTCCGCTATCGTTCGAAACCATCAGGCTTGATACATTGACCGGTTCAAAGTCAGAAAGCGTCAGGCTCGTCAGGCACGAGAGATCGGCGTCGTTCCAGCGCGCGTCCGGCGTCCCAATCAGGCCGCCGCTGTCGCCGTTGTCGGCCAAAATGATTCCGTAATTCCGGAATCCGGTAATGATGATCGCAGCCTGCGGACTCGTGGCCGCGCAAGTTGGAGTCACTACCGACGCCTTCAGCCGGTAAATCTCCCCTGCCGCGCCGCTCATCGTGCAGCTTGATGGCGGCGTAGACTGCGAAATCTCGCTCTCCACGGAAATTGGCGCGCCGCTGCTGTCGTCGCAACTCCCAACGCCCGCCGTTTCGGTCGCCGGCCACACCCAGTAATTCAGCATGTGATTCAGCGTGAATCGGATCGGATGCTGAACAGTCCCGTTCGGCGCTGTCGGCGTGCCCGTCCCAATCACTTCATCCGCATTGGCCAGCAGCGGGCCTACCGGCAAACCGGCGGCATCCGATGTTCCCTGTCCCTGGGGCGTCAGTGCATCCGTCGCCACATTCGGCCACTCAGCGTTTGAGGAATCGGTCCAAGGACCATCCAGATATATCCCCTGCCACATCTCGTAGAGCGCGGGATTATTTCCGTTGCCCGGCTCCAGGTACACCAGCACGTGCCGGTCTCCCGTCGAGTTGCTCGTGCCTTCTATCGGCGCGTAAGCCGGGATCGGCCCGGAAGTAAAGTACTGCTGATACATCGTCGTCGAAATCGAAACGTCCGGCTGGTTCGCCGGAACCTCGATTGCTGGAATTCCGTTGGGGAACGGCGCACCCGAGTTGTTCCCGAAGAACGGTTTGATCGTCTCGGGCAGATACCCGCTGTACATCGGCGCCGCGGGCGACGCGTCCACGGGCAGATTCGTGGTCGCCGCATCCACGCGATGATGGAAGATCGAAGCGGACGTGAATACGTTCGCCAAAAACGCATTGCTCCCGTTCATCGCGAACGCGATCTGCGCCTTGGCCGTCGCACTTGTCGCATCTGTCACGACGAACTCGGGCGTGTACGTCCCCTGGCCGCCAATCAACGGGCTCGTAATCTCACCTGACGATGCGTCGAGCGTCAACCCTTCCGGCAATGGAGGATAGTTGCCGCTGTCGTCGATCGAGAAGGCGTAGGGCGGATTTCCCCCGGTCGCTGCGATCGTGCAGCCTGCATAAGCCGTGTTCTGAGTTCCGCCTGGGCAACTCGTCGTCGTAATCGATAGCGGCCCGCCTGCCGAAGTCAGCGTTACCTTGGCCGAAGCCGTTACCGAACCCGCAGCATTCGTCGCCGTCAGAACGTAAGTGGTCGTCGTCTCCGGGCTCACGTTCACCGAGCCGCTTGCGGAGGTCGACGCGAGGTTTCCCGGCGCAATATTCAGCGTCGTCGCGCCTGAAGTTGTCCAGCTCAGCGTGCTGATCCCGCCCAATGAAATGCTCGTCGGGTTCGCCGTGAAGGAGCTGATTGCAGGCAATGTCGGCTCCGTTACCGTCACCACCTGCGTAGCGGTCGCGGCGCCCGTCGTGTTCGTCGCTGTCAAAGTGTAAGTAGTGGTCGCCGTCGGGCTCAAAACCACCGAGCCGCTCGCGGAGGTCGACGCAAACGTGCCTGGCGTAATGGCGATGCCGGTCGCTGCTGAAGTGGCCCAACTCAGAGTGGTCGTTGAGCCGTTGATGATCGACGTTGGGCTGGCGGAAAAAGAGGTGATCGTGGGTCCCGCAACCTGTTTGAGGGTCGGGGTCTTCTGCGTGCAACCCGCGAGTCCCGCACAAGCCGATAGAAGCACAAGCGCGCGGACAACGCTGTTGCGCGGGTTAATGCCTGATTGCATTGCGTGACGCGATTGGGGAGAGTGCATGTGCCGCCTTTCCCTCGATGATCCTGTCGCCGATCCGGTTGGCCGGGCGTCGCCGCGAGGCTTTCGCGGCAGCGGTTCTTAAGACCATTCGAGGTTGCGCAGCCCTGGGGGAAGATGTTTCGCTTCTCTGTACACGTTTCATGAACCGGCCAAACGCGGCCACAAGCCCATGCTGGGTTCTTTGCCCTGTCTCTTCACAATGCGCGAAGAATCTGCTTTTGGGTACATGACAAAAGTCATGTAGGCAGGGAGGGCACGCCTTAACAACGCCCGATTCGGCGAAGGATCTGAGCGATGAACCCGGAAGACTCGTCGAAACAGCGGGAATCGGCCGGGACAGGCAGTTATGAGTTTCGCATCTCCGTAGATCGAGATTGGAGCGGGCCCAAGGCGTCAGTCGGCGGGACAGGTCCTTTCCATTTGCCTGATCGAGTAGATTGTCAGCAGGGGAGCCCAGTCAATGACTTGGCGATTGGAAATAGGACTGCTATGACCGAAGTGCACGTTGAATCGCCGGTTCCAGGCCGTCGGCGCAAATTCCTCCAAGAGTCCGCATTCTTTCTCACCATGCTCCTCGCGGGCACAGCCGCCCAACTCGAATTTTCATGGATGGGTTTTTCGCCGACGGATGAAGGATGGATTTTGTCTTTTAGCCGCCGCATTCTGGCCGGCCAGGTCCCTCATCGGGACTACTTCAGGGTTCAGACTCCCGGCTCGGAGTTTTTCCACGCTCCAGAGGTTTTGTTTGGCGGCGACTACACGTTTTGGATCTCCCGGTTCGTCGCATGGATACAGATCGCGTTGATCGCATGGGCCTGGCCGCAGATTCTTTCCCGGCTGATGCGAAAAGAAATTGCTTTTTGGCACAAGATCCTTCTGGGCCTGATTTGCTTCGCCTTTACGGCAAGCACGTTTCCCGTCATGGCTTGGCCCACATTCGATGGTTTGTTCTTCATCACGTTCGGGCTGTTGCTGGTGCTGCGCCAGAATTCACCGCCAAAATTCTGCGGATATTTTCTAATTGGCCTTTCCATTGTCTGCAAACAGAATTTCGTTATCGTATTCCCCGCTTATTTGTTCCTGCTCGGGGACTGGAAGAGAATTCGCTATTGGGTGGCATCGATTTTACCGTGCGCCCTGTACCTCGGATCCATGCTGGCTCTTGGGGCCATGCCCGATCTGCTGATTCAAGTTGGATCCGCCCGGGGATTTGTGGCTCGCGGCATCGAGCCTTTCCTTATGCGGAAGGAGGTATTCGCGTCAATTGCTATCGGAATGCTCGCAACCGTATTCGTCAACGAAAGAAAGTTCAAGGCGTTGGAGGTTGGAAATCTGCTGGCATATACCGCCCTGTTTTTGAGCGCGGGTGCGCTCAGTATCGAATCGCGCCTCTACTCAGACACGGTTTCCTTCGGCATATTTGGCCTCGCTCTCGGGGCGGCGTTGGCTCACCTTTTCTTCAAATCCGGAAACAAGCAGGCCGCCATTGCAGGGCTCCTGGCGGTCGTCCTGGCCTGGGGGGCAACCATTTCAAACGGCTTCAACTTTCCGACGCTCGCATGCGGCATACTGGTCGTTTTCCTGCTTCAGGCGGTCTTTGCGGATTTCGGAAGTTTTCCGGGCCACCGATTCGTCTCGTCGCTCACTCTCGGACTTTTGACGTTGGTGACTCTCGTCGCTTTTTGTGTCGGCAGGTATCACCATATTTACCGCGATTTGGCGGCAAATGAATTGACCGCTCGGCTGGACGGAGTTCTGCCAGGCGGCCGCCTTCTCCGCACCAATCCCAATACCTACGCTTTTCTATCCGATCTGAATCTTGCCATCAGCGAGACGCACGGTACGCCATACGCGATTATCCCTGGTTTTTCCGCCTATTGGGTGAAGGGCCCGCAACTCGATCCATTGCCCATCGACTGGCCTTACCAGGAGATGCTGCCGAATCCGAAGATGATCGTCCAGTTTCAGCAAAGCATTGCCGATCAGAAGGGAAAGATCATCTTAATTGTCGAAAAGGTCGAGCCAACCGACCTGAGGGATGGATTCGAGCCTTTGAATGAGCCCATCTATCCGCAATCTGTGCTCTCTTACGTGAGATCGAATTTTGCCAAGGTTGGAGAGACAAAGTATTTCGAATTACGCCGCTAGCCGCTCACTCTCCAGCGGTCCGCGCGCCGGAGAATACCGCTGAATCCGGGACCGTCGAGATCGCCTTGGGAAAAGTCCTGAATCGATAACGAACAATCATGGCGATCATGCGTAATCCGAGCCGGAACGCTTTTTTGAAGCTGCCCGTAATCTTTGAATCGCCGGTACGGGGAAGATAGTTCACCGGAATTTCTACGCAGGTGAGTCGCGTTCGGATAGCCAGCATCATCAATTCAGGCGAGAAGTGGCTGCCTCCCACCGTGAAGAGCGGCTCGATCTGGCGCAGGGCGTCGCGCCGTAACAGCTTGTACGTGCAGCCTACATCGGTCAGGCAGGGTCCGTTATGCAGATACTCAAGCATTTTGGCCACCGCCCAATTGCCGTAGCGCAGGAATGGCCCCATGTTCGAGCCCTCCCAGATGCAGGTTTTGGATGTTCGCGTGCCGAACACGACATCGAATTCCTCCGCATAGGCGAAGAATTTATAGATGTCGATTGGCCTGAAAGTGCTGTCGGGCTCGACCAGAACAATAAGGTCGCCGCTGGCCGCTTCCAGCGATTTCCTGCAGGCATAGCCGTAACCCTGGCGCTTTTCCTGCACGACGCGAGCTCCCGCGCTCTCAGCAAGCGCCGCGGTTCCGTCGCTGCTGTTGTTGTCTGCTACGACCACTTCGTCGACTTCGGCAAGCGCGAGGTATCCGCGTACCGCGGCTACGATGCCCGCTGTTTCGTTATAGGCCGGCATCGCCACGCTGACGCTTAGGTTCTTGTACACTTTTTCACCCAGCTCGGAGGCAGGCCTTCTTCCAGCTCGATCGAATTGAATTCACTCGATGAGCGTGGTCCCGCATGGATGGCCCATTGCGCCATGCGTTCCAATCCCGCCGCAAGAGGGGTCGCTGCCTCAGCGCCAAGAATTCGGCGAGCTTTGCTGTGATCGCTGAACGCGTGCTGCACCTCGTTGCGAGCCGGTAAGAACTCTGTCCCTGTTCGCTTTCCCATTGACTGTTGCACCGCTTCCGCCAGGTCCTTTACCGAATACGGAATATCCGCGCCGATATTGAAGACCTGGTTGTATGCGCCGGGGACGGAGATCGATCTTGCGATGGCAGGGGCAACATCGGAAATGTGAGAGAAAGCACGCGTTTGTGTCCCGTCGCCAAAGATCGTGCACGGCAGCCCCTGCATCACCTGGTTCATAAAGATGCCGATGACGTTTCTGTATTTGTCGCCGACGTTTTGCCGCTCTCCATACACGTTGTGCGGCCGGAAGACAATATAGTTGAGCCCAAAAAGCCGATGCGCTGCATCGAGATCCATTTCAACTGCGAACTTTGAAATGCCGTAGGGATCCTCCGGCGCCGGCGTCATCTCCTCGGTCATCGGCGTCTGTCCGGCGCCGTAGACGGCGATGCTTGACGTAAACACAAAACTCCGGCAATGGTGGCGCACTGCCGCATTGATCAGCGTCACGCTTCCCAAAAGGTTGTTGGTGTAGTTGAAGCGCCGGATGAAGTGACTGAGCCCCTCGGCGGCATAGGCGGCGATATGGAATACATAATCGAAGCGGTAGCGGTCAAACAGCGAATCGACCAGGGCAACGTCCGTGATCGATCCTTTGACGAACTCGACCTGAGGACTGATATTGTCCTCAAAGCCGCCTGACAGGTCGTCGAGCGCCACCACCTTGTGACCGGCCAGCAGCAACTCATCCGCGACGTGACTTCCGATGAACCCCGCTCCCCCGGTCACAAGCGATTTGGGGTTCAATGTGGTTTCCGACATGATTGTCTCCCCACAAGGTCACAAACGATCGCCAGCCGAAATCAGGCGTAAATCCCGCGCACGTCCGAATCAAGCGACCCAAGCCACGATTGATATTGATCTTATCCCACGTGGAATCGCGGAGCCGGTTGCTCACTTGGTTCATTTCCCATCGGCTGTTTTCGTCTGGAGAACTCGCAGCCGGCCTCGTCCCATGGACTCCAGGCCTCGCACCCCTCGCAGGCTTGATTCGGCGCCTTCGCTGGCGCTTTGGCGCTGGTTGGGGTGCTTCGTGGGTCGGCCACGAAGGGATTTGCTGGACGAAGGGTATTGGCAAAACTGAATTGGTCGGGACGGGCAGATTCGAACTGCCGCGCACGCTTGGCTCTGCCTCGCACCCCTCGCAGTCTTGATTCGGCGCCTTCGCTGGCGCTTTGGCGCTGGTTGGGGTGCTTCGTGGGTCGGCCACGAAGGGATTTGCTGGACGAAGGGTATTGGCAAAACTGAATTGGTCGGGACGGGCAGATTCGAACTGCCGAATGGCGAGGCTGCGCCTCGCACCCCTCGCAGTCTTGATTCGACGCCTTCGCTGGCGCTACGGCGCTGGTTGGGGTGCTTCGTGGGTCGGCCACGAAGGGATTTGCTGGACGAAAGGTATTGGCAAAACTGAATTGGTCGGGACGGGCAGATTCGAACTGCCGACCCCTCGCACCCCAAGCGAGTGCTCTACCAGGCTGAGCCACGTCCCGACATAACGCAGCCGGTCCGCCATGGCGAACCGGCTCAGGGTCTCTGCTAGTTTACACCGCTGCGCGCCTGAAACCGAATCAGGCCTCAAGCGCCTCTCGCGCCTGATCCAGGATCGCGTCCGCAATCGCCAGCGACGCCGTCGCCGCGGGGCTCGGCGCATTCAGCACGTGCAATGCGCCCTCCCGCCGCACAAAATAAAAGTCCTGCATCAACTCGCCCGAAGGCGAGAGCGCCTGCGCGCGCACTCCCGCTCCACCCTGCGCCAGATCCTCTATCGTGAGCTCCGGCACCAGCCGCTGCAATGACCGGCAAAACAGCTTCTTGCTATACGACCGCTTAAACTCCTCCCAGCACATTCGCGGGTAGCGCACAAAAAATCTCCAGAAACCCGGATAAGTCATCGTCTCCAGCGTGTCGCGCAGCGAAAAATCCGCGTGCCGGTACCCCTCGCGCTTGAAGGCCAGCACCGCATTTGGTCCGCATTCCACCCCGCCTTGAATCTGCCTTGTAAAGTGCACTCCAAGAAACGGAAAACTCGGGTCCGGCACGGGGTATATCAAATTCTTCACCAGGTGTTGCCGCTCGGGCCGCAACTTGTAGTATTCGCCGCGGAACGGCACAATTTTCGCCCGATCGCCGCTGCCCGTTCTGCGGCCCACGCGGTCGCATTGCAATCCGGCGCAGTTGATCAGGAAATCCGCCTCATAGGATCCACTCCCCGCATCGCCCTTCGTCTCGATCGTCCACGCGGCCGTCTTCTTCGCACGCGTCACTTCCGATGAAAATCGTAGCTCGCCGCCTCTCGCGCCAATTTCCTTCACCATCGCTGCGCAAACCGCGCCGTAATCCACGATCCCTTCCTGCGGAACGCGGATTCCCGCCAATCCCGCTGCGTGCGGCTCATACTCGCGAATCTGCTCGGCGTTCAGAAGTTGCAGACCTTCCACGCCGTTTGCCTTGCCGCGCTCCATGAGCGCATGCAATCGCGGAATCTCCTCCGCCTCCGTGGCCACAACCGTTTTGCCGCACAGATCGTAAGGCACGCCGTGCTGCTCGCAGAACGCCGTCATTCTGCGCAGCCCCTCTACCGCCAGCCGCGCCTTTGTCGAGCCGGGTTTGTAATACAGGCCGCAGTGCAGCACTCCGCTGTTGTGGCCCGTCTGGTGACGGCCTGGCCCGGTTTCCTTCTCCAGCAGAACCACCTTCACCGACGGGTGCCGCTCCAGAAGCTGGTGCGCCGTCGCCAGCCCCACAATGCCGCCGCCAATAATCGCAACTTTCATGGTTTTGTTAAGAATACCCCTCGCCGGGACTCCGCACTCTCCCCGTGTACACGCCCCGCCCGGCCTGTTATTGTTTTTCTTTGCTTCTCCGGGAGCATCGAAAATCAAGAATGCCTCAACCTGTCATCAAATTCGGCACCGACGGCTGGCGCGGCCTCATCGCCGACGACTTCACATTTGCGAACGTCCGCATCGCCGCTGAAGCCATCGCCGCTTACATTCACGCTCGCAAAGGATCGGCCCATGAGGACCCTGCAAAGGGTCTCTGCATCGGGTACGACACGCGTTTCGGATCGAAAGATTTTGCACACGCCTGCGCTGAAGTCGTCGCGGCCACGGGCATACCCGTCCTGCTCGCCAACGCTGTTACTCCTACGCCGGCGCTCAGTTGGGGCGTGCGTGAGCGCGGCGCAGCCGGCGGCATCATGATCACTTCTTCGCACAACCCGGCGCAGTGGAACGGCGTGAAGTACAAGGGTTGGTATGGCGGCTCCGGCCAGCCCGCCATGATCGCGGCCATCGAATCGTATCTCGGCAAGCCCGCCCCCCGCGCCGCTCAGCCCGCGCCTGTTACCGAAGTCGATTTCCTGCCCACCTATCTCAAAGCTATTGAAGATTTCGCCGACCTCGACCTCATCTCGAAATCCGGCATGAAGTTCTGCATCGACTCCATGTATGGCGCGGGCGGCACCATTCTCGCCGACATCTTCGCACGCATCGGTGTGGCCCACGTGCAGATTCGCTCCAACCCTGACCCGCTCTTTCCCGGCATCAATCCTGAGCCCATTGAGCCGAATATCCGCGCGCTTGGCGAGGCCACTGTGGCGAACGGC
This sequence comes from uncultured Occallatibacter sp., assembly GCA_964407295.1. Lineage (GTDB taxonomy): Bacteria > Acidobacteriota > Terriglobia > Terriglobales > Acidobacteriaceae > Telmatobacter. The sequence goes on from CAYOVE010000057.1 coordinate 11,132, forward strand.
TGCCAGGCCGGCCTCTGCACCGACGGCGACGCCGACCGCATCGGCGCCATCGACGAGAATGGCAACTTCGTCGATCCGCATAAAATTTATTCCGCACTTCTGAACTGGGTCCTGCAGTACAAGGGCTGGCCCGGAGCCGTCACGCGCGCCTTCAACACCACCAAAATGCTCGACCGCATCGCCATGAAATACGGCCGCGAGCTTATCGAGCACGGCATCGGCTTCAAGTATGTCGTCGACCTCATGCTTGAGCGGGAGATCGTGATGGGCGGCGAGGAGTCGGGCGGCATCGGCTTCCAGCGCCACCTGCCCGAGCGCGACGGCCTGCTCAACTGCCTGATGCTCGCCAACGTCATGGCGCAGGAAAAGAAAACTTTGGGCCAACTTGTCGCCGATCTTCAGGCCGAGTACGGGGAGCATCAGTACGGCCGCATCGACCTTCATCTGCCGGAAGCGCAGAAGAACGCCGTCATCGCCCGCGCGCGCGCCCTCAAGCCTGGCGACACAGTCTTCGCCGGTATGGCCATCTACAACCAGGAGGATCTCGACGGCGTGAAGTTTTTCCTCGACAACCCCGAAGCGACAACCAAGCCCAAGGCCGCCGAAACCTGGCTGCTGCTGCGCGCCAGCGGCACCGAGCCTCTGCTTCGGATTTACGCCGAGTCGTGCTCCAAGGAATCGGTGACGAAGCTGCTCGATTCTGCGCGAGAATTTGCGCTCGGTGCGTGAGGACTGTTGAATGGAGGACCGATGGTGCGGCGGGCTCGCATTCTACTAGCCCCACATACTTCTAAGTTTAAGAAGAATCGCGCATACCGATCCAGGGTCCTGCATCCCTGCGGCGCCGTGGATGATGCGACGCTGCGAAGTCCCATCCTCGCTAGCGAGCTTCAGTTCCAAGTCGTCATTCAGTTGTGAGCTAATTAAAGATGCGACCCAGCCTCTTTGCCACATTTCATTGTATTGTGTATTCAGGTTTTCCAAGGCAACGGTCATATTATTGGAGATGCCGCTGGCCGACGATGCGTTCACGCGTAAGGCCATGAAGTCTCCCCTCTTTCTGCAGATATATAACTGATTACGTCAAGAATCTTGTGGGAAGAATCTGAAGGATGTGATACGGGCGTATTGAGTTTGGCAGATGATTCTGACGTGTACGAATCTGATCCAAACGCGAGGCACAGCGTCTCAGATCTCGGCTCTGAGACCGGAGAACCAAAAATCGCATCGGCATCCGCCAATCAGGCCGTTTGATACAGGGTATTTAAACAATCGCCGCAATCTTTGCCCTCTTGCCGAGACGGATCGGAGGCGTGTCGGTTGGCGGGGCAGCTAAGGGGATATACGTGGTCACTCTGGATCCAACTCCCTTGATCTCAAGCGCCCCCTCCTTGATCTTGCGCTGTGCTTCGGAATTCGAGGATGCGAGCCCCATAGCAACCAACAATCTATCCAGTCGAAGCGGTCGATTGATCTCCCATCCGATCTGCTGCGCTGAGACGGCCACCCGTTCGACGTCATCTGGGATTTCGTTTTGTCGATGCATTCGACCCCAGTCATCGGCCGCCTTGGCTGCCTCTTCCCGGGAATGGAATCCAGACACAATCAAAAACGCCAAAGAGACTTTGACTGCCATTGGATGCTCTACGCCCGCCGCAACGCGCTCCTTCATATGGTCGATCTCACTTTGCTTCAGGTCCGTCAGAAGCACCCAATACTTCCACATCAGCTCGTCCGAGATGCTCATCAGTTTCCCGTACATCTCGCCCGCCGGCTCGTTGATGCCAATCGCATTCCCCAGCGACTTCGACATTTTCTGTACGCCGTCCAGGCCTTCCAAAATTGGCGTCATCAGCACGATCTGCGGTTTCTGCCCGTAGTCGCGCTGCAGCTCCCGGCCCATCAATAGATTGAATTTCTGGTCGGTTCCCCCTAGCTCGACATCGCTGTTCAAGGCGACCGAATCGTAGCCCTGCGCAAGCGGATAAAGAAGCTCATGCAGGCTGATGTCCTGCTCCGCACGGAAGCGGGTGAGGAATTCCTTGCGGTCGAGCATCTGCGAGAGCGTCACCTTTGCGGAGAGGCCGATCAGGCCGGCGTAGCCAAGCTTGTCAAGCCACTCCGAGTTGTAGCGCACTTCGGTTTTCTCGGAATCCAGAATCCTGAACACCTGCTGCTTATACGTCTGGGCGTTTTTGTCGATCTCTTCGCGCGTTAGCGGTTTCCGCGTCACGTTGCGCCCCGTCGGGTCGCCAATAAGCGCGGTCGAGTCGCCGATGAGGAAAATCACCGTGTGCCCGAGTTGCTGAAAGTGCCGCAGCTTGCGCATCAGCACGGTGTGGCCCAGGTGCAGATCGGGCGCAGTCGGGTCGAACCCCGCCTTCACTCTCAGCGGCCGTCCGGTTTTGCGGCTTTCTTCAAGACGCTCCCTCAGGTCGCTCACACGGATAATCTCCGCCGCGCCCTTCTGGAGAAGGTCCATTTGTTCGTCTACGGGTAGGAATGCTTGCATGTCCCAACAAGTATAAAGTTTGCGGCCTCCCAGGACTTGCGCCGTTCGCGCCGCCGCATCCACTTCAACAATTCGTATTCACACAAGCATCTCCTTGCATCCTGCCGCCAGCGCTTTTCATCTCACGAAGCACAAGGAGAAGCTGCCGAATGTCTACAGTTACTGGCCGTGCCATCCAGGTTCCCGCCGCTGGCGGAGCGTTTCAACTCGTCACAAAAGAATTTCCAGATCCCGGCCCCGGCCATGTTCGCATTCGGGTTCAGGCCTGCGGCGTTTGCCACAGCGATTCGCTTACCAAGCTCGGCTATTGGCCCGGGATTCAATATCCGCGCATTCCCGGCCATGAGGTGGCCGGCGTTGTGGACGCAGTGGGCCCCGAAGTCCCACTCTTCAAGCCGGGTCAGCGCGTGGGTCTGGGCTGGCACGGCGGCCACTGCAACTACTGTCCTCCATGCCGCCGCGGCGACTTCGTCCTCTGCCAGAACGCGCAAATCTCCGGAATCACGATGGACGGCGGCTATGCCGACTATGTCATCGCTCCCGCCAACGCGCTCGCCTTCGTTCCAGAGAGTCTCAACGACGTTGATGCCGCGCCGCTTCTTTGCGCGGGCATCACCACTTACAACAGCCTGCGCAACAGTGGCGCGCGCCCCGGCGATACGGTTGCAATCCTCGGCATCGGCGGCCTCGGTCACCTTGGCGTGCAATATGCGGCAAAGAGCGGCTACCGCACCGTCGCCATTGCTCGCGGAGCCGACAAGGGCCCGCTTGCGAAGGAGCTCGGCGCGCACGTTTACATTGACTCAACAACTCAGGACCCGGCCAAGGAGCTGCAAAAACTCGGCGGCGCCCAGGTGATTCTTTCCACTTTGACCAGCGCAAAAGCGCTCGAGTGGGCATTGGACGGACTCGCCCCGAGCGGCAAGCTCATCATTGTCGGTGCGCCCGAAGATGGGCCCATTTCTGTCAACGGGATTCCGCTTCTCAGCGGCCGCAAAACGGTTGCAGGCTGGCCCTCCGGGACCGGCATGGACTCTGAAGACACGCTCAACTTCAGCGCGCTCTCCGGCATCAAGCCCATGATTGAAACCTATCCGCTGGAGAAGGCCGAAGAAGCCTACAACCGCATGATGAGCGGCAAGGCGCGCTTTCGCGTGGTCATTACTACCGGCGCCTGATCAACGCTTTCGCAAACTACCGGGCTGAGCCGTTCGTCTCGGCGGCCAGCCGCTCCTTGCTTGCGGCTGCCTTCGTCGCTTTGTCCATCGCTTTGCTGAGCTTCCGCGTCATCACCTGGAAGTGATGTCCCATCACGGCCAGCGTCATGGCCGTACTAAAACAGCGACGGTATTTCGTCGCAGCGGATGCGAGGAACTTCCAGTAGCTCCACTGGTGCCGGCCAAACACGCCCTGCCGCACAATCGAGTTCGCCAGCGCGCGCATATTCGCGCCGGTTAGAAAGGGCGGACTCGCCTGCTTCTTCACGCGTTCTCCCGCCGCACGTTTCGCCGGCTTGGGATGCGCGCGGTTCAGATAGAGCTTTACCCGCTCGTAGTAGGCCTCGCAGTTGTAAATTCTCTTCATCACGTCGCGATAGCCTTCCACAAGCTTGGCCGAATCCATGCGCGGCAAAAAGTTCAGCCTGTCGCAAAACGTGTTGTTGCCGCCGCCCGCATCCACAATCCGGTCCTCTCGCCGCAAGCGGCGAAAGAGCTGCGTCCCCGGCATCGCCTGCAGCAGTCCCACCATCGCAATCGGAATCCCGCTCTTCTGGATGAACTCCACCATGCGGTCGAAAATGTCTTCCTTATCCGTGTCGAACCCGAGAATAAATCCGCCCATCACCTGCAGCCCGTAGCTCTGAATCGTCGCCACGCTCTCCAGCAAACTCCGCCGCGTGTTCTGCAGCTTGTTGCTCGCAATCAGGCCTGACTCATCCGGCGTCTCCACGCCAAGAAACACCGATCTGAATCCAGCGTCCTTCATGAGCTGCATCAGCTCCACATCGTCAGCCAGATTCAGTGACGCTTCGGTGATAAAGTCGAATCGCGCGCCAGTCTCAGTGCGCCACTCGACCATCGCCCGCAGCAACTCCTTCGCCCGCGCCTTGTTGCCGATGAAGTTGTCGTCCACGATAAACACTGTCTCGCGCCAGCCCGCAGCCATCAATTGGTCCAGCTCCGCCAGCACCTGCGCCACGGCCTTGGTCCGCGGCCGCCGCCCGTAAATCTCGATAATGTCGCAAAACTCGCAGTTGAACGGGCAGCCGCGCGAGTACTGCACCGTCATCGTCGAATAGCGCCTCATTTTGATCAGGCTCAGGTCGGGCAGCGGGCTCGTCGACATCTCCGGCCGTTCCACCGCCTGGTACACGGGCTGCGCCGTTCCCGCTTCCAGTTCCCTCGCCAGCTCGCCGATCAGGCTCTCCGCTTCGCCGATCACCACATGGTCGGCCTTCATCTCAGCCGCCGGCACGCTGCTCGCTATCGGGCCGCCCACCACGGTGCGCAGTCCGCGTGCGCGGCAACGCTCCACAATCTCCACCAGCGAATCGCGCTGGATGTGCATTCCGCTCACAAAGACCGCATCGGCCCACTTCAGGTCGCGATCGCGCAGCCGCTCCACATTCGTATCAACCAGCCGCTTCTTCCATGCGCCCGGCAGCAGCGCCGCCACCGTCATCAGGCCCAGCGGAGGCTGCGCCGCCCTCTTGCCCAAAAACTTGAGTGCGTGTCTGAAGCTCCAAAATGTTTCAGGAAATTCCGGATAGACGAGCAAGACGTTCATAGGCCATCTTTCAGCAGGTCGAGTGGCTGCGCGGGCGCGATCTGCAGGATTCAGGCCGTGCTCCCCCAATGAAAGCAGTGCGGCCCCGCTCGGTGCGGCGAACTGGTCCCGCATCCATTCTCCCACCGAAACGGTGAAAAACTGGTCAAATGTGAACAGTT
>CAYOVE010000058.1:0-16537 GCA_964407295.1 uncultured Occallatibacter sp.
CCGAAGGTGATGGCCAAGGGGAGGAATCTTCTGGCCGAGGAGATTAAGGCTGAGGCACGCTGGGCCGGAGTGCCGATCGTCGAAAACCCGCCGCTGGCGCGCTCGCTTTACCGCACCGTCGAGGTGGGCCAGGCGATCCCGGTGGAGCTGTATGCGGCGGTGGCCGCGATTCTGGCTTACCTCTACCGGCAGCGTGTGGAGGCCGAGCTGCGCGACCGCCAGCGCTCCGCGCATTCAGGCGGCTCCGCCGTTCCAGGCTTTGGAGGAGTTTCGCGATGAGGCGGCGTTCCGCGCTTTCGGGTTTTGGAGGAGATTTGCGTTGAGGCGCTCCGCGCTTGCAAGTTTTGGAGGAGTTTCGAGATGAGTACCGCAACTTTGGCCGCGGGAACGTTGCCGGCAAAGAGCTCGCTCTGGCACAGCCTGCGCGACTATCTGCTGCCGATGGCCGCGATCAGCGTGATCTTCGTGATGCTGGTTCCGGTGCCGGCCCCGGTGCTCGATCTCCTGCTGGCGATCTCGATGGCCTGTTCGATCATCGTGTTTCTTTCCGCGGTGCAGATTCGCCGGGCGGTCGAGCTGTCGGTCTTTCCCACGCTGCTGTTGTTGCTGACCCTATTCCGGCTGTCGCTGAACATCGCCTCCACGCGAAGGATACTGCTGCACGGCCAGGAGGGAACCGCGGCCGCGGGAAAGGTGATCGAAGCCTTCGGACAGTTTGTGGTGGGCGGCAATTACGTGGTCGGCTTCGTGCTGTTTCTGGCGTTGGTCGCGATCCAGTTTCTGGTCGTATCCCACGGCGCCGTGCGCACCGCTGAGGTGACAGCGCGGTTCACTCTCGATGCCTTGCCGGGCAAACAGATGGCCATCGATGCGGACATGAACGCGGGCCTGATCGACGAGGCCGAGGCGAGGCGGAGGCGGCAGGCGATCGCGCGCGAGGCGGAGTTTTACGGGGCGATGGACGGCGCGGCGCGCTTCAACCAGCGCGATGCGCTGGCCACGATCCTGATTACGGCCATCAATATTGTTGCGGGCCTGCTGATCGGCACGCTGCAGCAGGGAATCGAGTTGGGCGAGGCGGCGCGGACCTACACCGTGCTGACGGTGGGCGACGGCCTGGTGACGATTATTCCTTCACTGCTGGTTTCGGTGGCCGGAGGGATCACGCTGACGCGCGCCAACTCCGCCGGCATGCTGGGCGGCGAGATCCGGCAGCAACTGCTGGCGCGGCCGGCGACGCTTTATATGGCGAGCGCGGTCTCGGCGTGCATGTGCCTGATTCCCGGATTGCCGAAGATTGCATTCCTCGCCGTGGCCGGGGCCTTGTTTGTGGGCGCGAGGCGCGTGGCAGCCGCCGCGACGGCGGCTCTTCCGGTCGAGAGTCCACTCCAGGAGCAGAAAAAAACGGCGGCGCAGGGATCGGATCTCGCGGCCTTGATGCGCCTGGAAGACCTGACGCTCGAGATCGGGTTTCAACTGATTCCGCTGGTCGACGAGAAGCAGGGCGGGCAACTGTTGGGTCGCGTGCGCTCGTTGCGAAGGCACCTTTCGTCGGAGATGGGCTTTCTGGTGCCTCCGGTGCACATCTCGGACAACCTGCGCCTGAAGCCGCGCGAATACGTGGTCTCGCTTCGCGGCATCGAGATCGGCCGCTGGCAGACCGAGGGCCCGCATCTGCTGGCGGTCTCGGGCGAACCTGGACGCAGGCCGCTGACGGGAAGAGAGACGCGCGAGCCGGCCTTCGGCGTTCCCGCGATCTGGATCGCGCCCGCGCTCGAAGAGCAGGCGATCGCCGCGGGCTACTCGGTGGTGGATGCGGTCACGGTCGTCACCACGCATCTCGGAGAACTGATCCGGCGGCACGCATGGGAGTTGCTGGGCCGCGCGGAGATCAAGCGGCTGCTCGACCAAATGAACGACTCGCACCCCAAGCTGCTGGAAGAGCTGGTGCCGAAGCTTCTGACGCTGGGCGAGGTGGCGCGGGTGCTGATTGAGTTATTGCGCGAGAGGGTGTCGATCCGCGATCTGGGATCGATTCTGGAAGCTCTGCTTGAGACCGCCGCAGTGCAAAAGAATCTGGTCGCGCTGGTTGAAGCGGCACGGGCTGGGCTGGGACGAAGGCTGGTGCAGCCGCTTGTGGATGGAGACGGCCAGTTGCCTGTGCTGCTGCTCGATCCCGGTCTCGAAGAAGAAATCATCGCGACGGTCGCGCCGGAGACCTCGGGGATGGGAGGGCAGCGGCAGCTTGCTGCCCATGCGCGTCCGGCCACGCCGGTCGTCCGCCGTCTCGCCGATTCTGTGAGATCCCTTATCGGTTCCGCATCCTCCTCGGCCCCGCCCGTGCTCCTTTGCCCGAGTCCGGCCCGTTTCTTCGTCCGGCGGTGGCTGGAGCCGGTCGTGCCGCGCCTGGCGGTGGTTGCGGCCAGCGAAGTTCCACCCGAGATCCGGCTGCGCCCCGTGGGCACAGTTCGATGAAGTTGCCGGGTGCGGAGAGTAGCCGGTCGTAATCGGGACTAGCTGAGAAGGGATGCAGATGGCGATGGAAGCAGCGACAGCGAGAGAGCAAAGGCCGGCGCGGCGCGGCGCGGTTGCCGGCGGCTATCCGCCGCAGGCGACGACTCAACCGGCGCTGACCACAGAGCAGGAGCGTGTGCTGCTCGAGCACCTGCCCATCGTGCGCTTTCTGGCGCGGCGCATCCACGAGCGGCTGCCGCAGCATGTGGACATCGAGGACCTGGTTTCGGCGGGCGTGGTGGGGCTGATGGATGCCTTCGCCAAATTCGATCCCACGAAGAAGGTGCAGTTTCGCAGCTACGCGCAGTTCCGCATCCGGGGCGCGATCCTGGATTCTCTGCGCACGCTTGACTGGAGCCCGCGGGAGCTCAGGCGCAAGGGCCGCGCGGTCGAAGAGTCCATTCGCGTCCTGACGGCGCGGCTGGGCCGTGCGCCAGGCGAGGGTGAGATTGCCGCCGAGATGGAGATGGGCCTTGACGAGTATCAGCAACTGCTGGGAGATCTGAAGGGCCTGGAGATCGGCACGCTGCATGTCGAGCGCAATGAGAATTCGGGCGAGGAGGAGCTGGCCTACGTGCCGGGAAAGCCGGAGGACGATCCGCTCTTCCACTGCCTCCGGGGCGAGCTTGAAGAGCGGCTGACTGGCGCCATTGCGCACCTGCCCGACCGCGAGCGGCTGGTGATGACGCTCTACTACTACGAAGAGATGACCATGCGCGAGATTGGGCTGGCGCTCGGCGTGGTCGAGTCGCGCGTCTCGCAGGTGCATGCGTCGGCGGTGGTGCATTTGCGCGCCGCGCTGCGCGATCTGGCCGGCGGCGCGACAGAGCGTGCGAACTTGAGGCCGGTGGCGCGGAGGAAGTAGGCTGTGGCGGAAAAGACACTCAAGCAGGATGAAATCGACGCGCTCTTTCAGGCCGCGCGCAGCCAGACCCCCGAGGCCGCGCCCGCCGAAGTGCGCGCCAAGGTGGTGCCTTACAACTTCTCCTCCGCCGGCCAGATTTCAACCGAGCAGTTGCGCGCCATCAGCATGCTGAACGATCTGTTTGCGCGCAACCTGACGCACAACCTTGCGGCATGGCTGCGCACGCGGTTTCAGGTCAATCTTGTGTCGGCCGAGCAGATCCAGTTCAACGAGTTTCTGCTCAGGATTCCCGAGATCTGTTACGTGGCGTCGGTCCGGCTCGAACCCTTGGGCGCGCTGGCGGTATTGCAACTCGATCTCGGTCTCGCGCCACCCATCATCGATCTGCTTCTCGGCGGCGACGGCAAGGACGGCCCGTTGCGCGAGCTCACCGACATCGAGGAATCGATTCTGGCGAGCGTCGTCGAGATCGTGTGCCGCGAGCTGACGGTGGCATGGCAGCCGGTCGGGTTGAGCTTTCTGTTCGATCGCCGCCAGATGCAGACTCAGGTGGCGCGCATTATTTCGGTTGCGGAGAAGACCCTTTGCCTGAGCTTCGAGATTCGCATGCCGCACAGCTCGGGATTGCTGAACCTGGCTTTTCCGGCGGTGGTGGCGAACACGATCCTGCGGCGGCTGACGTCCGAATGGGGGCGCCGGCGGGGCCACGCGGGCGGCACGCGGGCGCGCATGAGCGATGTGGCGCGCGCGATCCGTTTCGGCTGCTCGCTGCAGTTGCCCACGGCGCGCGTGGCGGCAAGCGATCTCGAAGAGGTCAAACCCGGCGACGTGCTGCGCCTCGACGTGGGCACGAACGCGCTTTCGGAGCTGCGGGTTGCGGGCCAGGCGCTTTCGCTGGCCCACGCCATGCGCCACGGGGCGCATCGCGCGGCACGGATCGAAAGGGTTTTAGCGGGAGGTGAACCGTGAAGACCTATCTGGACTGCTGGACGCAAGTGGCGGCGGCGCTTTTCTCGCAGGCTCTGGCTGGCGAGCCGGAGTTGAGCGAGTCGCTGCCAAAGCCCCTGGGCGCCGGCTCCTTTGGCTTTGCGGCGACGCTCGGCGGCGATGTGGCGGGACGGTTTTCGGTCGTCCTCGACGGCGCGGTGCTGGAGACGCCGCTGATGGGCGAGGGAGTGGATCAGAAGGCCGGCTGGAAGGAGCTGTTGAGCGAGGCGGCCGGCGCCGCGGCCGGCGATCTGTTGGCCGCGACGGGAAAGAAATGCCAGGTTGTGAGCTTTGAGGAGATCGCGGCCGAGGCCAAGATCACGCAGGCCTTCCAGCTCCGATCGAGCGGGCGCGCGTGGACGGTACTGGTGCGGGACGAAGTTCGGGAGGCGGTTCCTACTGAAGCCAGTGTCAAAAAGACGCAGCCGGCTGCCGAGCCAGCTCACCCGGCTTCGACGCCGATTTCGACGCAAACTCCGGGGCAATCCTCGGCTCCGGCGCTCTCGGCGGTCTCCGACGATCTGAGATTGGCGGCGCCGGCGCTCAGTCCAGGTCTCGAGCTGCTGCTCGACGTGGAGCTCGAAGCGTCTCTGCGCTTCGGTTCGCGGGAGATGCCTCTCGGCGAGATTCTCGACCTGGGGCCGGGCGACGTGGTCGAGCTCGATCGCCATGTGGCCGATCCCGTGGACCTGATTGTGGGCGACAAGATTGTGGCGCGCGGCGAAGTGGTGCTGGTGAACGGCAACTTCGGCCTGCGGGTGACGGAGGTGGCCGCGCCGCGGAAGCGGCTGGAGAGCATTCGATGCCTCTTCTGAGCCGGCGGTCTCTCCCTCGATTCTCCGAGTCGGCGCCGGAGCTGGCGGCGGCACAAGGCTCGGCCGGCGATCGGCGGCCCGCAGGCGCATCGCTCGGGCTTTCTCATCCCGGCGGCGCGGCGGCGATGTCGCGCACGGGCATCTTCTCGACCTGCGCCAATCCCCGTTGCGGATCGGGCTGGCTGCGGCTGTGGCGGAGGCGCGAGACTCCGGTCTTCGAAGGCGGCTGGTGCTGTTCTGAAGCTTGCATGGCGGCGCAAGTGGCTCGGGCGCTCAGCCGCGAAATGGATGGGCGAGGCTCTCCGCGCGAGGGCCATCGTCACCGGATTCCGCTGGGCCTGGTTCTGCTCGAGCATGGCTGGGTCACAAACCAGGACTTGCGCTCGGCGCTTCAGTCGCAAAAATCGGCGTGCGCCGGAAGGCTGGGCCGGTGGCTGGTCGAGAGCCGGAGCGCGAGCGAAGAGAACGTGACGCGCGCGCTCGGCCTGCAGTGGGGATGCCCGGTGCTGGGCATGGAGTTTCATCAACCCGAGGGGTTGACCGCGCTTGTGCCGCGCCTGTTTGTGGACGCATTCGGAGCGCTGCCGCTGCGCGTGGCGGCGGGGAGAATTCTCTATCTGGGGTTCGAGGATCATCTCGACGCCGCTCTGGCGCTGGCTCTGGAGCGCATGACAGGTCTTGAAGTCGTGGGCGGGCTGGTACAGGAATCGCAGTTCCACCCGGCGCATGCGCGCCTGCTTGAGGCGCGTTTTCCCGCGGCCGAGCTGATCGAAGCGCAAACCGAATCGGCGCTGGCCTCGGCTTTTGCGAAGGCCGTCGAGCGGGCGCGGCCCGTGGAGTCGCGCCTGGTGCGGGTGCATGACTGCTTCTGGCTGCGCATGGGTCTCAAGCCCCAGAGCGGGCCGTTGCCGGAAGTGGACTCGATCCGGGACCTGATCGGCACGGTCCGCGTGCAAGAGCGGTCGCGGATTCACCCTCAAGGATCGGACCCGCGCGCCGATAGAAGCAGAGTGGAGGGAGCTTGCATATGAGCGAGATTCGAACGCTGATCGTCGACGACTCCTCGGTGATGCGCAAGATTGTCGAACGCGCCTTGCGCCAGGCGGGGTTGGATCCGATGGAGGTGCACGAGGCGGGCAGCGGTGTCGAAGGGCTTGAAGTTTTGAAATCCTCCGAGATCGACTTGATTCTCTCCGACATCAACATGCCGGCCATGGACGGCCTGGAATTCTTGCGCCAGATCCGCGCGCAGAACCTGGCAGTGGGCATTCCCGTGGTGATGATCACCACGGAATCGAGCGAGGAGCATGTGAAGCAGGCGATCGAAGCGGGAGCGCAGGCATACATTCGCAAGCCGTTTACCGCGGAGCAAGTCAAGGAGCGGGTACTGCCGCTGCTGCACGCGGCGTAGGGGTCTTCACGGCCAGTTGGCGAAAGTCTCTTTGCGGAGCCGGCCTCTTTGGAATCCGGGAATTCGATGGGTGCGGGATCCAGTTTGTTCCAGCCCCGGGCACGGAGAAGGGTGAACCGGGGTAAGACAGGTAAGGACAGGAGGGCGCCGTGCTGTTGAACGGTGTACGATCATCGGTCACCGGGGGACACAGTGGCGGCCAGGACAAGGGCGTTGCCGGCGGAAATGCGGGCGGCGCGGTTACGAGGGAGCGTACGATGGCGGTTTCATTGCGAGAGTCCGTGCAGCAGGTCTCCGATCCACGGAACCTGGATGCGAGCGTGGAAGAGGTTTTCCGGCTCATGCTGGGGCTGGAGTGCGAACGGGTCACAGGACCCGCCGTCGTGGACACAGAGTCGGTGACATCGGTCGTGGGATTCGGCGGTGTGTTGAGCGGCGCGTGTGTGTTCAAGTCCGGCGGGGAGGCGGCAATGAAGATCGCGGCGCATATGACGGGCATGGAGTTTTCGGCGATCGACGACACGGTGAAGGACGGGATCGGCGAGATCTGCAACATGCTGGCCGGGGCGTGGAAGGGCAAGGTGCCCGAACTGGCGGCAAATACCGGCCTGTCGGTTCCCGCTGTGATTACCGGCCACGACTACATGCTGCATGTGCAGGCTCCGGAGTTTCAGATCCACCACACGTATCGCTTCGACGACCAGGTGTTCGAAGTCACGATCGTGTGCGACGGGCTGCAGTGAGGCAGGGAACAAGAGACCAAGGGAACAAGGGACCAAGGGAACAAGGGACCAAGGGAACAAGGGACCGAGGGAACAGGGGACCGAGAAAACCGGGAAAAGCCTCGAGGAGGCCTTGGTCGTTCATTTTGGCCCCGCCGTTCATGACCGGAACTTTTGCCGACGATCGACATCAGCCTGTTCCATCGCCGATTTGCTTTCTCCCACAATGATTCCCTTCTAATCCTTCCTGCCCCCTTTCCGGTCATCCATCTGCACTGTTTCCCTTGTATGGACAGCGGCTACTACGCGGCGATGACGGGCCTGGTGGCGCGCACCCAGGCTCTGGACACGGCGGCGTCGAACCTTGCGAACGCGCAGACGCCGGGCTATCGCGCCGAGCGCGAGTTCTTTCGCTCGGTGCTGCTGGGGCCCGACGCGCCCGGTTCGCAATTCGACTCGCAGCTGGGTGAAACCGTGAATAACTACGGCCTGCTCGGAGGCGATCGGCTGAGCATGGCGCAAGGGGCTCTCGAGCCGACCGGCAACCCGCTCGACCTGGCCATCGAAGGCCAGGGATTTTTTATGGTCCAGACGCCGCAGGGTGTGCGCTATACGCGCGACGGCAGCTTTCATCGTGCGCAGAGCGGGCAGTTGGTGACCGAGGCCGATGAGCCGGTGCTCACCGCGGCGGGCCAGCCGATTGCGATACCTCCGGGCGAAGTTTCGGTGGGCGGCGATGGAACGGTTTCTGTGGCAGGCGGCGCGGTGGCGACGGTCGGTTTGGTCGCGTTTCCTGCGGGAACCGAGCTCACGCCCGAGGGCGCGAACCGCTACGTGGCCCCGGCCGGCGTGGCACCGGTCGCGGCGAAAGATGCAGCGGTCCATGAGGGCGCGCTCGAATCCGCGAATCAGGACGTGGTCCAGGGCTCTCTCAATCTGATCGTGATGCAGCGCCAGGCGGAGATGATGCAGCGAGCGCTGACGGTCTTCCACACAGAGTTCAACAAATTTGCCACGGAGGATTTGCCGAAGGTGTGAAATGCGAGTTCACGGTTCAGAGTTCGCAGTTCACAGTCTGTTGAGTGCAACTAGCGCCGTTGTCGTGGGCAACTCTCAATGGGAAACCAGGGGCTGCGAACTAAGAACTAAGAACTACGAACTGATAACGACGACCGAAGGGAGTCGCGAATGATTCGAGCCTTGTATACAGCAGCCAGTGGCATGAGCGCGCAGCAGATGAATTTGGACACCATTGCCAACAACCTTGCCAACTCATCGACCACCGGCTTCAGGCAACTGCGCCTGCAGTTTCAGGACATGGTCTACCAGAATATGGTGACGCCGGGCGCGGCCCAGAGCCAGAACACGGTTTCGGCGGGATTGCAGATCGGGCTGGGAACCAAATCGGCGGCCACCGAAGTCATCAATACGCAGGGCGAGTTGAACGAGACCGATAACCCGCTCGATGTGGCGATTCAGGGATCGGGATTCTTTCAGGTGCAGCGGCCCGACGGCACGATCGCGTACACGCGCGCCGGGCAGTTTCATTTGAACAATCAGGGAACGATTGTGACCACCGACGGCGACCCGCTGATTCCGACGATCACCATTCCGTCGAATGCGACGGCAGTGACGATCACTGAATACGGCGTGGTGAACGCGACACTTGCCGGCCAGCAGAACCCATCGCAACTGGGACAGATTCAACTGGCCACGTTTCCCAATCCGGGAGGCCTGGAAAGCATGGGCAACAACCTGCTCACGGCCACGCTCAGCTCCGGCGATCCGGTGTTGGGCAACCCGGGCGGGACGGAAGGCATGGGCACGCTGCAGCAGGGGTACCTCGAGAACTCGAACGTGGACGTGGTGACGGAGTTTGTGCAGATGGTGCTGGCGCAGCGGGCTTATGAGTCGAATTCGAAGGTCATCAAGGCGGCGGATGACATGTATTCCGAAGTCAACAATATGACGCACTGAACCTCCGGCGTTGGTTGAAGAAACTGGGGCAGGGATGAGCAAACTCGATGCGAGCTCGATGATTCTCTTCGGCGTTGTGGTGCTGGCCTCCTGGGTTCCGGCGCGCGTTTGCGGCCAGGCGCGTGGCCAGATTGCGGGCCAGGTGATTCGGGTGATCGACGATGCCGCGACGGGAGATCGTTGGCTGCTGATGCGCGACGCGAGCGATCCCGGAGGCCCTGGGCGCATGGTGCGCGCCACGAGTACGAGCGCCGGATCAACGGACGGATTCGAAAGTGAAGCGGCGCGAATCGCGGCGGTGCGCGCGGCGAACAGAGTGGCCCGTCCCGCAATGGCTCCCGTGATTCGTGCCGGCGATGCAGTGATCGTCGAGGAACATTCGACAGTGGTCGATGCGCGGCTGGAGGCCACAGCGCTGGGATCGGCGGGGCCGGGAAGCGAGTTTGAGGCGCGATTGAAGATCGGCGGCAAGGCGATTCGCGTGGTAGCGCTCGGGCCGGGAAGGGCCGTGCTCGAGTCGGAGCGAAAGGCACATCCATGAAGGAGTGGGCAGTGGCGATTTTGGCGGGCGTGCTTCTGGCGGCACCGGCGGGATCGTGGACCAGGAAGCACGCGGCAACGCCGGCAGCGAAGGCAACTCCGCCGGAGGAGGCATTGCGCAATTACATTGCGCGGGTGCGCGCCCAACAGGCGGCCGAGGTGCATACGGCGGGCTCGTTGTGGAGCCCCGAAGGGCAGTTGGTGCGGCTGGGCACCGATGTGAAGGCGTACAGGATTCACGACGTGGTGATGATTGTGGTGAGCGAAAGCCTGTCGGCATCGACGGACGGGCAGGTAAAAAACTCGCGCGCATCGAATGCCAACTCGGGCGTGACGTCGCTGTTTGGCGCGCTCAAGGCGTCGAATGCGCTGCAGAATCTTGTGGGCGCGACGGCTTCGTCGGGGTTGACGGCGCAGGGGCAGAGCACGACCGATTCGAGTTTGGCGACCACTTTCGGGGCCGAGGTGGTGGATGTGCTGCCCAACGGAATGCTCGTGGTGCAGGCCACGCGGCAGATCACGTTCTCGCAGCAGACGCAACTGATCGTTTTGCGCGGCCTGGTGCGGCCCGAGGACGTGAGCAACCAGAATCAAGTTCTGTCGACGGCAATGACGGATCTGGAGCTGGAAGTAACGGGCAAGGGAATTGTGAACGACTCGACCTACCGGTCGAATCCGCTGGTGCGGCTGCTGGAGAAACTCGTAGTGTTCTGAAGTTTCGAGAGGCCGAGAATGACGATGCGCGCAGCAGTTGCGAACATGACGAGTAAAGGCAAGTGGAGCCGAGTCACTCCGTATCTCGAAAGCCGCGCGTTCTGGTGGTGGTTAGCCCTGGCCGCATTTTGGCTTCTGGCGATGACGATCGCCCCGCCCCAGGAGCCGGGACAGAAGTCGCGGATTAAAGATGTGACGAGCGTCGAAGGCATCCGCGACAACCAGTTGGTGGGCTACGGCCTGGTCGTAGGGCTGAAGGGCACGGGAGACAGCTCGCAGACGGTGTTTCCGGCGCAGACGCTGGTTTCAGCGCTCGAAAAGATGGGCATCACCGTTCCGCAAACCGGATCGAACAGCGCCAGCAACATGCAGGTAAAGAACATGGCGGCGGTGTTCGTAGTGGCCACGCTGCCGCCGTTCTCGGGGCCAGGGTACAAAGTGGATGTGACCGTTTCTTCGGCCGGCGATGCGCGGTCGATCGAAGGCGGGATTCTGTTGATGACGCCGCTCTACGGGCCCGATGGGCAGATTTACGCGCAGGCGCAGGGAGCGCTGGTGCTGGGCGGCTACACGGCGGCGTCCGGGGGCAGCTCGAAGCAGGTGAATCATCCCACCACGGCGCGCATTCCCGGGGGCGCGATGGTGGAGCGGGCGGCGCCGTTTGACTTGAAACAAATGCGCATGGTGAGCGTGATCCTGAACGACGCCGATTTTCATACCGCGGAAAGGATGGCGGCGACGGTCAACGAGACGCTGGGTGCGGCGCGCGCAAAAGCGATCGACAGCCGGCGGGTCGAGATCTCTGTCCAGCCGGACGAGGATGTGGCTTCGTTGCTCGACCAGGTGGAGGAACTCGAGATCGATGTTTTTCCGCGGGCGCGCGTGGTAGTGAACGAGCGCACGGGAACCGTGGTGATTGGGGGTACAGTGCGGCTGCAGCCGGTTTCGATTCTGCATGGCGGGCTGAGCATCAACGTGATCACGAACGTTGAAGTCTCGCAGCCCGGTGCGTTGTCGTCCGGAACCACGCAGGTTGTGGAGCAGACGACGGTGCAGGCGCAGGACAAGCCGGTGAACAGGATCGATTTGAAGGAAGGCGCGACGGTGGAGGATCTGGTCGAGGAATTACAGCGTACCGGTGCGGGAGCGCGAGACGTGATCTCGATTCTCCAAACCATGAAGGCAGCCGGGGCATTGGACGCGGATCTTGAAGTGCTGTGATTCAGGGAACAAGAGACCAAGGGAATGAGGGAGCGAGCCAGGGAACAAGGGAGCGAGCCGGAGAACAAGGGAGCGAGCCGGGGAACGAGGGAGCGAGCCGGAGAACAAGGAACCGAGAGGACAGCGAAGAGGGAGTGGAGCTAGCGATGCAGGTTGGATCGATCACTGGAAACGCCGTCGCAACTGCCGCGCAAGTGACACCTTCGCCTCGTCTGGTGCAGGCGGCGCACGAGTTTGAAGGGCAGATGATGAAGCAGTTGCTCGAGCCCATGACGGACGGCGATGCGCTGACAGGCTCCGAAGACAGCGACTCAGGTTTCGGTTCCGGATCAGGAGCGGGTTCAACCGGCGCCCTGGGCGAGTTTGCGTCCGAGGCGCTTGGCAAGGCGCTCAGCGAGCGCGGCGGGTTCGGAATCGCGGATCGAATTGTGACAGAGCTTTCCCGGACTGGTAGCCACACGGGTAACCAGCACGGAAATGGGAAGGTAACCGGAATTCTGCACGGGAATACCGTGATGAGAGCTCCTGAATGACTAGAGTGATTAGCGAAGAAGCCGATAGGCATGGCAAGGAGCAATGTGTATGGATATTCGCAATAGCCTGGACGGATTGAGGTCATTGTTGGGGGTGAATCCGACGTCCCAATCGGCGCCGCAGCCGAAGGGCAGCGCGGCCGCGACGGGAAGCGCATTCGATTCCGACAAGGCGACTTTGAGCAATGCGGCCAATGAAGTTTCGCAAGCCCTCACCGATGACGGCGTGCGTCCGGAGAAGGTGGCGGAGATTCAGTCGGCGCTGGCGGCGGGAACCTACGATGTGCCGGCATCGGCGGTTGCCTCGAAGCTGGTGGATGCCATGTTGAGCGGCGCATAGCCCTTCCGGCATTTGCGTAAACCAAGGATGGAACGGCAGAACGCCGGAACGGGAAAGCGCCGGCGCGCGAACAGGAGAGGAATGGAAGGATGCAGGAGCCTGAGGCGACCGCGGCGAACCCGGAGCTGAAAGCGCTTGTGGTGGAAGCATCGCGTGCGCTGGCGCTGCTCAATGCGCCGCGGCTTGAGGAGCTTGCGGTCTCCTGCGAGGCGCTCAATCGGAACCTGGACCGGATGGGTGCGGACGAGAAGAGGGAACTGGCGCGGCAGGCGCGGGAGGCGCAGGCAGATATGTCGGTGCTGAAGCGGGTGCTGGAGGCGACGCGCGCCAATCGCAACGTGATGCGGCGACTGCGCGAGATGCGCGAAAGGCGTCTTGAGTACAACGAGAGGATGATTCACGGCAACGCGAACAGCGCCGCGGAAGACGCCGCCGAAGTTTCAGACGGTGTCGCTGCGGAAGCTATCGCGGAGGTCGATGCCCAGGCGGGGGATGCTCATGGGCACGATTAACTCCGCTTTAAGTGTGATTTCGGGGGCCTTGGATGCCGACCAGGAAGCTCTGAACGTGGTGGCGAACAACGTAGCCAACGCCAACACAACGGGTTACACGGAGGAGAAACCGGACTGGCAGGAAAATTCGCCGATCAATGTTAGCGGGATTCAGGTTGGCGATGGAGTGACCGAGACGGGCGCGACGTCGCAGCGCGACCGGGTTCTGGAAGAGCGGCTTGACCAACAGCAGCAACTGGCATCGGCTTCGAGTACGCGGCTGGCGGCGTTGAACAACATACAGGCGTTATTCACGCCGGACTCCGGCTCATCCAGCTCGACCGCCGGAGATATTGGCAGCGACATCACAAGCTTCTTTGATTCGTTCTCATCGCTTGAGAGCGATCCGACGGATAATGCGCTTCGCGAAGATGTGCTTTCGTCGGCATCGACGCTGGCCGGCGACATTTCGAGCGCGGCGAGCAGCTTGAATTCGCAAAGCGCGGCGCTGGACCAGGAGGCATCGGGAGTGGCGAGCCAGGTGAACTCGCTGACGAGCGCGATTGGGCAACTGAACCAGGAAATCGAATCCATCTCTCCGAACTCGGACGCCGGAACGCTGGAAGATCAGCGGCAGCAGGACTTGAGCCAGCTTTCGCAGCTGATCGGGATCAACCAGGTGACGACGGAGAACAACGGGCTTTCGGTGACAACGACATCGGGGCAGTTGCTGGTGTCGGAGGGTAAGAGCTTCCAACTCACCACGGGAACAGTGAACGGCGCAACAGACTTTTTCCTTGGCGGAACGGACATCACTTCGCAACTAGCATCAGGCGGCGGCCAACTGGGCGGGTATTTGACGGCGCGGGACACGGACATTCCGAACGCGCTCAGCTCGCTCGATCAACTGGCGTATGACATTTCGACCTCAGTGAATGCCGCCAACAATACAGGCACAGACCTGAATGGCGCGACGGGGACGGTCGCGAATCCTCTTTATATTTTTAACGAACCGGGGCAGGCAGCGGGCAGCGCCGCGGCGATGAGCGTCACCATGACCGATCCCAGCCAGATAGCGGCGGCGGGATCGGGAAACGGGACTGGAGACAACTCAAATGCCGTGACCATGGCGAACCTTGCCAGTGGGTTGATCGTGGATGGACAGACGCCGATCAACTACTACTCGAATTTTGTCTCGACGCTGGGTTCCACAGTTTCTGAGGTGCAAACGGAGAATACGGCGCAGAATGCTTCGGTGACGCAATTGCAGACCCAGAACAAAGCGCTGTCGAGCGTGAACCTGAACGATGAGGCTTCGGCGATGTCGACTCTCGAGACAAGCTACCAGGCCGCGTCGCAGGCGTTCACTATTCTCAACGCGGTCATGACTTCGGCGCTGAATCTGGGCGAGGAGACCGCGGTGTCTTAAAGACAGGGAACAGGGAACAGGGAATAGGGAATAGGGAATAGGGAACGGGGACTAGAAGACCGGACTTGAGGCAGCGGCAAAGCATTCATCGTCCGTTGCGATTGTGGAGCAAGGCGATGCGGGTTGATCCGACATACATTTCGAATCTGGTGGGATCGCTGGATCAGACGCAATCCAGCGAGCAGCAGTTGAGCGCGGAGCTGTCGAGCGGGGTGAGCATCACATCGCTCAGCCAGAATCCGGTGGGGGCGGGCGAGAACGTGCTGCTTCTGAATCAGATTCAGCAGGACGATTCATTTACCGAGAGCTCGAACCTGGTGACGGGACAGTTGCAGGTGGCGGATTCCGCGCTGGGCAGCGTTGTATCCGAGTTGACGCAGGCGATTTCGCTGGCCACGAGCGCCAACAACGGGACGATGAATGCCAGCGACGTGAAATCGATCTCGAACCAGATCTCGGGAATTCTGAACGAAGTGCAGTCGCTCGGGAACACAAGCTATCAGGGGCAATATATCTTTGCCGGAGGCAAGACGACGGCGGCGCCGTTCTCGACTTCGACAGCGGCATCGCCGGGCGTGACCAGCTACAACGGCGACGAGAACGTGAACTATCTCGAATTGCCGAATGGACAAAAGATCCAGTTGAATGTGCCGGGAGACCAGATTTTTATGGGTGCTGGAGCGAACAGCGTCTTCGGTGCGTTGAATGCGCTGGTGGCCGACTATTCGAGTGGCTCGGTGAATGAGCAGCAGGCGGCAAGCGACACGACGGCTCTCAGCACGGCATTGAACTACGTCTCGCAGCAGCGTGTGACGGTTGACAATTCGATCTCGCAGATCAGCGCAGCGTCGGGCGCGGTGACCAACGAGAAGACGCAGCTCACGGCCGCGCAGACTGACCTGATGCAGGCCGACATTCCCACCATTTCAACCCAGCTTTCGCAGGCGGAGACGCAGCAGACGGCTCTGGAAGACGTGATCGCGCAGTTGGAGTCGACGTCGAACAGCCTGTTTAGCAAACTGCAGTGATGACGCCGTCACAAGCGCAGGTTGCGTCGCCTTCTCTATACTGAGGGGCGAGGGGATTCTTCTTGTTTGCTGCGCTGCGTTTCTTGTGGAATGCGACGCGGGGCCACAGGCTGGCTCCGTGGCGGAGCGAGTTTCTGCGCTGGCGCGTGGAGACTTACTCCGGAAAAAAAGCAGAAACGCTGACGGCTGGGGCGGTGCTTGGCTTCATGTGGGCCGAGCGCTGGGATCTGATGCGTTTTCTGGCGTGGACGGGACAACTGGAGCGCGAGGCGCGAAAGGCAGGCACCAAGTGACCGAGGGAACGAGGGACCATGGCAGGGATTAGCGAATAGACGGTCAGGAGCAGGAACGCTGGTGTATGCACGAAGGGCTGACGCCAGGCAATAAACTTGGCAGGCCCCAGAGTTACGTTTGATATTTCCAGTTGCGCTGTTTGCCTTCGGCGATCCACTTAACGGCTGTGGCGATGCGCTGCTCGCGGGTCTCGGCGCGCTTGGCATCGACGATCCACTCAATATATTCGCGGCGGCAGCTCGGACTGAAGGCGGCAAAGCCGGCGGCGGCCTTTTTGTTCTTGGCGAGAGCCCGATTCAAATCCGGCGGAGTCTTGAGGGCGGGCTTGGCCGGCTTGACGACGCGAGGACGGGCGGCGATGGGGCTTCTTTCCTGGCCGCTCTCAATGAGTGCCGCGGCCTGAGCGACCCAGCCGATGATTTTCTTTTCCGGCGGAAGCGACTCGATGCTGGTGATACGGCCAAGGGAGCCCATAGCTCCGTCACGGACGACGCCGGCCTTGCGCAGAATGGCGCCGATTTCCAGCCCCCAGAAACCGAGGCTGCAGTGCTCCTTGAAGCCCGAGATGTTGCAAATGATGGTGCCGCGGTATTCGAAAAACGGGCGGCTCCACTTGATGGTTTCTTCAACCTGGGGGCATCCGGCGTGGATGGCCT
>CAYOVE010000059.1:0-16313 GCA_964407295.1 uncultured Occallatibacter sp.
GGAATGTCGTCGTCGGAAATTTCAGCCGACTGTGCAAAGTCGTCCGCGCCCGCGGGCACGCGCTGGTCTTCGTTTACCGCTGCGTTTTGAGAGCTCGACGAGCGCGTGTATCCACCCCCGCCCTGCGAATCGTCACGTCCCGACAGCAGCGAAAGATCGTTGACCAGGATTTCGGTCTTGTAGCGCTTGGCCTTGGTGTCCTTGTCTTCCCAGCTGCGCGTCTGGATCTTGCCTTCGATGTAAAGCTTTGACCCCTTCTTCACATAGTCGCGCACAATCTCCGCGGTGCGCTTGAAGGCGACCAGGTTGTGCCACTCGGTGCGGTCCTGCCAGTTGCCCTGCGCGTCCTGAAAGCGGTCGCTTGTAGCCAGCGAAAAGTTAGCCACCATGGTGCCTCCAGGTGTGGAGCGAATCTCTGGGTCCTTGCCTACGTTGCCTAGAAGAATAACTTTGTTAACGCTCTTGGCCATGTTCTTGCTCTCCTTCGTGTCCCATTGCCGGCGCGGCGGTTCTTCCGCGAAACCGGGCTCTTCCTGATCGATCACTTCGACGTTCGCAGCCAATCGCTTAGCCGCCGGCGCAATCCAGGCAAAATCTTAATATACCTCTCGCTTCAACATTCTGCCCGCTCGCGACTCGCAGCCTTGCGCCAAATCCGGCGCTGATGCGCCCGCGCTCTAGCTCATCCGCGCCTGCTCGCGGAATTGGTGCGCCACGGCTTCAAGAAAAGTCTCCACGCTTGTGTCCTGCGGAATCACCAGTCCCGACTTCGCGCACAGAGCCGTGGCAATACGGCCAGCCAAAGCAGCGCGCGTCGTCAGGTCCATATCCAGGCGTCGCGCGAAAAATCCTTCCAGCACTTCGAGGTCGGCAGCAGATAGCTTCGCCAGCGCCGGCGCAGGCAACACCACGCGCAAATGCGGCGGACCTCCCCATGGACCGGCGTCTGTCGATCCCGATGCAGCAATCGTCGATTCCGTAACCATCGTTGGTGCCGTAATCGTGCGCCCGCTGCTCTCGCCCCAGTTCGGCGAATCGATTTCGCGATCGCGAACCACCAGCGTCCCGGCCACCATATCGCCAAGGCGTTGGCTGCGCTTGCTCAGGAACATGGCGACGACGCCGATCGCATAAAAGCTCGGCGCGGCATCCACAAAGCGCACCAGGTTGCGAGCCAGCGCCTCAACAAAATTAATGCCGCGCCCCGACTGATGAATCACGCGAATCTTCGCCACGCGCTTGCCCGGCGTGCGCCCATTGCCGAAGGCCTCAAACAGTGCGAAGTAGCCCCATTGCAAAAGGAAAACGATAAGAAGCGCGATGCCGATGGCCCAGTTGGCTGAAACGCCGCCGAAAAAATGCAGGGCGGGAATAATGATGGCCGCCAGAAGGCCAAGAATCAGAAAAACAAATCCCCAGATCAAATAGTCCACGAGAATCGCGATGAAGCGGCTGCCGAGGCCCGCCAGCGGCAACTCGATCGTCACCAGCTCCGGGGTGTCGATGTTAAGCTGATCTCCAATCGGGCTCATGACGACTATTCTCTCCAATCAGTGGCTCGCCAAGCGCCGCCCCTACTGGGACCGCCTTGCCGCGCTGCTGGGTCAGGCCACGACAGGCGGCGTGCGGCGGCTTTCGCGCGCCGAACTGCGCGAAACCGCTCTGCTCTATCGCCAGGCCGCGAGCGACCTGTCCACCTTGCGCCAGGACACGACAGCGCGGGCTTATGCCGAGCACGTCAACCAGTTATTGGCTCGCGCCCACCATATCATCTATTCCAGCCGCCGCAAAGGCTTCCTCAAGATTTTCTATTTTCTGCGCGATGAGTATCCGGCCACCGTGCAGCGCCAGATTCGCTACGTGCTGCTGGCGCTGGTGCTCACGCTGGCCGGCGCATTGCTCGGTTCGGTGCTCACGCTGGCGCGTCCGCAATTCATGCGTCACATGCTCGGGCCGGCCATGGTCGAAACCATCGATCGCCACGAGATGTGGACGCACTCGATTGTCGGCATTGAGCCCATCGCATCGAGCGCCATCATGACCAACAATCTCACCGTCTGCTTTGTCGCCTTCGCCGGCGGCATTGTCTTCGGCCTCGGGCCGGTGTGGTCCATGTTCTTTAACGGGCTTATGCTCGGCGTCGTCGGCGTGGCCTGCGCGCAGCACGGCATGTCGGTCGATCTGTGGAGCTTCGTCGCGCCCCACGGCTCTCTCGAGCTGCCTTCGATCGTTCTTTCCGGCGGCGCCGGCCTTCGCCTGGCTCAGGGAGTTTTATTTCCCGGACTCTATCGCCGGCGCGATTCCATCGCGCTCGCAGGCGTTGAGGCAACGCGCCTCGTCGCCGGCGTCATTCCTCTGCTCGTCATCGCCGGATCGCTCGAAGGCTTTTTTTCGCCGTCAAACGCTCCTGTCCCGCTCAAATTCATGGTGGGCGGTCTGCTGTTCACGCTGCTGCTGGTGTGGCTGTTCCGGCCCTTAAAAGCGGCGCCCACTCTTAACGTGTGAGTGACGCACGCGGCGCCAAACCCCTCGAATGTGTTGTCATCCTGAACGGAGGTCGTGCGCCGAGGTGGACGACCGGAGTCGAAGGACCTGCATCTGCTTTTCGCGCCCTCCACCCACCACGAAAATGGGTGCCCCATCCTAAACGCGCAAGCGTTTAGGGTGGGATCGCACGCTCTCCTACCGATACGCCGCGGAACCGTCCGCAAAATCCCGGCTCAATCCAATCTTTGTCGCAGCTCGGTCCAGCTCGCCCTGTGTAAAGAAAAACTGATGCTCCGGGTTTGAGTTCGGATAAAACCGGATCACGATCTCAGGTTTTTCCACCGACTCACTCTTGCCGTCGTGAAACGGATACCCCAGATCCTGCAACAAATGAAGCGAGCCTTCGTTGCCCGAGGGATTTCCCGTATCTCCGACAATCGCGAACACGCTCTTGCCCGTGCGCCTCGAATAGACCGCCACAAAGTCGCCCACCTGTACGCCGCGCCGCCGCGCTTTGTTGCCGCGAACCACATAATTGATGGCACGCGCGTCCACGTAGCGCCGCGGATCACGTTCATTCTGATTTCCAACGTCGGCAAAGGCAGTCTGAGAAATGTAGTAGCCAGGGAAGGGATCGTCCGGCCCTTGCAGAATTGGCTGTCCATGCTCGTCCGTCAAATAACCGACAATCGGCTCGTCGGCGCGATTCAGAGAATGCGCATTGGTCAGAATGTCGAGCGTCTCCTTGTCCGGCGGACCGTATGCGTTTGGCGACCCGTCCACGTCCACATCCATCCGATGCGTCAGGATTTCGAATGATGGATGCTGCGTCCCGCTCTGCGCCTCCGCTGCGCCCCCAGCGATGAAAGAAACAACCAGAGCGACGGCCACAAAGGGAAGCCCGCGCATTGCCGACGATCCAGCCACATCTCGATTCTAGGACGCTGGGGCGTTTTGTCGGTCCCGATCCTGCATTGAGTAATTGACTCAGGCTGGATGAGCGTTTTGGCCTGAAGTCGCCAGCCGGGAATTCCGAGCGTTCGCAATGAGTAAACAGAATCCGGTATCATTCTGATCGATTTACGCAGCCTGGCACGCCGATTCCAATCCGGTGGTTCCAGGAGCATTGGATTGGTAACGCTAGGCCGGGGAGATAACCATGAATTTGCAGAAACAAATTAAGGAGTATATCGCTACTCAGCCGGAACCAAAGCGCAGCGAAATGCAACAGTTGCAAGCCATGATTCTGGCGTTGATGCCAACCTGTAAATTGTGGTTCCTGAATGGAAAAGATGAGAAAGGAAAAATCGTCTCCAACCCCAACATTGGATATGGATCCCAAACCATGCAATATGCCAATGGAAAAACCAGGGAATTCTATCAAATCGGTATCAGTGCGAATACAACGGGCGTCTCCGTTTACGTGATGGGAGTCAATGACAGGAAGTACCTGGCCCGGACATTTGGGAAGAAGCTCGGCAAAGCAAGCGTCACCGGGTATTGCATTAAATTCAAAACGCTAACAGATATAAACATCGACGTACTTGAAGAAGCAATGCGATATGGAATTGAACAGACAAGCCCGCAACATTGATTTCAACTTCCGTCGATGAACTGTCATTCCCATCAATAGATGCACTCCAGCCGCTCGCTGCCCGGGCCCGCCATCAAGAAAGTTCGGGATCACAGCCTGTCAAGACCCCACTCCGCGATTTCCGTCGCAATCCACTGAAAACACTCGTCAAAAAAATCCGCCAAGTTTGCCGATTATTTCCGCTAAATCTCTACACTTGAATGTGTATGGGAATTCATCCAAAACATCTCGAATCGGCTGTCGCGCCACGGCCCGCGCAAGCTCCGCGACCCCGCCGATTCCGGCGTCTTTTCGGAGGGCAAAAAATCGTTAAATAAAAAATAGGTCGCTTTTCGCTAAATTTTCGCCATTTAACTCGTTTAGAATCAACAAATCGATCTCGGAGATGTTGAAAAATGGCCCCAAATTACGTCGAATTTTACGCAAACAACTCTTTTAGAATCAACACATCTTGTCGCGAATTGGGGCCTGCGCAAAAAATACCCATATGTTGAACATGTATAAGGGTTTGCTTCGGAAAATCCCGCCCTACACCATCGCCCGTTCTTTCACCTTCAAATACTGGTTCAGCACGGCCGAAGTAAGGTGAGCCGGGTCAAGGTCGAGCGTGAGCGCGCCTTGGTCGCGCAATCGCGCCAGCAGCAATTCGCGTCGGGTGGTCAGCTCCTGCGCGGCAGAGGCTCGGAACATCTCTTCCACGTTCTTGGGCCGCGCGTTGGCGATGGCTACCACGTCGGGCTGAGCCATGGCCACAAAGAGCAGCACGTGGCGATGTAGCAACTGCGTGGCGCCGTCGATGACTTCAGGGCGCATCGCGGTTTCAGCGAGATCCGTGATCCAGAGAATCAGTGCGCGCCGTGGCTGCCAGCGATTCAGCGTGGCCGTTGCACGAAGATGATCGGCCTCGCTCAATTCGGCGCGGGCCTGCGCGAGCGCTTCAACAATTTGCCGCAGATGCGCGTGGCCGCGGCCGGGCAGCACGCGCTGCTGCACCTGCTGTCCGTAGACGAGCAGGCCGACGCGATCGCCGGAGAAGAGCGCCAGTTGCGCCAGCGCCACGGCGGTCGAGCAGGCGTAGTCAAGCTTGGAGTGACCGCGGTGTTCCTGATCTCTGGAGTCGTCGAGGATTCTGCCGCGCAGCAATCTGCCGGCATCCAGAACGATCCAGACTGCCTGGCTGCGCTCGGTTTGGTATCTGCGCGTAATCAACTGGCCGCGCCGCGCAGTTGCGGTCCAGCACACATCGCGCAGATCGTCGCCTTCGAGATATTCGCGGAGGCTTTCGAAATCGCGGCCCAATCCGCGCTCGCGTGCGCGCCGCAATTGGAGTTCGATCTGTCGGCCCCGAGCTAGAAAGATCTCCTGCCCCTCGCCTTGTCGCAGCGCCGGATAAACGCGGACCGGTTGCTCGAGCGGCGCCATACCCCAGCGCTCCACGAGCCCGAGAGGCGATGCGTAACGTATGTAGACTCGACCGGCGCGAACATCGCCGCGCTCCCGGGGCTTGATTTTGTAACGCAGCGTTGCACGCACGCGCGGAAACGCGCGAAGAGAGTGCGTGGCAGGCGTGGCCACCAATGCATCGGGCAAGTCGTCAACCAAATGGCATTCGAGAACCGTCTCGGCGCCATGTTCAACGGCGAGTTCAATCTCGGTTTCGCTATCGAGCGCGGGTGCGTTGCTCCACGATCGCTCGATCGTGATCTCGCGTGCGACTGGCAATCGCAATCCATCAAGAACGGCCGCGAGCAGCACCAGCGCATCCCAAACCAGCATGCCGTATCCCCATGTCGCCCGAAAGAATCCCGGCAGCGCGAGAAGCAGTCCGGCGGCAAGTAGCCAGATGGTGCGTGAGGTGAGGCCAAACGCGAAGCGGCCGCGCGGCTTGTAGGCGGCACGAACCGGCTCGGGATGGAGGGAAGAAGAGTTCATCCCCGCGGCACCGCAACCGCGGCCACAACGTCGTTGAGCACGCGGTCCGGATCGAAGCCCTCCAGCTCCGCTTCCGGCTTCAGAAGGATGCGATGGCGCAGCACAGGCAGAACCGCGCGCTTCACGTCGTCGGGAATGATGTAGTCACGGTCTTCGAACGCGGCAAAGGCCTGCGCCACGCGCAGCAGGCAGATGGCGGCGCGGGGACTTGCGCCGAGCGCCAGCATCGGCCACTCGCGCGTGCGGCGAACGAGATCGAGAATGTAGCCGTAAAGATCGTTCTCCACACGGATGGCGCGAATCTCATTGCGCGCGGCGGCAAGAAGTTCGGCAGGCAGCGGCTCGATCTTCGCTTCGTCGAGCAGGTTTCCCTGCGTAGCGCCGTGATGCCGTTCGAGCATCAGCCGTTCGTCCTCCGGAGCCGGGTAGCCCACTTTGATCTTCAGCAGAAACCGGTCGAGCTGCGCCTCGGGCAATGGATATGTGCCTTCAAAGTCGATGGGATTCTCCGTGGCGAAAACGGTAAACCATGGTGGAAGCGGACGCTGGACGCCGTCGCTCGTTACCTGCCGCTCTTCCATGCATTCCAGCAGCGCGGCCTGCGTGCGCGGTGGCATGCGGTTGATCTCGTCCACCAGAAGTAGATCGGTGAAGACCGGTCCGGCGTGGAAAGCGAATGTGTCGGTGCCGGGACGAAACATTGTCGTGCCCAGGATGTCGGCCGGCATCAGGTCCGGCGTGCCTTGCACGCGTTGGAACCCGAGGCCAAGCAGTCGCCCAACTGACTTGACGATGAGCGTTTTCGCAATGCCCGGCACGCCTTCAAGCAGCGCGTGACCCTGGGTCAACACTGCGACCAGGACTTCGCCGATCACTTCGCTTTGTCCCGCAATCACGCGCCCCAGCTCCGTGCGCGACGCGGTCAGAAGCTTCTGCGTCGCCGGCAGCGCCGCGCTCGAAGGTTGTGAGCTCCGTTCCTGATTCGTTTCCTCGGTCATTCCGGTCTCCTTGCTTTCCACATTGTCGGTTCAATTCTTCTGGCACATGCCATCTTCCCCATGTCCCATCTTCATCGATGCGCCGGGCCTGCAAGAGCCGCGGCGGTCAGTAGCTCACTGTGCCGATTCAGTACCTGCACCAGCACCAGCGCGTTCTTCGGCGTCAGCTTGTCGTTCTTCGCGGCCGCTTCGCAATCGGCCAGATCCTTCTCGAGTTCGGGTGCGGCCTTAGGGAATCGCCGGCGCAGTGCCGCGGCCAGCTCCTCTGCGCTCATCTTTGCGCCCTTCAATCCGCACAGATCGCCCATCCGGCGGCGGAATCGCTCATAAGCCAGATCAACTGCTGTGGCCGATGCTCGTGCCTCCGCATAGAGCGAGCCCAACGCTTCAAGAAATTCGACGGGCGTAGCACGAACAGGAGCCGGCAGATCGCGCACAGGTCCGCGCCTCCGGCTGAAGCTGAAGAGAATGAGCAGCCCGATCCCAACCAGAGCGCACCGCAGCAACCAGATTGCCGGCCCGCTGGCATAGAACCACTCCGTGCGCGTCTCGCCGTGCAGCGATTCGTCCCAATAGAAGTCATGGCCTTCGCGCGGGCCAAGCGAGTTCAGAAATAAATTCAGATTCTCGGCGCGGTTGATGGTGCCGTTCTCGAGCGGCGTTGAGCTGGCCCACCAGATCACTTCCCCTTTGTTTTCGGAGTACTCCACGACCGCGGGCTTACCCGAGCAGTTGTACTGCACGCGATCGAGCGGACGATCGAATCCCCAACTGGCTTCTGGAACCATCCACACTTCGCCGGAGTCGGCTAGTGGATCGAGCCCCTGCGGCGTGAGCTTGCACGCCACTTGAAACTGCGACGGAGGTTGAGCGCTGCCGTTGGGAGCAATCATGCCGCCGGACCAACCCGTGACCACAACGCGGCCGCCCTTTGTGACAATCTCGCGCACTGCTTTTAAATCTTCCGGCGCCAAGTCACCCTGGTCGGGCTCGGCAAAGATGACCACCGTTCGCGTGTCGGCGCGCTCGGCTAAATCGCTCAGCGGCTGCTCCCAGCGCTGCACGTTGTAGCCGCTTGCCTTGAGCAGCTCATAGGCGGCCCGGGCGCCGTGCTTCCCAGTCAGATACGAGCTGGGCACGGTATTGTTGTCGTCGTTTTCGTTACGCGACAGGAAAGCAGTCACGAGTGCGAGAACAATGACCGCGGTCATGCAACCGATGAGCAGCCGGCGGTCCTTCGCGTCGAGTGAGGGGAGCAGCTTCATTCCGGCGTCACTCCCAGTGCCGCTGCCTGCTGCAGAGCGGCATTGAAGTCCGCAGCTTGGGCCACGCGGCCGCCGTACCACGTGCGCTCAAAACTCCGTGTAAGTGCGGTGAGGTTCGTTTTGCGCGGATCGGTGCCTGCTACTAAAGCGAGATATTCGCGTGGAGTGCGCGCGCGGTCAGCCGGCCACAATCGCTTCGACTCCAGACGCGCGATTGCAGCCCAATAGAGGAAGTGAATGGCCTCGCGCCACTGACCTTGCGCCGCCATCCCTTGCGCATCGCGGAGCCACAGTTGCCATTCGCGCGCAGAGGGCGCGCCGGTCGCGGGCTCTACTTCGGGAACCAGGCGGAGACGCGAGCGCCGCTCGATGCGCAGCAGAAACCAGACCAGCGCGGTGCAAATGGCCACCAGCAACAGGATGCGCAGCAGCCACACAATCCATGGCGCGTGCGATCCAAAGCGCACCAGCCCTGAAAAGAATTTGTCGAGCAGGTTGTCGAACCATTCGCGAAGGCGGTCCATCGTCGATACCTGGGTCACGCCCTGATAAGCGCGTTCAGACAGGATGGCGTTCAGGGATTTTCGCTCGTCGCTGAAGTTGGGAGGTGAAGCAGCCGGCACTCCCGCCTGCGCTGCGTCATCCTGCAGGCGCTCGTGCGCGGCGGCCAGCAGCGATTCCACTGGTACGGGCTTGTTGTTGGGCCGAGGTATCGCACCGAAGATCGTCTTCTGCGTCGCGCCGTCCTTTTTCGCCGCGCGGGTCAGAACCGAGTGCAGCCAGTCAAATCGGACCTCGCGCGTCTGCGAGGGAGTAGCGCCGAAACCGTGAACCCGATCATCGGGACCGATTTGCGCCGGATCGCACGCCGGGAAACTGGTTTGCGCCGAGGCTGCCCCTGACCGCTGCTTCTGGCATGCGGCGACAATCGCGTCGAGATCCTTGAGGTGCTGCTGGTAGTCGCCAACGTTCACATCGCGCCAACCCGGGTCGCCTGTGGCTCCCTGGGCGCGCGCGGAGATTGGCCCGGCGGCCAACGGGGCGAGTATCGCGAGAGCTGCCATCGAACGTGCAGCGGCTTGCCGCAAACCTGATCTCGACCACCCCAGACTCATGGTTCTTCCACGGTATCAGGGGGCGCAACCGGCGCGGAAGTTTCCAGGATTCCGGTCGCCAGCGCATTCGTTGGGGTCTGCGTGAGTCCGGCTTGCTGCATCATCCATTCAATGTCGAAGCCCTCCTTGCGAATGCGCTGGTCGTAATAAAAGAGCACAAGCGCAATCGCCGAGATGGGCGCGAGCGCGACCTGCAGGACGAGATCCAGGACGGCTCTTGTGACTTCAGCCACAATAAATGCCACAGATCCAGTAGCGGGCGGAGAGCCGGCGGCCGCGGAGGTGAAGAGGATGATCATCGATGGAATTGCCGCGACCATTGACACGGCCAGAGCCAGTGCCATCACCAGCAGAAACATAACAAAGATGCGTCCGCGCGTGCCCTTACCCAAAATCCATCCGCGCTGCAGCGAATCCCATGCCGATTTCTTTTCCAGGACGCACACGGGGAGGCTGATCGAATAGCCCAACACGAGCCAGACGATGACAGCCAGCGCCGCCGCCACGACGATAAAGACGAGAAATCCCACGGCGACAGCGGTGGCAGTGCCCGCTCCGGCAAGTGTCCCAAGAAATACGAGAACTCCGATCAGCACGCCCGCAATCGCCACCGGGATCAATCCAACCACAATCCCCTGCATAATAATGAACCACAGGTAGTTCCAGAACCGCAGCGTCACCTTCTTAAACGCGCCGCGGATCGTGATCTTTTCCCCACGACTCGTGCTCGCCGCCGCCTCTGTCAGCCCCGCGGAGGAGAAAACGGCCGCGGCAATGTAGACTGGCGCCGCAATCAAAACGACCAGTACGGCGACTATGATGGCCGCAGGACTCGCCAGGCTTGTGGCCCTGAATGCCGCGGTTGCGGCCCCAAACAAAGCGCCTCCAATGGCTGTCAAGGCGAAGATCGCGCCGATAGGCAAAGCCGCCACGCCGGCAAAGAGCCAGAAATTGCGGCGGTAAATCTGCGCTGTGCGATCGAGAATCTCACCGAGTGTAGAAGGCCTGAATGTCTCGCTCATGAGAGTCCTTGCTGGTTCAGGAATTTTGCGGCGCCGGCAACTCAGTCTGCGGCGATAACCCCGCGGCCTGCATCATCCACTCAATGTCGAAGCCTTCTTTGCGAATGCGCTGATCGTAATAGAAGAGCGTAAGGCCGGTGGAATAAATGGGGCCAATCAGCGCGCTGGTCAGGAAACTGCCGATTTGAGCCACAACCATCCAGAGCAGCGGTAGCGGCTGGCCGGGATGTTTGAGTGCGAGGGCCAACATGGGGAATCCGAACAGAATGCCCAGCACCAGGCGCACCGCATACACCAGGAGGCCGAGGACAAAGATACGGCCGCGCGAGCCAAGGCTGAGCTCGATGCTTCGTTTGATTGCGCCCGCGGCCGGCAATTCTTCAACCACGCAAGCGGGCACGGCCAACGAGTAGCGGAGTGTCATCCACACGCCGTACAGCAGGGCCAATGCAAAAAACGGCATAAGAACGAGCATGCCGATACCCGCAGCCATCATGGCGCCGGGGTTTTGCTGAGTCGCGCCCTGCGCTGCGGCTGGATTCGTCATGAAGCCATGTGGAAGGACCGCAACCGCGATGCCAATAAAGGCGACATAAAGGGCGGCAAAAGGTGCCCATGCGCGGAATGAGGTGATTGTCATGAGCCACAAGTAGGTTTTGAGCCGCGGCACGACGCTTTTTGCGGCGGCACGAATCGTCGCGGGCTTGTCCAGATACACCCAGGCGACGGCCCGATTGATCGCCGCGATCGATAGCCCGGCCAGCATCAGCACCACGAGCGCTTCAACCACTGCGACAGCTGCCGTTCCCCATTGCCAATGCGCCATCAGGTTGGGATAGCCGAGCAGGACGAGCGAGCGCAGATACAAGAGCTGCACTGCGAGCATAATGACGGCAAAAATGGAAGAAATCCCGGCAAACAGCAGAAAATGAGTCCGGTAGAGCTCGGCCGTACGGTCGAGAATCTCGCCAAGGGTCATCGGCCTGAGCTGAGTGTTCATAATCAATCTGTGTGCCACTCCCGGCGGGAGAGCGACTCGCCCCCATTGAGCCGACGGGACAACATGGCTGCGGTAACACTCGCAGATGGTTGCGCCGGTAGAAAACGCCAGCTCAGTCCTGGATTTTCGTGCAAGAAATTCAATGGAGTGAACGCTTGCACGGATCGTAGCACAGGGCAGAGATTTTCGGGGCTGCGGTTTGTGCGGACAATGAATTCTTAGGCGCAGCATCTTGAAAAATCTGGACAGATCTGGTAACTAATCCTTTAGTTGTTCGTCTATGAAGTGTCAAGGCGCTGAGCTTTGGCAAATCTGCATATTGGAATCAATCATTTAACGATGCCGCCAAGAAAATCCAATACGCTCACCGAAGCCGAGCTGAGGCTGATGAAGATCCTGTGGCGGCGTGGCGAGTCCGCCGTTACCGACCTGGTTGAAGCCCTCCCTGAGGGCAAGCAACTGGCCTACAACTCCGTGCTCACTACCATCCGGATACTGGAACAAAAAGGTTACGTTGAACATCGGCAGGAAGGGCGAGCCTTTGTTTACTGGCCGTGCGTCAAAGAGAACGAGGCGAGCCGCTCGGAAGTTCGCAACGTGATGAATCGCTTCTTTGGCAATTCGCGCGAGAAGCTGCTGCTGAGCCTGTTGGGTGACGAGGAAGTCTCCACTGAGGAACTGGCGCGATTGAGAGAAGCAATCCGCGTCGCGGTGCCCGACAAGACGCGGAGCGGGAGATAAGGATGCCCTTGGTGCAGATAGCCAATTCGGTTATGGCGGGGTTCGCCGAGTGGGGCAGAGCCGCGTTCGGCGGGTTTGCGCGCGCCGCGGCGCCGGCGGCCGTCGCGGCGCTTTGGCAGGACGCGCTGGTTGCGATTGTATTGGTTCTCTGCCTGCGATTCTTGCTCCGGGCCTCCGCGGCGCACCGATTTGCGGCTTGGGCTGCGGGATTTACAATCGCCGCTCTGTTGCCGTTCTTGCCGCTTTTTGATCACTCCGCCGCTGCGATCGCCGCGATGCCGGCTGGTGGAGCTACAGCGAGACCCCTCCTTGAGTTGGACAGCCGGTGGGGATTTGCCATCGCCGCGTTGTGGCTGGTGGCCTCTGCATTTCGCGCCGCGGAGCTGGTTTTTCATTCGCTGCGCCTGCGCAAACTGTGGCGCGGGGCGATTCCGGTTCAATTGGAAGACGACCTTCGCTCGTTGCTTGCTGACTCACTGCCGGCGCGGCGTATTGAGGTTTGCACATCGCTCGAACTCGACCGCCCGAGTGTCATCGGTTTTTTCGCGCCGCGGATTATCATCCCCCAGTGGCTCTATTCACGGCTGACCTCAGGCGAATTGGAGCAAGTGATTTTGCACGAAGCCGAGCATCTGCGCCGGTGCGACGACTGGACCAATCTTTTGCAAAAAATCTCTCTCGTCCTGTTTCCTCTGAATCCCGCGCTGGCCTGGATGGAACGGCGCCTTTGCCGCGAGCGCGAGATGGCCTGCGACGAGGGAGTGGTTCAGAAGACGCAGGCTCCGCGCACCTACGCCGCCTGTCTTGCCGCACTTGCCGAGCGTGGAATCGAGCGCCGTGAATTCTTGCGCCGCGCGCAGGCGCTTTCGTTGGGAATCTTGGGCCGGCGGCCGGAACTTGTTCGTCGCGTCGACAGCATCTTGCGGCGCAAGCAGGCGCTCCATCCGCTGGCGTCCGGTGCTCTGGTTGGCGTGGTTGGATGCGGCTTGCTCGTTGGAGCAATCGAACTGTCGCGCAGCCCGCAGTTGATCGCTTTCGTGGCTGCGTCTAAGCCCAATATGCAGACCGCTGCCCTCGCGTCTCCCGAAACTCCGGGTATCGCGCGGATTTCTCATAGGCGAGCGCATGAGGCGAGCCCGGCGGCAGACGATGAAGTGTTCCAACCATCCGGGCATTACCGCGCAATTGAAACGAAGTCTGCTGTTCCTGCAAGGCGCGGCGCTCCTGCGACCCAGGGCGCTGGTCAACTTAGCGGCGGCGACAAGACAGTTGAGACGGCGATGACGAACCCTGACGCCGCGCAGCGCGGCGTCCCAACGAAGGTCGCAGCATTCACGCCGATCGCATCTTCTTCGCAGAGCCAGGAATTGATTGTTCTCACAGCCTGGGAAGAGATCCGGACGTCTGCGCCGCGCTCGTTCAAGACAACGGCCAGAGAAGTCGCCGACTTTGACACAGGAACGCCCGAGCAAACTGGAGTGGCCACCCAACCCAATGCAACCGGCTCCACGCAGATCACTTTCACGCGCCTGATTCTGCTCGTGGTTCCCGCAGATGCCGCGACAGGCTCTTCGGTTGGCGCAGGATCGGGTTCGAAGCCAGCACACGAAACGACTTCACGTTCTCATCGGCCAGCCGCATCGCCATTGGATGGCGGCTGGCTGTTCTTCCAACTCTAATCATCGAATTCAACACCCATGGAGATGAAGCAATGTCTTTGAAAACTAATTCATTAGTAGCAATCGTGAAGAAGCTCGCAGTCCCCGCGGGCATCTTCGCCACCGTTTTGTTTTCGCTTGCGTTCTTTTTCGACCACAGCAAAGCGCACGCCGCAACCGCAGGGCCGCTCGATGAGAGCAGCGTGTCGTCTTTGATTGCGCTCGATAACGCGGTAGAAGCCGTTGCCTCGCGCGTCACGCCCGCAGTCGTCAACGTCGCTGTTACTTCGCGTGTCTCCGAGGACGATCAAAACTCAGAGAACGGCGGACAGGGGTCTGGCGGCATCAATCCCCAGGACCTGCCGCCCGGCTTCCGGCAGTTCTTCTTTGGTCCTGGCGGCCAGCAGAGGCAACAGCAGCCCCAGTTTGAACATGGCATCGGGAGTGGCGTGATTCTCACGTCGGATGGTTACATCGTCACCAATGACCACGTCGTGGATGGCGCGACGCAGATACGCGTCACGTTAAACGATCGCCGCGTCTTCACTGCCAAGCTGATCGGCGTGGACAAACTCAACGACCTCGCGGTGATCAAAATCGATGCCCACGATTTGACCAGCGTGCCGTGGGGCGACTCGACGAAAGTGAAGCCGGGCGAGACCGTGCTGGCCTTCGGCAATCCCTTCGGAAACTTCCCCTTTACCGTAACGCGCGGCATCATCAGCGGCCTCGATCGCCCCAATCCTTATCGCGACGATCCACGCAAGCCGGGCGCGTTCATCCAGACCGATGCGGCCATCAATCCGGGTAACTCAGGCGGGCCGCTGGTGAATGCATACGGCGAGGTGATCGGCATCAACACCTTCATCATCTCGGGCAGCGGATCGTTTGCCGGCGCGGGCTTTGCAATTCCTTCGCAGATCGCTCAGGCAACGGCGCAAGCGATCATCAAGAACGGAAGCGTGCACCACGGATACCTGGGCATCAGCATGAACGACGTGACGCCCGACAACGCCGGCTTCTTCAATTTGCCTGACGCAACCGGCGCCATCGTCAGCCAGGTAACGCCCGACTCGCCGGCGAGCCGTGCGGGCCTCGAGAGCGGCGATGTGCTGCGCCAGCTCGACGGCAAAAAGATCCCGAACGGCAGCACGCTGCAGGTTGCGGTGAGCGAAATGACGCCGGGCACAGCAATCGAGCTGGGAATCCTGCGCGACGGCAAGCCGCAAACGCTGCACATCACCGTGGGCGAGTTCCATAAAGACTCGAGTGAGGAAGCCGGCATCGGCGAGCAGGGCCGTGAACAGCGCGGCCGTCTCGGCCTCACCGTGGCCAACCTCACTCCCGATCTGCGCCAGCAATTCAATGTGCCCGACCAGGTGAAGGGCGTCGTGATTCAATCGGTGCGCCCGGGCAGCCCGGCTGAAGATGCGGGTCTCGCTCCCGGCGCGGTCATTCTCGGAGTCGACCGGCATCCCGTCGAGGATGCGGACAGCTTCGTGAACCAGATTCATTCCGAGCCGGCATCGAAAGACGTCCTGCTTCTGGTCTGGGCGAACGGTGGCCAGAGCTACCTGGTGGTGCACCCGGACGAGAATTCCCAAAACGGCGAATAACGAACGGCGAGTAACTCTCCGGCCCCATCGACAGACGTCCGTCGTTGGGGCCGGATTCTTTCTGCTCTAGAGCAGTTTCGGAATTAACGTAAACTTTTTGAGAGCATTAAAAGGTGGCATTTTCTTGATGAAAATGCCACTTTGCTGAGTGCATTCGGTCTACACCAATTCCGAAACTGCTGTAACGGCGAAAGCCTGCGTTGATGACTCTGGTTTTTGTCGCGCCGATTTTGCAACAAAGCGACGCCTTGCGCCGTCTCCTACAATGCATCGCCTGCAGCAATTGCAACATCGGCGGGAGAATGCCGGGACCGTTGTCCCAATGCTTCACGGGCAGGTGGAACGAGGAACCGAATTCGTGGGGCAGAGGTAAAAGGCCGTAGCTGCCAGACGGCTCGAAAAGTCGGGGCCTGCTTCGGGGGGAGGAGACTCCGATTTAGAGACCTGGGACAACAACGTGCCTCACTCGGGAGTCGGGGGACATACCGGGTGGGGCACAGTGTTTTTGGGAACAGAGAACAGGGAACAGAGAACAGAGAACAGAGAACTGTGGTGCGGCTCTCAGCCGTCAGCCTTCCGCTTTCAATGCCCGGCTGTCTTCGGCCCGAAGCGCCTGGGAGTGTTTCGTGTTTCGACCCTGCTCCGGCCGGTAACTCCTTTCACAAGAAATGCTTGCGAGAGCTTGACAAAAAGACAAGCGCAGCGGGGCTGGGGTGGCTCGCCGGCTGGGAGGGGCTTTCGCAGGCGACGAGAAGCGGCTGGCCGGAGGGCTTTTGCGGTCGGCATCGGCGTTTATCAGGACTAGCGTCTCAGACTGGCCATGCCCGCGGGAGCTCCACAAGCCGGCGGCTGGGCAAGTCTACAGCTAAACTTGACAGTTTACCT
>CAYOVE010000060.1:0-2276 GCA_964407295.1 uncultured Occallatibacter sp.
CATTCACGCTGAAGAAGTTTGCCGTCTCCCGCTGCCCGTTCACTGAAATCGTTCCTGGGTTCAGGGTTCCCGAGGGGTCCAGAATCGTCGCGCCCACGTCCTCCACTGTCGCCGCGCCAAGCGCCGTCACCGGAGCCACCCCCGGCTGCAGCGCCAGCAGGTCGGTAAAGCTGCGCCCGTTCAAAGGCACCGCCGTCAGTTGGCGTCCCGTGATCACTTCTCCCGACTGCGTGCTCACCGTCTCCACGTGCAGCGCATTGTCGGTCACGCTCACCGTCTGCGTAGTCGCGCCCACTTTCAGCGGGCAATCCAGAGTCAGCGAAGCGTCGGTGTCGAGCACAACGTCTTTGCGCTCGTAGGTTTCAAATCCCGTGGCCCGCACATCCAGGTCGTATCGGCCCACCGGCAGCGCCGGCAGCGTGTAGTATCCGCTTGCATCGCTGCGTGTCTTGTGCTCCGTCCCGGTTGCCTCCTCGCGTACAGTCACGTCCGCGTTCGGCACCAGTCTTCCCGAAGCGTCCTTCACGGTTCCTGAGATGCTCCCGGTCACCGCGGCCCATGCCGCAGGCGCTGCAAACATAAGAATGCAAATAAGTTGGATCGAAAATCGTTGCGTCTTTCCTGGCCGTCCCATTCTCCGATTCCTCTGCTTTTTGTCGCCTTGGACGAGTTCCCACCCGAGCCCTTGCGGCGGCGTCTTGATATGCGACCAATTCAGTCCTCTTTAATATACGACAAATTAAGTCGCCATTCTTTGCAGTGATTCAAATCACACCACATCCTGAAAAGGGCCGCTTTTTTCACTTTTCGGTTTTTCTGTTCCGGGGGCCCGGGCGCGTTATCCTTGCACCGGGCGCCAGCGACACGAAAGCTGGATGCCTGGAACAACAAGCAGTGTTACCCACGCAACCATCCACACTTCCCATCCCTCAAACCATTAGGAGGAAACATGTCCAAATTTAAAGTCTTTGGATTCGCGGCATTCGCGATTGCCCTGTTCTGCTGTGCGCGTCCCGCACCGGCCCAGATCTCCATCAGCTTTGGAGTCGAGCCCGTCTGCCCCTACGGCTACTTTGACTACGCGCCCTACAACTGCGCGCCTTACGGCTACTACGGACCCGACTGGTTCGTAGACGGAGTCTTCATCGGAGCAGGCCACTGGTATCACGGCCCGGCCCACTTCTACGGCCACGTCGACAACCGCTTCGATCCCCGTCACGGCTATCATGGACCGTTCCCCGAGCGCGGCGCTGAGCCCTTCAACCACTTCCATGGCAACGAGGCGCGCGACGGCCGCGGACACGTCGGCCCAGCCGGGCACGATGCCAGCGGCGAACACGCCCTGCCCGGTTATCACGGTGGCGGCGGCGACCACGGCGGTCACCGCTAAACTAGGTTGAAGGCCAGCACGCGCCGGCCGCATCTCATGAAATAGAAAACCCACTCGGGCCGCTTGCTACTTTTGGAGCGGCCCGAACTTTTGCCTGCAACCGGCCTGGGAGACCACGAACCTCAACTCCGCCGGCTTTGTATCAGGGCTCGGCTTTAGCCGTGCCGTAGAATCGGAGGAAAAAGGAACGGGGCTTTAGCCCCTGCCATGGCAAGGCCAGACCGCAACGCCCATCCGGACGAGATTCTTAGCTCCACGCGAACCTTCTTTGCGACCACCAAAACATACGGAGGGCGTCGCCTGTTGCAGTCCGAACGCAATGCAAAGATTCTGATCGAGGTTCTACGCTCCTATACGGCAGCGCGGAAATTTAAGGTGCTCGATTTCGTCGTGATGCCGAATCACCTCCATCTGCTCATCACGGTTCCCGGCGGGATGACGATTGAGAAGGCGATGCAGCTCGTCAAGGGAAGATTCTCCTATCGTCTGAAGAAAGAATTCGGATATCCGGGTGAAGTATGGCAGGCAGGTTTTTCCGAGGCCCGAGCAGACACCAGGGAAAGCGTCGCAGGCTATCGGGAATACATTGCCCAAAACCCTGTCAAAGCAGGGCTGGCCGAATCACCGGGGCAGTATCCCTATTGCTACGGTTATCTAGCGAAGGAAAAGGCGAGCAGGGGCTGAAGCTCCAATTATCTCTTGCATGGTTTGCGGCATGACTGAAGTCAAGCCCTGATACAAAGCGTCCAAAACGGTCCACCATACCAGACCTCCGCAAAACAAGGCATTCGTGGGGGCATTGCGTGAGCGGGGCGAATTGGATTGAAAGGCGGAGTGATGAATTTGCCGTGCGAGGGGAATCCAAAATGCGCTTTGTATCAGGGCT
>CAYOVE010000060.1:2376-16260 GCA_964407295.1 uncultured Occallatibacter sp.
TTTAGCCGTGCCGCAGAATCGGAAGAAAAAGGATTGCTCTGTATCAGGGCTCGGCCTTAGCCGTGCCGCAGAATCGGAAGAAAAAGGATTGCTCTGTATCAGGGCTCGGCTTTAGCCGTGCCGCAAATGCCCGCCAAGATGGAGTGGGCTTTAGCCCCTGCCGGCAACCTCGCCACCCAAAATCCCCCTCACGCGCCCTGCCAGCGGTCGCTGGAGGATCGTGCGATCGAGTTGGCGGAGCAGGAGCTGTGGAGGAAGAGGTACTCGAGGAGGCGGGGCTAGCGGTGCTGGCGGTGGCGGGCTCGAATCTTGTCACGACAGTTTGAGATGTGGAGGCAACGTCATCTTGTCGAGAGTTGACGCCGGATGTTCACCAAGTCACAAATGAGGAACTCCCGGTTGATTCCCCTCGACGCAGATTTCTGACAGAAACGGCGTTTTTCACGACCGATCGTTTTGTCTCTGCCCAGGACGTCTTCAATGAGTGCAGTGGCCCGATCCCGTCAATCGATCATTGCTTCGTGTTCGTTCCTCCCGGACAGCCGAGTGAATTGATCCGTCGGGGACTAAGGCGCACGCTTGCGAGCCCCGTGCTAAGATTCATGCATTCCCCATGCGCCGCCTTAGCGCTATCTCGCTTGCTCTCTTCATGCTGCTGCCGATGCTGATGCCTCTCACGGCATTGGGGCAGGACGAGGACGCTAATCTGCCCATGTGCTGCCGGCGGCATGGCGGCAAGCGCTGCCATTGCGCGATGATGATGGCCTACCTGGCATCGCGCATGCCTGGGACAAAGGTGATGGCTACGCCGGTTCCGTGCCCGGATTGCCCCAGCACGGCGCCTGTTTCAGCGCACTTCCAACTCGGACTGAGTTCCGCCCCTGCACACTTCGCTGCAATCGGCGCCCATCCGGCAATCCACGCTCAGACTGAAGCCCGCGCCCGCATCGCCCTCGATCGCGCCTGGCGCAAACGCGGTCCTCCCGCATCTCTTCTCTCCTAGCCACTAACCTGTCGCCAAATTGCATTTTTTGCCCATGCTGCACGCGCGGGCTCGCCCTCGTGCGTGCAAACCGATTGCAGAGGTCATACAAATGAATCGCAGAGAACTCCTTAAGCGTTCCGCAGCCCTCGGCTTGACCGCCGCCGGCTCGTTGACTCTACCTGGCGCGGCCGCCGCAACATTCGACGCAGCCGCGGAAAGCGCCGCGCTCAATCCGCTTACCCCTCCGGCCAACGCGTCCATTCCGGTCGCTTTCCTCATCTCCGAAGGCGCCGTCGTTATCGATTTTTGCGGCCCATGGGAAGTTTTCGAAAGAGTCTACCTTCCCGACCGGAAATACGATGCCTTCAGTCTCTACACTGTCGCGGAGACTGCGGCTCCCATTACTGCGGGTGGCGGATTGAAGATCACGCCAAACTATACGATCGCCAATGCCCCCGCACCCAAGGTCATCGTGATCCCCGCGCAAAGTCCTGCCAGCGAGGCCACCAAAAACTGGATTCGCAGTGCAACCAGGGGCACCGATGTTACGATGTCCGTTTGCACCGGCGCCTTTGTGCTTGCCAGCACCGGCTTGCTTTCCGGCAAATCTGCCACCACGCACCACGGCGCTTACGTTGACCTTGCGATGCAGTATCCCGATATTCATGTTGAGCGTGGAGCCCGCTGGGTTGAATCCGGCAATTTAGCGACCGCCGGCGGCCTCACGTCTGGAATGGATCTCGCCTTGCGGGTGGTCGAGCGCTACTTCGGCCGCGATGTGGCAAGCCAGACTGCCTCTCTGCTTGAATATCAGGGCCAAGGCTGGCTGAACCCTTTGTCCAACGCCGTGTTTGCCAAACCCATCAGGCAGACGGCGAAACATCCTGTCTGCGCCGTCTGCGGCATGGAAGTTGATCGATCTTTATCCTCGACGTACAAGGGAAAAACCTACTATTTCTGCGTGCGGGAGCACAAACAAATCTTCGATGCCTCACCAGAAAAGTTCGCCACCCAATGACAGTTCGATGCGGGGCTGCACGATCGTGTGGCCCCGCCGTCTCCCTGCTGCAAACGGAGAACCGCACATTGCATCCGTCGCTGCTTGAGAGCCACAGATTCCTTGCGCAGAAGCTTCGCTGGGTGAACCGCGGTTCAAGGAAAGGACGCAGACAAATGGCCAATAGACTCTCATCATTGTTCGTTTTCATCGTGCTGATCGGAACCGCGGTGCCGGCGCTTCCTGCGCAGTCCGCTCTTCCTCCGCTCTCCCGCGAAAAGACTGCGCTGATCCGGAAGATTGAGGGCCGGCTGATGGCTCCGTGCTGCTACACGCAAACCATCCGCGACCACGACAGCCAGGTGGCCGAGCAGATGCGCGAAGAAGTTACATCGATGGTCGCCTCCGGCAAGAGCGAGCAGGAGATCATCACCTACTACAGGGCGAAGTACGGTGAGACGATCCTGGTTGTGCCGGATGGCGCGACCGGAGGACTGCTGACCTATACTCCGGTGACCATTTTTCTGGCGTCAGTCGGACTCTTGCTTTTCTTTATCAAGAAGACTGCCGGCAACCGCGACACGGCCAATTCACAACCCGAGCCTGAAACAAACGAAACGGAGAGGCTGGCGTTCCAGGAGAAGATTCGTACCGAGATTGGAGAAGCATGGTGACAGCTCTGTCCCCGCTGACGTGTCTCAGGGGCAGGTTGCGCCGTGGGCCGATAAACCTACTGTAGAGAAGAAGAGTTGGAGGGAGGGGCACGATGGATCGGAGCATAGCATTGGCGAAGACGGGTGAGGACTACAAGCGAGGCGTGCGAGTTAAGGGCTTGGTGCTTTCGGAGCGCGACCGGGCGGTTTTCTTCGATGCGCTGGCGCATCCTCCGAAGCCGAATGCGCGGCTGCGGGCTGCGTTCAGGATGGCGGAGCGATTCTTGCGTTCTGGCTCGTAGTGGTGGCGCGTGCGCTCGAATGCGACCTGATGTATGGGCTGGTGCCGTGGCAACGGTCGCTGGAGGATCGTGCGATCGAGTTGGTAGAGCAGGATCTCTGGAGGAAGTGGTAGGGGAGGCAGCGGAGTTGGCGGGGTTAACTTCCTGTCTGTCCCCGGGTTCCCAGGTTTCGATGGGCGGATTTAGCGGGGTTGGCGAGCCCGAGTAGAGGGTGGTCTGAGCTGGTTTATTGCGTGAGGAATCTTCGGATTCGCTCGCGTATTCGATCGATTGAGGCGTCATTGTTCAATTGACACTGCCAAACGACCAGGGCCTTCCATGCGGACTTAGTGAGCTGTCTTCGCGCTGCTGCATCTCTAGCGACGTTTCGTTGGAGCTTTGGGATCCAATATTCGGTATTGGTCTTGGGCGCTCTCCCATCGGCGCAATTCTTGTGCTGGTGCCAGAAGCAGCCATGGACGAAGATTACCTTCCGTCTGCCCGGGAACG
This sequence comes from uncultured Occallatibacter sp., assembly GCA_964407295.1. Taxonomy (GTDB): domain Bacteria; phylum Acidobacteriota; class Terriglobia; order Terriglobales; family Acidobacteriaceae; genus Telmatobacter. Next base: position 5,803 of record CAYOVE010000060.1, read on the forward strand.
CGATGTCCGGTTTGCCGGGCAAGTCCCTCCGGTTAGTTGTGAAGCGGAATCCCATACGATGCGCGATGCTCCGGACGAGAATCTCTGGCTTAGTGTTTGAGCTTTTGATCCTTCGCATGTTTTCGGATCGTTTGGCGGAGTTGATCGAGTCGACCAAGGAGCAGCCTGCTTTCTGGTGGCGTCACAAGGGACTGAATATTGGCCGATGGACGCGTCAAAGTGAAATCGCACAGAAAACCTTTGGTAATATTACCGCTGACGATCCCAAGTAACTTCACGCGTCTGGGGAGGCGGAGATGCGCATTTCGCGGAGAAGCAGCGGAGGCCGTGGGGAGTATGAGCTAAGTGGCGAGACGGCAAATGGCTTACGGGCTGCGGATGTTGTCGGATATCGCATCATTCTCGACCTGGGAAATGATTGGATTATCAACACGGATACTCGCCTGAGTCATCAAGGTGGAAAGCCTCGGTTTCGGAGAATCCATGACACCCCGGCGCATATGCAGGTGCAGCGGCAGTTGGCCGCCGCGCTCTTAATGCCTCATCCAGTTCGCCAGGACAACAATTTAGCGGGGGGGCTACCGATACTTCGAGCTGACCGCTACGCAATCGAGCATGTGGAGATTTCTGACGATGTCCACCTCGTCGATGGCGCTGCCATTCTGCCTGTTCAAGAAATTGTGCTCCGAAATATGAGCCATCACGCTGAGGTTCTTCACCTCGCAGATAGGCGCGCTCGTCTGGGGGTGATATGGGAGCGCTCTCAGGAGCTACCTGCAGTAATCCGTGTCCTAGTGGATCAGCACCGGGCGGAAGCTCGGGGAGGTGGGCCGGTTCAAACCTCAACAGAGGATCTAGTCGCCGCGTTGCAGACCCAGGTCACGGAGTCTGCTGAGGATCTCGGCTTGCTATATCGAAGCGCTGACTCGGATGTGCTCGAGGACCTTGAAAGGGCGCTATCTCTGGCCGCTGCTCCTCCCGCTCCTCCGATACAGGTCAGCCAGGTCGATCCAGATGAAACGCAGGTTCGCCGAAGGGTGTTGAAAGACTGGAAGCGATGGGCGAATGCACGTGGTGCCGCTAGTGCGACATTTAGGCAGGCGGTTCGCGATGCTTACAATTCGACTTGTATTGTTTGTGGGGTACACCTCCCCCGGACGAGCATAAACGCAGTTCCGGGGGTGGATGCAGCGCATATCCTGCCTTGGGCTGAGTATGACCTCGATGTAGTCTCAAACGGGGTTTGCCTCTGTAAGCTCCATCACTGGGCGTTCGACGAAGGGCTGGTTGTTATCCGGGAATCAGGCGGCAGTTACTCGATTGAGATTCCCCCAGAAGTCGCCACCAGGATCTCGGAGGAGCGACCCGAGTTCAGCCTTGGCCATCTGGTTCAGTTTGCAGGAGCCGTGCCTACGCAGAGACTTCCCCAAGCCGTTGATCAACGCCCAAATCCGGTCTATCTCCAAATGCTTGCGGAGGCGTAGCCAGAAATTCCTGATGGTCTCGCTTCCCCGAGAGTTTTAATTGAAGGTAATTCCGGATTCGATTCGCGAGCCATTCCGCGACATTCACTGTGACTGCATTGCCGACGGCATGGTACCGCGGCTCGTCACAGTCTTTCGAATATTTGGCAGTTCCGTCAACGAGCGTCCAGTCCTCCGGAAATCCCTGAAGTCTTTCGCACTCAACCGGTACCAACCGTCTCACTTTGCCTTGGGGATATGAGACGTAGTTGCGGCTCCAGTCCGTTCCCGTGTGGCGGGCCGAGCAGGCGTAGAGGCAGTAAGCGAGTCCGGCGACGACGGGGCCTTTGACAGGATCTCCAAAGCTCTCCTTAAAGGGGGAAACAGGCCTCGCCCCATCCTGTCCGCTCTTCGCAATATCCCGCGAGCCGCATTCGGACTCAAAAAGTATTTGTCCTGGACCTCGCGGGTCTCTATCGCACCCGACAATGTAGACCCGCTGACGTGACTGGGGGACTCCAAAGTACCGGCTGTTAAGCACACGCCATCCCACGCCATACCCGAGGCCGGCCAGCGTTCGAAGGATGATTTCGAAGTCTCGCCCACCGTGGGAAGAGAGAAGGCCCGGAACGTTCTCGATGATGAAAACTCTGGGGCGACACTCTCCAAGTAAGCGAGCAAACTCAAAAAAGAGTCCCGATCGTTTCCCTTTAAGCCCAGCTCGCGGGCCCATTCGTGCCACTGAGACGTCTTGGCAGGGAAATCCTCCGGCCCAAACATCTGAAGGAGGGACATTTGCTGCGCGGACTTCTTTGATGTCTTTGAACCTGATGACATTTGGCCAGTGCCTTTCGAGAACGGAGAGACAAAAGGAATCGATCTCACATTGGAATGAGACTTGAAAGCCGACGCGCCTAAACCCAAGGTCGAAGCCGCCAATTCCGCTGAAGAATGATGCAAGAGTTGGTTTCATTATGTGTCCCCAAACGCACCCGTGGATGCTCAATTCTTGCTCGTTCCTTCAAGCCCAAGCGGTAGATCGAGCTGGCCGTTCTTCAAGTCGAGTAGAAGCCTGTCCACCGCATACTTCACAATGGCAGTCTTAGTGACCCTCCGGTCCCGGGATAGGTCCGTTAGTCTCCCGGCTTGTTGCTTTTCCAGGTATACCATTAAGGGCACTCCGCTCCGCCTTACTTGAGGCTTGCGCCGCTTCGGGTTTGTCTTCCCTGCCATTAATATACATGTATATACGCGTCTATCAGCGTGCCGTCAAGCATCAAATTCGAGTGTTCCGGATCGATTCGGGAATCGCAGCGTTTGGCCCAAATTGGAAAGGAAGTAGCGGAAGAACCGTGAGTTCGTGGGCTCGATTTTCAATGGCCTGAAAGCCCTGCTCATTCCGAAACCATTCGAGAGTCTACTTCAACTTCCGATACTGATCTTCATTCAGATTCAGCCACACCCCGCCGCGGCCGGTGTCGATCCCGTGCCGGATCGCCTGCTCGGCTTCAAGGTTGAGGACGGCGCCGCCGCGCCGTGCGAGCTGAAGGATCATGTCCTGGCTCAGGAATGCGAGCTTCTTCGGCAGCGCGGTTTTGAGATCCTCTTCAAGGAACTGGCAGTGCCAGCCCTGCCGCTGCATGAAGCTCATGTAAACCCTGTGCATGGGGACAGTATAGGCGAAGATAAGGCGAAAATAATCCACACTCAGCTCCGCCGGCTCCGCTAGCCCCGCTAGCCCCGCCATTTTTGCTTGTCAAGCCCCCTCACCCAAAATAATTGCACCAACCTCCTGTAAGTCCTTCATTCTCTGGTCCCTATTCCCTGGTCTCTGTTTTTCCAAGTTTGCCGATAATTACCCCCTTTTGGCGCACAATCAAGAAAAGGTCCAAATCCAGGCGAAACTCCGCGCCGGCAAGCACCACGCCGCGACCGGATGGCTCCGCCTTCAAGGGAGAAACGTCTTCATGTACTTTGCCATTTGTCCAACCAAGGTGACCGCGGACGCGGTCGACAAATCGAATCCTTCTTTTGCCAACCTCGCCGTTGCGCACTGTTGCAAAGCCTGGCAAAAGGCCTTCCGCGAATCGTTCGAGGCCCACGGACTTGAACCGCGCGCAGAATTAAGAGGCGGCGAGGCGTATCGCGCCGCCATGCCTGCGCTCTCCACCCGCGATGGCTGTCGCGATTTCATCGCTTGCGTCGCTCAGGGCATGTTGCTCGGCGCGATTTCTGAAAAAGACGGCGGCAAGCTCCTCTATGCCGCGCAGGTCGCCCTCGCCGCGGCGAATGTTGACCGGAACTCGCCCAATGCATCCGAGCCCTCTGATTCCGCCCCGAGGCGCAGCCGCAAATCCCAGGACAAGCGGGGGGCGAACCGATGAAGAACATCACCGTCACCATCTCCGATGAGGGCTATTATGCTGCGCGTGTGTGGGCCGCCGAGCATCGCACATCGCTCTCGAAAACCGTCGCTGTCATCCTGGATAATCTTCCCTATATCAAGATGGCATCCGGCGCCTTCCCGCTCGCCAAACCCTCTGCGGCCAGAACCAGCGAAAGACCGAAACAATGACCCACCCGGTGCCGCGGCTTCGCTCCCTTGGTCCCTCGTTCCCTTGGTCCCTTTTCCCTAATCCCTGGTCCCTGCATTCCCTTGGTCCCTTTTCCCTAATCCCTGGTCCCTGCTTTTCCTTGGTCCCTTTTCCCTAATCCCTGGTCCCTTTTCCCTGGTCCCTGCTTTTCCTTGGTCCCTTTTCCCTAATCCCTGGTCCCTGCATTCCCTTGGGCCCTTTTCCCTAATCCCTGGTCCCTGCTTTTCCCCCCCACCCCCCCTCCCTCAAATGCGAAACTGTGAAGCTGTGAAACTGTGAACCGAGCCGAATCAACAGCTTGCAGCCACAGTTTCACAGCTTCACAGTTTTGTTTTTGAGGATTTGTCGTTTTCGCCGGAGTTTTCCGCTTCGTCGCCGCGAACTGTGAACTGCGAACTACGAACTGCGAACTGCCTCTATCCGAAGATCGCCATCACGATGTGGTTCACCGCGAAGGCTGCTCCGTAGGCCAGGGCGAGCATGTAGAGGAACTGCACTGCGGGCCAGAGCCAGCTGTTGGTTTCGCGGCGGACAACGGCGATGGTGGATGTGCACTGCATGGCGAAGGCGAAGAAGATCATCAGCGCCATTGCGCCGCCAAGTGTCATGTCGTGGTGCAGAGCGGTTTGCAGGCTGAGCGCCTGCGTGCTGGGGTCTGCTCCGTAGAGCGTTCCCATGGTGCTGACCATGACTTCGCGCGCCAGCACGCTCGAAAGCAGTCCGATGCCGATCTTCCAGTTGAAGCCGAGCGGCGCGATGACCGGCTCAATGAAGTGGCCGAGGCGGCCGATGAGCGAGTCGGCCAGTTGCGGAGCCGAGAGCGAGCCCGTTGCGGTGTGGATGACGGGCAGATGCGCCAGAACCCAGAGCGCCAGCGTGACCGCGACGATGATGGTTCCGGCCATGCGAATGAAGATGCGCGCGCGATCGAGCAGGCGCAGGCCAAGCGTGTACAGAGTGGGCATGCGGTACTGCGGCAGCTCCAGGATGAAGGGCGTATCGCTGGAGCGGAGGATAGAGCTCTTGAGCAGGCGCGCGGTGGTGAACGCTGCGACGAAGCCGGCCACGTAAAGGCCGAGCATGACGATGGTGCGCAGGCCGATGACTCCGTGCAGGAAGTAGGTGTTGGGAATGAACGCGGCAATGAGCAGCAAATAGACGGGCAGGCGCGCCGAGCAGGTCATGAACGGCGTGACCAGGATGGTGGCGAGACGGTCGCGTTTGTTCTCAATAGTGCGCGTGGCCATGATGGCGGGAACGGCGCAGGCATAGGCCGAGAGTAGAGGGATGAAGGCCTTGCCATTTAATCCGATTGTCCGCATGACGCGATCGGCGATCAGCGCGGCGCGGGCCAGGTAGCCGGTGTCTTCGAGGATCCCGATGAAGAGGAAGAGCAGAAGGATCTGTGGCAGGAAGACGAGCACGGAGCAGATGCCCTTCCACACGCCGTCGAGCAGGAGAGATTGCAGCCAGGGAATTGGAATGAGCGGGCGGGCGAGATCGGCCAGGCGGCCGAGCAGATCGCCGAAGCCATCGGAGAGCGGCTGGCCGAGCGCGAAGACGACTTCGAAGACGCCGATGACGACCGCGAGGAAGAGCACCGGTCCCCAGATGCGATGCAGGAGGACGTTGTCGATCTTGCGCGTGTTCTCAGCGGAGAGCGGCGCCCGGTAGCCGGTGTTGCGGCTGACTTGCTCGGCCCAGTTATGCGTGCTCTGCGCGTTGCCCATGACGGGCAGCGAGAGTGGCTTGGACTTTTCGCCGTGGCCGTTCTGCTGGTTGAGGAAGAGCGGCACGGCGTCGAGGCCGGTTCCATGAACGGCGCTGATGAGCGCGACCGGAGCGCCGAGTTCACGCGCCAGCTTGAGCGTGTCAATCTGGCCGCCGCGCGACTTCATCAGGTCAGACATGTTGAGAAGAACGAGAGTGGGAAGGCCGACGTCGAGCACTGGCGCGGCGAGCATGAGCTGGCGCGTGAGGTGAAGCGAGTCCAGGACCAGAAGAACGGCGTCGGGCTTAGGCGTGCCGGGCATGCGGCCGCGGAGCACGTTGACGGCGACGCGCGCGTCTTCAGAATAGGGCGTGAGCGAGTAGATGCCGGGGAGATCGATGAGCGTGAGATCTTCGCGGCCGACGCCGGCCATGAGACCCATGCGCTGCTCGACGGTGACGCCGGGATAGTTGGCGACCTTTTGCCGCAGCCCGGTGAGCTTGTTGAACAGTGTTGACTTGCCGGAGTTGGGAGGACCGATGAGAACAACGGTGCGCAGCGAGCTTTCGGTCGGCGCCTTGGGCGGCTCGAAGGCCGGTACGTCGCAACAGGCGTTCATCGCGCGGCCTCGGCAAGACGGGGAGCTTCGTCGGAGCCGGGTTCGGTTTGCTCGGCGGCATCTTCGACAGGCCGGACGCGAATAGCGGAGGCGGTCTCATGGCGGAGTGCGATTTCAAGGCCGTCAACGCGGTAGACGGTGGGGTCCCCTGCCGGGGCGCGGCGCAGGGCCGTGACCTCGGCGTCGGGCACAAAACCCATGTGCATCAGGTGGTTCTGGACGTTCTCAGGCAGGTCGAGGGCCACCAGGACCCCGCTACCCCCCACCGTCAAATCGCTGAGCACGCTCACCTGTCGAACCCCGTTGTGCCGCCCGAAACGGCGGGGCAGCAGAAAAATACGACCGGAATGGTCGTATTTAAGTATACGGCTAAATTGCCTGCGGCTGCAATCGTGGTTTTGGGGGATTTTTGATTCGAACATTCCCATGACCCGGCCTCCAGGGAGAGATGGATCGGCTGGGATCGCCAGCCCTCCCCTGCACCCCCCTGGCGGGCCCATTTGCTTTATTCATCGGATCGTTGGTTCATTTTTAGCAGGGTTGTTTTTTGTAGGAAGTGATCTAAATCACAGTTCTGGAGGACTGGTTTCCGGGTCGGAGCCGGTTGCGGGGGGCCGGGGTGGGTGGTAAAAGCGAGCTATGACGCCTGACGGGTTTGGGACGGTTGAGGAGTTTCGCGCATTGTTGTCGCAGGCCGAGCCGCCGCCGGAACTGCCGCCGCCGCTGGCCGCGTTGTGGTGGGACGAAAAAGGGGACTGGGCTCTCGCGCATGGCATGGTCGATGACCTGGAAACGCCCGAGGCGATGGCGGTACATGCCTATCTGCACCGAAAAGAAGGCGTGGAATGGAATGCCGACTACTGGTATAGCCGCGCCGGGCGCAACTTCAGGCGACCCACGCTAGAAGCAGAGTGGGAGGCGCTGGTGGCAGGGCTGACGCGGTGATAGAAGAACAGCGAGCCGGCGAGTCAGAAAGCAAAGATCAGGGGAGAAAAAGAGCTGACTTTTTTGCATGCGGAGCGTGCTAATCTGGCGGCGTGCCATCGGCTTCCCAGCTTGAAAGGACGAAGATTCGTCGCCACTCGGGAGTGGTGCGCGCGACGCACTGGCTCACCTTTATCGCGTTCATTGCACTGCTCGTGACGGGCGGAGAGATTGTGATTTCGCACCCGCGGTTTTATTGGGGCGAAGTAGGGAACGTGAACACAAAGCCGCTGTTCGTGATTCCCATCCCGGCGTCGCGCGATACGGTGCCGACGGGTTATGGCTACGTGATGCCGGACCAGAATGGATGGAGCCGGTATCTGCATTTCGAGGCTGCCTGGGTCTGCGTGCTGACGGGGCTGGTGTACGGGATCTATGGGCTGGTTGGAGGTCACTTTAGGAAGAATCTGTTGCCGGGCCGGCGCGACTTGAACTGGCGCGCTTATGCGGACCGCGCGGCGCAATATCTGCGGCGCAAGCCTCCAGACAGCGCAGAAGAGACTTCCTACAACGTGCTGCAGCGGGCGACTTATTCGGTGGTGATTTTTGTATTGTTTCCGCTGATCATCTGGACCGGGCTCGCGATGTCGCCGGCGTTCACTGCGGCGTTTCCGTGGACGGCGACACTGCTGGGCGGACGCCAGTCGGCGCGGACGATTCACTTCATCGATTCCGGTTTGCTGCTGCTGTTTCTGGTTGTGCACGTGACGATGGTGGCGGTTTCGGGATTCCGGAGCCGGATGCGGGCCATGATTACTGGCTATGGCAGCGACTCGACTTGCGACTCCAGGGAGGACCGATGAACAAGATTTCGCGGCGCAAGTTGATCTATGGAGGCGTTGCCGCGGCTGCGGGCGTTGGAGGACTGGCGATAGCAGACCGGATGGCGAAGCGGTACGGCCTGATCCCGCCTGATGGTGGAGGGGTTTACGGGCCGGGCGAAACACTCACCTACGCCTGCCAGAGGCTCCTAACAGTGAACAGGCCGGCGCGCGAGTTTCCGCGGAGCATGATCTCGAAGAATCCATTCGCCAATGAAATCGCGGCGCCGACTCACGAGTTCAAGCGATTGGAGGCCGGCGGATTCAGAGACTGGCGGCTGGTAGTGGACGGAACGGTGGCGCATCCGCTGGCGCTTTCGCTCGCTGATCTGAAGACGCTGCCGGTGCGCAGCCAGATTACCGAGGTTGCGTGCGAGGAGGGGTGGTCATACATCGCGGAGTGGATCGGGACGCCGCTAAGCGGGGTGCTGCGCGAGGTGGGAGTGCTTCCGCAGACGCGGTACGTTTGGTATAACGCGCTGGAGAAGAATGGATGGGACAGCATCGATATAGCCGAGGCGATGGATCCGCATACTCTGCTGACAATGGGCATGAACGACGGCGATTTGCCGGTGCCATTCGGAGGCCCGCTGCGGCTGCGCGTGCCGCGGCAGCTCGGCTACAAGAGCGTGAAGTTTGTCATCCACATTACGGCGACTGACGACATCAAGAAATTCGGCAAGGGATTGGGATCGGTCTCTCCGGAATATGGATATGCGTGGTACGCGGGAATCTGAGAGACAGGGACGTAGGGACCAGGGAATAGAATCGCCGGAAGCCATTGGCTGCGGGGAGCTGAATGCGGAAGCCTGGTATTCGCGCGCTGGGTGGGAGCTTCGCAGGGCGATGATCAAAACGGATTCGGCTGGCGCTGGGGACCAACTTTTTGACTGAAGGACAAAGTGCCTGTGATGAAACCGCCGCCGATCGGAATAGCGCTGACCGTCTCGCTTGCAGCTTGCTGCGTTGGCGGCAGCCCTTTGGCCCGTCCTCAGGCGCCAAACCAACCAGCTCGCGCTGCACGGCAATCTGTAACTGAAGACCCATCCGGAGGCCGGTCATTCACGTTCGCCATCGCCTCCAACCTCCCCTTGTTCGAATTCAAATTGATTCCCGATGAACAACCTCCAGATCAATCGGGAAATGCTGAGTCAACCATCAGAGACATTGAGGTCTATCGAGGGGACTCATCGCGCGCATTCCAACACTTGACTGGTTGCGATTTGGACGAGATGGAGCCGCCTGGAAGAGGCTCCGAATTCTTCACCGCGGAAGACGTCAACTTCGACGGCTATAAGGATATTTTTCTTGAGACGGGACATGGCGCGACCGGGAATGAGGGCGGATGCGTGTGGCTCTTTAATCCCGTGACCGGCAGTTTCGATTACAGCAAAGAGTTCAGCGGCCTCGATAGATTCTGGCTTGATCCGTCGACCAAGACAATTCTCACTTACGAGCGGGGCGGAATGTTGGGGTTTGCGTATGGCGCCGGGATCTATGCGGTCCTGGGCAACCGTCCGGTGCTGATTCGGTCGGAATTTCAGGACTGGGATGACCAGAAGAAACAGTTCCATTGCATTGTAAAAAGGCGTCGCGGGAACCTAATGGTCGTCGTTCGCGATGTTTGGGGCAAGAATGGCGAGGACGACGCACCCTGCGATCCAAGCGTACTTTTTAAGCGGTTCCCGAAGCAGCAGTAGGCGGAACAGTTTGCCGCCTGTGCGGCGTTGACATTCGCATGGGCAGAGGCGCGATCAGTGCAACAGCGCTCCGGCGTGGATGCCGATGTAATAGGGCCAGATGATGAGGGCCAGAGCGCCCCTCCAGAAACTCAGATGCAGATAGCCGATGGTGAAGAGCCACGCGGCAAACCAAGCCATTCCCATGAAGGTGTTCTGCTCGACGTGAATCTTTTGCGGGTGGTTCGTGCAGGCGTCGGTTGCCATGAATTCCTCCGTCCTTGGGTGTTTTGAACATAGATACGGAGTGGTGGGCTCCGTTGTTCCACCCGGAGGCGACTTGATCAAGATCTCCCGGAAGGTTGCAGGAATCGTACGCCCATCGTGGGCTCCGCGGTGCGTTGCAGGATGTAAACCGCGTTTCACAGGGTGGGATTTTGGGCCCTTCGTGTGCCCCGCATCACTGCCGCTCTGCTCCCCAACGCCGAGACTCACGTTAGCGGCCGATTCCCTCAAGTGCCGCATTGTGGAGTGAAGCGAATGAGTGAACCAAAGACTGTGATTCCCACCGTGATTATGGACGGGAA
>CAYOVE010000061.1:0-15933 GCA_964407295.1 uncultured Occallatibacter sp.
CGCGGTTCGAGTAGCCCCACTCGTTGTCGTACCAGCTCAGCACCTTCACGCTCTGCCCAACCACTTTGGTCAGCGGCGCGTCCACAATCGAGCTGCGCCGGTCGCCCTTGAAGTCCGAGCTGACCAGCAGGTTCGAGTCAACGCCCAGAATGCCCTTCAGTTTCCCCTCGGAGGCAGCCTTGAAGGCTGCGTTCAAGGCATCCACTGTCGTCGGCTTCTCCGCGATGTAGGTCAGGTCGACGATCGAGACGTTCGGAGTTGGGACACGGATCGCAAAGCCGTCCAGCTTGCCGGCCGTCTCAGGGATCACCAGCTTGAGGGCCTTGGCTGCGCCGGTCGAGCTGGGAATCATGTTCAACGCGGCTGCGCGGGCGCGGCGCAAGTCCTTGTGCGGAAAGTCGAGAATGACCTGGTCGTTGGTGTAGCTATGAATGGTGGTCATGATGCCGGAGACGAGGCCCGTGGTTTCCAGAATCACCTTGACGACCGGCGCCAGGCAATTGGTGGTGCAGCTGGCGTTCGAAATGATGTTGTCCTTCGCCGGATCGTACTTGTCCTCGTTCACGCCCAGCACGATGGTGATGTCTTCGTTGGTGGCCGGAGCCGAGATGATGACCTTCTTCACCGTCGCGCCCAGGTGCGCCTTGGCCTTCTCCGCGTCGGTAAAGTGGCCGGTCGACTCGACCACCACCTGCGCGCCCACATCGGCCCAGGGCAGCTTGGCGGGATCGCGCTCGGCCCACACCTTGATCTTCTTGCCGTCGACCGAGATAAAATCCTCGCCCGACGCGATCTCGTTGGGCAGATTGCCCAGGATCGAGTCATATTTGAGCAGGTGAGCCAGCGTTGCCGGGCTGGTCAGGTCGTTGACGGCGACAAAATCGATTTCCTTGTTGCCAAGCGCGGCCCGCAAAACGTTGCGTCCAATGCGGCCGAAACCGTTGATTCCAACTTTTACTGCCATTTTTCTTTTCTCCTTCGTGGTCTTTTTGGCAATTTCTGAGTCGTGCGGCGTCTGAAGTGGGCTGAAAATGCGATTCCACCAAACCCTTGATCGTATCATTGCGGGCGACACTGGATAAATAAAGACAACGTCGCGCCGCACACGATTCCCTACCGTAAGGATGGTGTTCCCGCGGCGGAACTGTATGTGACGGAGTGCACACGATTTGCAGCGACCTCGCCGAGTATGGTATTCGGGGGTAAGCAAAGGCTTTCAGCAAGGACGAACAGTAGCATGAGAAGACGCTCCAGACGCGGTCCGAATACTTCAGAATCCACAGGCAAAATCGGCCAGGAACTCCCATCGAATCAACCGGCTCCGCTGGTGCCGCTCTACCCCGATGAAGTGCCGGCGCGTCCAACTCCAGCGCCCGGCGCCCACGAACCCAGGCAAGCTCCTCAAGCGCGCCCGCAATCGCCGCCGCGCCAGCCAGCGCCGCCAAGGCAAGAGCGGCCAGCGAGGCTGGACCCGCCGTCGAGACAAGACCGGCCCGCCAGACAAGAGTGGAATGTCCCGCCGGGCTCATCCGCACGCCTCGAAGTCGAGACCCAGCCCGAGATGCCGGCAAAGCCCCGGCTGGCTCCCGGCCCCGAATCGCCTCAGGCGCCCAAAGGCTTCGTGGTGCTGGCCATCGGCCTTCCCGGCTCCGGCAAGACCACATGGTTCGGCCGCCGCGGCATCACCCCGCTCTCCTCGGACCTGCTGCGCAATATTCTTTTTGACGATGTCGAGGAGCAGCGCTACCAGGGACTGGTCTTCTCCACGCTGCGCTCGCTCCTTCGCGCGCGCCTCATCGCACGCATGCCCGCGAACTATGTTGACGCCACCAACCTCTCCATCCACGAGCGCCGCCAGTGGATCAAGATGGCCAAGAGCTTCGGCTACGAGGTGCAGGCCGTCTTCTTCGATGTGCCGCTCGAAGTGTGCCTCGACCGCAACCGCCAGCGCGACCGCTCGGTGAGCGAAGACATCATGCGCAAGATGGCCGAAAAGCTCAAGCCGCCGGTCTTCGAAGAGGGATTTGAGAAGATCACGGTGGTACGCGTGAAGAGCGCGGGGTGAACGCGAAGAAAAACAGTTGCGATCTCTGAACTCGACGGCGCAGATTCCGTGATGCTCAGTCATCCTGAGGTCGCCGCGGCGACCGAAAGCCTGCCCTGAGCGGAGGTCGCGAATGCGACCGAAGTCGAACGGGGATCTGCGGCTGTATTTCTTCGATGTTTCTGAGTTTGGCGGTTATCAGCCGGAGGACTTCCGACACCTGAGGAGCGACCGGTGAGAGTAACGGGAATCGGAGGCGGGGGCAAGCTGATGAAACGCAGAGTGTTCCTTAAGTCAATAAGTTCTGTTCTAGCAAGCACAGCAATCGGTAAGCACGTCATGGCCCAGCGAACAGAGTCGGTCGACGCAGCTTGGTACACCGAGAACCGCAAGTTTGTGCAGCTCTCCATGGCCCGCGTGGCCTATGTGGAGCGAGGTGACGGCCCCCTCACCGCACTCTTCCTGCACGGCTTTCCGCTCAACAGCTATCAGTGGAGAGGCGCGCTTGATCGGCTTGGGAAATATCGCCGCTGCATTGCGCCGGACGTGATGGGGCTGGGATTCACTGAAGCGCCGGCCACGCAGGCGATCACGCCTGCCACACAGGTCAAAATGCTGGCATCACTGCTTGATCGTCTCAATATCCATGCCGTCGATCTGGTAGGCAACGACAGCGGCGGACTCGTCTCACAGCTTTTCCTCGCGGCCTACCCGCACCGCATACGTACGTTGCTGCTTACCAACTGCGATGTGGACAAAAACAGTCCGCCGGCGGAGTTTGTGCCGCTTATCAACCTCGCGAAGAAGGGACAGTTTGTCCAGACCGTGCTGGTGCCTGAGATCGCAGATAAGAATCTCGCGCGGTCTCCGGGCGGCCTGGGCGGAGTCTATTCCTACCCTGACAAGCTGGAAGATGAAACGCTCGACATATATCTCAAGCCGCTTGCATCGAGCGATCTGAGAAAGCGGCAGGCAGATGAGTATGCCGTTGCGCTCGGCGAAAATGTCCTCGTGCCCATCCGCGAGAGACTGCATCGGTGGAAAGGCCCTGCGCGTATGGTTTGGGGCATGAAAGATACGCTCTTTCCCGTGCAGGGGGCCGAGTGGCTCGACAGGACTTTGCCGGGCTCGCGCGGCATCCGCCGTGTGGACAATGCAAAACTCTTCTTCCCTGAAGAAATGCCAGACTTGATCGCAGAGGAAGCGGCAACGCTGTGGGCGTGAGGCAAACTCTTGCCAGCCCAGAGTTTTCAAATCGCGCTGCCCGAGACGAACCGATAGACACTATCTGTGCGGCGCCGCAACCGCGCACACAAAACTGTCAGCCTTATTCGTATCGCCGGCGCCCTTGTACCAGGCCCTTTGCGGATAGGCGCAGAGCGGGCGCTGCATCGCGATACCCTTGGCGGGGGCATCGTCTACATACTTGGTAGCGATGACCTGCGCAGGCGCAATGCCCGATTCAACCCACTGGGTCATGGCCGTGAACAAATCGTCTCCAGGCGTTCCCGCGGGCGGCCTGCGCTGGCCGCCATTGGCTGCATTGAAGACGTTGGGTCCCGCGCCGCCGCCGCAATGCATCACGCCCGGCGCCATGAACAGGCGGGCGAATTCCTTCGCCTTTGCCACTCCGCCAAACTCTTTGCCCAGGCCGCTATAAAAATGGAGCGTCTGTTCCGGCGCCACCAACGTATCGGCCCAGCCCTGGAAGATGACGAGCTTGCCGCCGCGCGCCCTGAAGCGGCCCACGTCTCCGCTGGTGACGCCGTTGACTGAAGATGCGAGCGCCACGTTCACTTTGGGCATATCCCGCTCGAAATTGAAATCGCGCCAGTTCCAGGCGGCGCCAAAGACCCACTTGAACAGGCCATCAAACGCGGCCTCCCCCTTGTACGGCGTCTCAAGAAAAGTCCAGCCGGCGGGGCCCGGCGCTTCGCTTCCGCGGAGCCACCCGTAATAGAGCGGCCGGCCGGCGGAGTTTACGGGTCCGGAATAGAAATTTTTCGCTGTCTGGACTTCGCCGGCGGTCAGGCAAGCGTCGGAATCGGCGCCCTTGCACGTGAGTTCCGCGGGGTCGAACTTGCAAGCCAGCGGATCGCTGAGGAAAGCATCGGTCGCCAGGCCATTGCCCTTGGCGGCGCAGGCCGACAGCACTGCGTTGTGCAGCAGCGCCAGCTTGGCGCTCGACAATTGACGTCCGGGCTGCAGATTAGCCGACTGCAGGTCCCACACCGCCAGAGCGTGGCCCCATGTGCGGTCGATCACCGGCGCGCCCACCAGGATGCCGTCGTAGTCGTTGGGATAGTATTGCGCCTCAATCAGGCCCTGCTGGCCGCCCGTCGAGCAGCCGGTGAAGTAGGAGTGTGTAGCGCTCTGGCCATAGAAGGCCTTGGCGATGGCTTTGCCGGTCACCGTCATCACGTGGGTCGACAGCTTGCCCCAGTCCTGCCATTTTTGCGGATGACCTATCAGCGGATCGCCGTTGAGAACGGTGGCCGGAGCGGTGCCCATGTCAGTAACGGCAGTGGCATAGCCGCGCCTCAGGCCCTCTTCCATGCCGCCGTAGCCTATGCTCAAACCGCCGCCAAAACCGCCATTGCCATTGCCGTGGAAGACACGCGTCCATTGGCCTTCCGGCAACCAGATTTCCACGCCGATGTCGGAGTCGGGCGCTGCCTTCACCGAGGCGATCACGCGGCAGAAAGCGGGAAGGTCAGCTTGCTTCACCTTGTCAGGGCCTGCAAAGTCGCCCGCCGCCACCCGTTCGGCGCTCTTGATGGTGACGTTGGGGAGTTTCAGATTGAGAAGATCTTCGCAGCTTGCGGCGTAGCAAGGCGAAGCAACGATGAATGCAGCCAGAGTTGCCGCGGATGCCAGCAGCAACGTGCGCGCGTCTTTCTTCATGACGAGTCCCCCTGAGCTTGGTGTTGACTTCGGCTTCCCCGGCCTGAGCTGGGCTGCAGTTCTCCAATTCGCTGGGCGTCATGATACTGGATTTGTGTGGGGTCGAAAATGTTGCACGATGCCAAAATCAATGTCTGCAATCACACCGTTCGCGGCCCCGACAAATCCGCTAAAGCCGCTAAATCCCCGTCGTTTTGATAAATCCGTGCCGCTTCTAAAGGCTCTCTCGGCGGCTGCAGCAGATCCATGGTTGCCGCACCTCTGTCCAGCTTTCAACCCGCCTCGGACTGTGGGTGCCCCATTCTAAAACTCCACGCGCAGCGGAGAGTTTTAGGGTGGGAACCACAATCGCACACTCCGTCATGTCATCCTGATCCCGCCTCGGCGACCGAAGGCCTGCCCTGATCGGAGGTCGCGAAAGCGACCGAAGGCGAACGAGGATCTGCAGTTGCTCTTGGCGATATTCGCTCCCGAAGAACCTTAGTTTCCGCATAGCCGGTTACACGCACGGAACTCGAATTCTGGTTTCGTGAATCAATCGGCGACTTAGCACTCATCTAAAGTGAATGCTGCTCCACCGCCAAATCGTCAAGCAGAAAGTTTCGCAGTGTCGATCGGGAATCACCGGCCCGGAAAGCGAAGAGAGGTACACGTTACTTTCGCGACGGGTTCTCTTCTAAGTACTCCATGTATCCCAGCAGAGCGCCCCAGTGATAGAACTTGTCGCTGTTGGTCACGTCGTCGCCGTCTCCGGTGATTGCGTTGTAGTTCTCGTGCACGTGGCCCTTTTCGGTCCATTCCTTTGAAAAGAGGGTGAAGGACTTCTGCGCCAGTTCCCGGCGAGTTTGGGTAATCTCGGCACCATCGTAGTTGCACAGACCGAGGTATACGAGGTAGTTCATAGGCCCCCAAATGCGGCCGTGCCAGTAGTTCTGATCTTTAAACGCTAGATCATCGCGTGCAATCGCAGGAATGACCCACTCACCCCAGAACTCCGCGGGATTCAGCAAATGCTCTTTGACCATGCGACTGGCCTGCTCCGGGGTCGCCGCGTGGGCCAGCAAGGGATAAAACAGAGTTGGCGAGAGCCGCGTGCTGAGCTGCCCGGTGTTCAGGTCCTTGTTGAGAAAGATGCCATGTTCGTCACTCCAGAGCGTAGCCAGCTTTGCCCGATAGCGCGCTCCGCGTTGGCGCAATTCTTTCGCGTCGGCCGGCTTGTCGAGAATATCCGCGATTGTCGCCAGGGCGTCGCAATCGGCAATGTAGATGCTCATCAGGCCCACGTCGGCAAATTCCAGCAGGTGGGTCTGCGGATTGAACACCGCATTGTCGTAGATCGGGCTGCCGTCCATGCCTGCCTCGCCCGTCGCTCCGGCGCGAACTCCCCGGAATGCATCGGATCGGTCCTGCGGTTCATTCTCCGCATCGCTACCGAAGGTCAGATAACCCTGTATATCGCGATGCAAGGCCCACCAGCGGTTCCAGCGCAACAGCGGCTCGTACGCCACTTGCAGAAACCAGCGATCATGATTCTTCCGGTAGAGATCGAGCACGGTCATCGACCCGACAGGGGGCTCGCTCCGGTCCGAGCTCTTCCATCCGCCCGCCCGCGCGTAATTCGGCACAAAACCTTCCGCTGTCTCTTCGCGCAATCCTTCAATTACGTTGGCATAGGCCAGCTCTTTGTCTCCCACACCGGCCAGCGTTGCGCCAAAGAAGGTGTCCCAACCAAACAACACATAGCCGCCCCAGTTTGCGCTCCAATCGCGGCTTACCGGCGAAATCACCCGTGCATGCTCCGGGTCGTAGATCGTGTCCCAGCCCAACGTAGACTCAATCGCATCGATCGTGGGGCTCTCTGCTCCAGCAGCATCGACACTCCTACGATATGCAGCGCGCTCTCGCTCGATGATCGCTTCGATCTCCGCCACACTCCGCGGTTTTCCGGTGCTCACGCCCACTGCCTGCGTCAGCGCCGCAGCCAGATATGCCCCGCTCACAGGCAATTGCCCGTGACCAGGATGTGCGTCGCTGGCTGCCCCTTCACTGCAGCTAAGGTCCTTGCCGCTCGCGCAGTAGACATCGATCCTCCCTTGGCTCCCGCGCGTCTCGATCGAATTCACTTGCTTCAGAGCTGTTCCGGGCCGGTCCCAGAGAAAGTCCACCTGAAACGTAACCGTGGCAGGCACGGAAAACTTCGCAGGCGGATCGAATGGCGTGACCAGCAACACCATGTCCGTACCGTCGTGCGCCGACTGGACTCGCCACTCGTGTCCCATCCATGTCACCTTCAGCTCCGTATAGCTGCCGTTCCAGGAGTGGGGTCCAGAGAACGCCGTTCCCTGGCCGACCGAGGTCGCACTGAGAAACTCGTGGCCGAAATCATTTCCGTTATTCTGGAAGCCCACATGAATCGCCAGGCCTTCCGGCAACAGAACGTAGGTGGTCATGCTGTTCACGTCCCAGGTATTCCAGCCCCGTGCAAGGTTTCCCTGAAGTTCGTGATATCGAACGTTGGCTTTGCCGGCGTCACCACTTTCCGCCTGCGCAGTCTGTGCCACGCACCCGAGCAGCAATGGCAGAGAAACGATGGCAAGCGCTAAGAAATGAAAACGCGGATATCTACCAGGATCGAATTGCAACATGTATCCATTTTGAGCCACGCGCGAGCGGCGATCAATCGATCTTGCATTGGAATGGTGCATTCAGGCCAATGCGCTCCCAACGCGCTCATCGACCGGTTCGGGGCGGTCTGTCGCCGATGTGGAATTGATCGAAATCCAGGCTCATTCGCGAATCCAAAAGGCAACCGCAGATCCCTCGTCGGTCGCCGCGATGACCTCCTCAGGATGACAGAAGCGAGCGGTCGACGGAATGTCTGATTCTGGCCTTAAACTACGGCTATGAGCACTTCCCCCTCACCCACTCCCTACATCGAGCCCTGGCTCCGCGGCACGCACGCCGACGTTCCCGCCGCGGGCCGCGCCGTTCTGCATGCGCTCGAGCTTGCACTCGACGACCTGACGAAGTGGACCGCAGGCCTTTCCGACGCCGAAGTCCACTCCCAGCCGCTCGGCCTCACGTCCATCGCCTTTCACCTGCGCCACATCGCGCGGTCAACTGATCGCATCCTCACCTACGCCGAAGGCGGCCAGCTTTCCCATGAGCAACTGGCTGCGCTCAAGACCGAACTGGATGGTGTCGGACAAGACGGGGAGAAGCATGATGGAGAAGGGAAGCAGGAATCACTAGCCGAACTGCTCGCCGCAGTCGAAGTCGCCTTCAATGACGCCGCCGACCGCATTCGCGTCCTCGCCACGGCCGACCTCAATACGCCGCGATTCGTCGGCCGCAAGCAGTTGCCCACGTCCATCGGCGGGGCAATGATCCACGTGGCGGATCACACGCTGCGCCACGTGGGCCAGATTGTCACGACAGCGAAGGCAATCAAAACGATCCGCCCGTAAATCATTGAATCGAGGTATTTTAGATTCTAACCCCAATGTTTTCAATGGGTTAGAGCAAGTCCGCAACGACGCAAGTCGCTGATTCCAAGCAACTTATCCACAAAATCCTGCCAAATTCTTAAAACGAAGCAAGACTCTTGCTGCCCGCTACTTCGGATCAGGCGGAGCGCCCGGCGGCTCCGGGCCCACCGCAAGGTCGTTGCCGGCGTTGATCTGCGTAGTCGGCAGCAGCCTGTAACCATCGCGCGTCCTGATGTGGTATTTTTCCGTGCCCGGCCCAACCAGCTTTACGCTGATCGATCGCCAGCCGTGGTTCGGATTGATCTGCGGATAGTAGCTGACCGAATACAAGTGGCTCAAATCCTCCCGGATGGAAGAAAAGGCATCTTTCTCTTTACGCCAGTTTCCGGCAAAGTAAGCTTTGCCGCCCGTCGCGCGGCTCATGCGCTCGAACGCCGCGGTTGAAACCGGATCGTCCTGCGCCAGGCGCGTGCTCACAATGTAGATGATTGTGCCCGTGTCCTGCGCCAGCTCCGCAACATCCTCCGGGGGAACGGTGCTGGAGTCGTCAGGCCCGTTCGAGAAGACCACGATTGCCTTGCGTCCGGTGAGCGTCGCGGCATCCTTCACCGTGATCAGCAGGCTGTTATAGAGTGCGGCGTCGTCGCCGGCCACGGCGCTGCGCACTCCGTTCACCACGCGGAAACGGTCCGCGGTGAGCGTGGTGGCCCGGGAAAGATTGCGGCTGTACGAATAGAAAGCGATCTGGCTCGCGCTGTCCATGGAGCGCACAAAATCGGAGATCGCGTCCTGTGCGTACACAAATCCGCGGTACATGTAGTTGCTGGTGTCGAAGAGAATGAAGACGTTCGCTCCACCGAACGTCGATGCCATTGCGGCTCCCGTGACGCGATCGGGCACCGCGGCCGGCGCCCCGTCCGGAGTGGAATAGGGAGCTGCTGGAGCTGCGCCGCCGGCTTCGCTCGGGGCGGCAGACTCGCGGTTCTGGCTCGGCCGGATTGCGGGCCCGTTGCCTTCCTCAAACGTTGCGATCCGCTGCGGAATCTTGTCTTCGGTTATCTCGAAGTTCTCCGGGCTCAGTCCGCTGATGTAGTTTCCCTTGCTGTCGGTCACGGCAACGTTCAACTGCACCAGGTTCACGGTGACGTGCAAGTGCGTCGCCTTATCCTGAGCCTCAAATCTTGGCTCGCCGGCGGCGAGAAGGAGCGCGACGAAACTCAAGCCGATCCCTAAGATGATCCTGTTTCCCTTCAACATCGCTAATTCCCCCCGTTTGCTTTGTCGCTGCTCGCAACGGTCACGCCTTCGGTGCGGATCGCGATCTTACCGCTCAGGAACTCTTCCCCGGTTTGATCCATGGCGCGCTGCAGGGCTGGCCAATCGTCGTTGCTGGTGGCCGAAATATTGGCCACCATATGCCGTGTAAGCGCAGGAATCAGCACGTTGAGCGCTGCCGGGTCATATCCTTTTTCGTCCGCCAGTCGAGCCCAGTACAGGTTGCCCGACTCCCACGACTCGGCGAAGAGGCGGCTTTCAGGTCCCCCCGAAACGGGGAACGGAGTCGTAGCCAGCAGATTGCAGGCATTGGTCTCTGCCAGCGTCGGGTGCGGCACGCCGAAGTCTCTCGCGATCTTCTCGGCCGAAGTGTCCGCGGGATTTTTGCGCGCAAGCTGGTCGAGCTCGCTGTTGGCCGGGCCCCACGCCCCCATCGGGTTCGGATACTTCTTGCGGAACTCCGACTCCAGGTAGAACGTGTCGGTGGGAAGCATCTTCGCGATGAGGCTCTCCGCGCTTTCCTGGTGTTCGAGCGCGAGCGACAACTCATCGGTCTGGCCCACGCCAATGCGGTCGCTGAAGATGCCAACCACCTTCTCGCGCAGCTCCGGATGGTCCACTGAATCGCGCAGCAGCTCTTCTCCGGCGCGCTGATATAGATTCACGGCGTGCATCTCGTCGCGGCTCACGCCCCACCACCGCGGCAGCGTCGCATTCACCAGCAGTTGGGGCACGGTTTCGCGCCAGATCAGCGCCTGCACGTTCTCCGGAGCGATGAAATCCTCCTCCGTCATCGCCAGCACGTAAGGCAGGTCGGCCAGCGACCCGATCAGGTAGGCTCCTCCGCCGGCTGTCGCGCCAACTCCAATCAACGTTGGCGCGGCCCAGATCTGATCGATGCCCTGAATCGAAGTCGCCGAGAAGTCGTGCGAGCGCACGAACAGCGGGTTGCTATGCAGAACTTGCGCTCCCGGCGGCTCATAGTAGGCGTAGTTCAGTCCCACCAGCGTGTCCCGCAGGAAGGGCGCCAGCTTTCCGCGTGCGGCATCCAACTGCGGCGGCGTCCCCGGAGCCTTGAGCACCTTGGACAAGTCGGTGCGTATCTGCAGCTCCGCGTGGCGGCTCACGTAGACTGCCGGCGACCATGTCACGCGCTCGCCTTCGGTAAAGATGGCCTGCGGCATCTCGAACTCGCGCAGGGATTCTGCAAGCGGCAGCAGGCTGTCGCCCAAATTCGCTCCCTTGGCCATCTCACCCAGGCCGTCGTAGAGCCCGAAAAGTGTATCCAGGGACGCGAGTCTCTGATCGTCAAGCACGGCACGCATCTTTCGCGCCAGCTCATCGTGAAACCGCGCTGCATCGGGGCTGGTTTGCGCCGGCCCTGCCAGCAGATCGACGACCTCATCCTCCGTCATGTCCTCTTTGCCGCCGGCAGCCAGGACGATCGTCCGAAGCGATTTCCGCGCCGCGTCGAAGAGCTCCGTCGACGAAGAGACAGCCCCATACGACTGAACCGTGCTTTGCCACGAAGAATTCAGTGCACTCTCGGGGATCTGCCGTTGCCGCGCCAGGATCTGCCAAATCCCTACTTCGGCCTGAAAGGCGCCGAGGGTATTCGACCGCAATGTTGGATTTGGAATGCCATCCATTCGAACGGTCGCATCGATGAAATTCGTAATGGACGTATCGTCAAGCGCCGGAAACTCGACGAAGATTGGATACCAGTCGGCAAGGTTGACATATTTTGAGGCCAGCAGCCGCGTCGTATCGCCCGACAGGCGCCGATCGGATGGTCGCCCGCTATCGATTGCGCTCAGAACCATATAAATCTGCGTCGGCCCGTCGGGAGTTGAGGCGCCGGAATAGGCCACAAGGGTCTCAAGATAACCCTCGGCGCCCTCTGCTCCGCGAAAACTCCGGGTCCAATTACGCGTGTGGTGAAGCCCTTGCGCTCGCGCGAACACGTCCTGCCAAACGGCCAGATTGCCGGAAAGCACCGGCTCGCCGTCGGCATCCCATTGCAGGCGCGTGAAAAGCAGCAAGAGTCTGGAATTCCGGGTGAATACGCTGCTTGCCGCATCCACGTCCGGCACGCCCGAGCGATAGGCTTCATAAAGGCTCTTCACGCGGTTTCCCTGCGTAAGCCGCGCCTGTTGCTCGGGACTCACCCGCGCCACCGCATCGAAATATGCAGCCAGCCAGCCCTGATCCTTGGCCAGCAACCGGGTAACGAATTCGCCGGGGGAATGCGAGCTGACTCCGACCAGAGCCTCCCACGCGGGCCTCGCTGCTTCTCCTCGGGGCAACACAACAGCTCCCGAACGAATGCAGAGCCGGCTCCCGTAAAAATCGAGCGCGGGCGCATAGAACAAAAGTCGCTTGAGCCCGGGCGATTGAAACAGGGCGTCCCTGGTCTCCGGATCGAGTCTCGACAGCGCGGTGTAAAGACGATCCGCATCCTGATCGTTCAGCAACAAGTCCAGCAGCGTCTTTCCCGTTCGATCTCTCGCCGGAAGCAGCGCCAGCCAGTCGCTTTCGTGAAACAGAATCGGAACGCGTGTCGACGGGTAAGGAAACGAAAAAGGCGTGGCATGTTGCAGCGACTGCTCCAGCTTGGTCAGCGGAAACCCCGAGTCCATGGTCAGGAACGCCCGCTCCGCATCCCAGGTAATCAAGGTTGCGCCGCCCTGGCCGCAGCCGGCCTCGAAGTGGTAGCCCAGAACCCGAAGCAGCGGCTCAACGTCGCCGCAACCGGTAATGTAAATCGAGCCATCGGCAGTGAGCGTCTGCAATTCGCGCGCCTGCTCCACATACCGGTCTTCCAGCACAAGGTATTCAGTCTTCCTCTCCTGCTCGTGGCCGTAGAGGAATGCGTTCCGAGCCAGCAACGAAAGCACTTCAGCCGGTGTGCTCCCCTGGCTGATGCCGGCCATGCGCAGGAAGGAACGCAGCGGGCCCGGGATGGCGATGGTCTCTGTATGCTGAGCCACCGTCGATTCGTCGCCGGCCGATGGTGCTCCCGAGGAGACCGGACCGGCGGCCCGTGCCAGGCAACAGACTCCAAGTCCGGCAAGCGCGGTTGCAACTACAGTTGGGAGACGATGCGGCAGTTTCATCGGGTTACCCCTTCCCACCCCTGGCCATCGAGATCGCTAGTCAACTCGCTTGAGGGATTCGCCTGTATGCGAAGCGGAAAAGCAGTGAACATCTTTTGCAAGGCTGTGTCCGGAGAATAGCCCGCTTGCTGGCCTGTTCCCCGGCTCTTCGTTTCTCCGTACCGGAACAATGCGTATGATGGGCGCCGCCGCGGAATTCGATGCCCGCCGCACAAAAAAGCGCCGGAGTGCTCGATCGAAAGGAACTCGCAAAATATAAAGCCCAGAGGAAGGGAAGCCAGGAAAATGGATCACCTGTTTCGGCGATCTCTCCATGTGTAGGAGAGGTTAGCAGCCAATTGCAAGGCTGGAAAGTCATTTCTTTGTAATTCCGCGCTCTTCCACAAGTCCCGTCCCCGCCGGGCGACCAGCAAGCAAACGGAAGTCCGCCGCCGCAGCCCCCGATGCCTCCCAGGGCAGGGGATTCCGCATCCGGCCGGCAGGGCCGGAGTTGAGCCGCGCGATGCACCAGGATCAGTGCAACGTCACGCCATTTTGAGCCTCATCCTGCCCTATCGAATCCCCGGCCACCCGGTCTCCGCCCATTACTTAGTTCTTAAGAAAATCGCTTTTCCTGTTGCCGGTCGTGTTCTCAGCCGCTAGACTGGACTGCGGTCCGGGAAGGGCCCTTCAGCCGCATCATTCTGGACAGCGACAGTTTGGTTCGAGTAGGCTTTCTGCGCAATTCGCCAGGTCCCGCTCGAACGCCGCCGATGAACAAGCGAAAGGCAATTCGGCAACATGGGCCACGGTGCAAGCGCGGCCGGGATCTCCGGCGAAAGACGAGGCTGCAATGATTGAGAAGCTCTCCTTCACTGAGAAAACCGGCTACGCCCTCGGCGACATGGCCGCAAACTTTGTCTTCCAGGCCTTGCTGGCTCTTCAGTTGGATTTCTACACTCACACTTTCGGCCTTACACCGTCACAGGCCAAATACCTTTTCCTCGTTGTCGGGCTCGGTGTGGCGTGCCTCAATCCCGTCATGGGCGTGATTGCCGACCGCACAAGCACGCGCATGGGCAAGTTCCGCCCCTGGCTGCTGTGGACTTCTCTGCCTTTCGGAATCATCTGCGTACTCACCTTCACCACGCCCAATATCAGCCCTGGTGCGAAAGTTATCTACGCCTGGACCACGTACATCCTGCTCCGGGTTATCTATACGGTCAACAACGTCCCGTACGCGACGCTCAACGCGGTTATGACCTCGGATCCTGACGAGCGCAACAGCATCTCTACCTACCGTCAGGTCGCCGCCAACTCCGCAGGCTTCATCGTGGGCGCCCTCGCCATCCCGATGGTTCGGGTATTCGGCCACGGCAACGATGCGCTTGGCTATCAACTTACGATGGGCCTGCTCTCGATCCTCAGCGTTGTCTTCTTTGTGGTTGCATTTTTCACCACAAAAGAACGCATCCAGCCTGATCCCGCGCAGAAGTCCGACCTTGGCCAGGATCTTTCCGATCTTTTTCGAAATGGTCCCTGGATCGCGCTGTTCCTGGCTACGTTGTGTTACTTCGCCGCCATCGTGATTCGCGGAAACGTGATGTTGCCCTATTCGCGCTATGTTGCCGGCAACCTTAGCCTCTTCTCCTGGCTCAATGGTTTCGGGCTCGCTGCGCTGATCGCCGGAGTCACCTGCTCAACGGCAATTTCCAGGCGTGTGGGCAAACGCCAGTTGTTTATCGCCAGCATGTTTCTCACCGGTGTCTTCGCGGCGGCGCTGCTGATGATTTCACCGCACGCAACGGTCCTGATTGTCGCCACAGAAGTGCTGCGCCAATTCTCCTATGGTATGTCCGGACCGATCATCTGGTCGATGATGGGAGATGTGGCCGATTACGGCGAATGGAAGACCGGCCGTCGCGCCAGCGGCACTGTAACCTCGGCAGTGGTCTTCGCGCTCTGGGCCGGCCTGGCCATTGGAGGCGCCGTCGCTGCGTGGCTCTTCGAGCTCTACGGCTTCGTCTCCGAGGCTCCGGTGCAAACCGCGCGAGCACAGTCCGGAATCTTGCTGACCGCGAGCGTTTATGCCGGTTTGGCGTTCTTCGCCGCGGGCGCTTGTATGTTTTTCTATCCCATCACCCGCGAAGTCAATCAGCAAATCGCCAACGAGCTGACAGAGCGGCGCAAGGGCTTTGCCGCCGGTAAACCCTGAAGAGGTTTATGATCGGCTCGGCAAGAATCAGGCAAGGAGCAACCATGCAAGTCAAGCCGCGCATCATTGCGCGTTATGTCGCGTTGCCATTTCTCGTCGCCGCATGCACTGCCACGGCCGCGCATGCTCCCACTTCATTGAAGCAGGCCTTCAAGGGAAAATTCTTTGTCGGCGCGGCCATCAACGAGGCGCAGATCACCGGGCAGGATCTGCGTGGCGAAGCCCTTATCGAATCGCAATTCAACTCCATCTCGCCGGAGAATGTTCTTAAGTGGGAAAGGATTCATCCTCAGCCGGGCCAATATACCTTCGATCTCGCTGATCAGTACGTCGCCTTTGGCCAAAAGCACCACATGTTCGTCGTGGGGCACAATCTGGTCTGGCACAGTCAGGTTCCAGCCTGGGTCTTTCACGACGACAAAGGCAACCTGCTCACACGCGATGCCTTGCTCGCGCGGATGAAGGAACACATTGACACGGTTGTCGGCCGCTACAAGGGCAAAATCAATAGCTGGGACGTCGTCAACGAAGCGCTCAACGACGACGGCACGCTTCGCCAGTCGCTCTGGTACAAGATCATTGGCCCCGACTTTATTGAGAAGGCATTCCAATACGCGCATGAGGCCGACCCGCAAGCGGAGCTGGTCTACAACGACTACAGTCTTGAAAATGAGCCCAAGCGCAGCGCAGCGGTTGCGCTCGTCAAAAAGCTGCGCTCGGATGGCGTCTACATTACAGGTGTTGGTATCCAGGGCCATGACCATCTGGATTGGCCGACCGCGGAGCAGGAAGAAGACACAATCTCGGCATTCGAGGCAGCGGGAATCACGGTCTCAATCTCGGAGTTCGACATGACCGTGCTGCCCAACGCCAGCCAGCAGCATACCGCCGACATCAATGTGAGGGTCCAGC
>CAYOVE010000062.1:0-15733 GCA_964407295.1 uncultured Occallatibacter sp.
ACGCGCCGAGGGTGGGGCACCCATTTTTTGCGTGGGTGAAGGGCAGAAAAGCAAACGCAGGTTCTTCGACTCGCCCCAAAATCGAAGTTCGTGCTGTCCCACCCAAGCAAAGCTTGGATGGGGCACGCAGCTGGGTGGAATGTGACAAGTTGAGGTTCGCGCCATCCCACCCTAGGCGCAAAACAAAAACGCGCCGAGGGTGGGGCACCCATTTTTTTGGTGGGTGAAGGGACGAAAAGCAAATGCAGGTTCTTCGACTCGCCCCAAAGGCGAAGTTCGTGCTATCCCACCCAAGCAAAGCTTGGATGGGGCACCCAGGTTCGTGCGGAGTTTGAATGAGACGGATTGAGGTTCGTGCTGCACCCATGTTCGTGCGGAGTTTGAATGAGACGGATTGAGGTTCGCGCCATCCCACCCTAGGCGCAAAAACAAAAACGCGCCGAGGGTGGGGCACCCATTTTTTTGGTGGGTGAAGGGACAAGAAAGGCAACCGCAGATCCCTCGCGCTGCTCGGGATGACAGTTCAGTAAGCAAAGGGCATCGGTGGTTTTCAGGAGGCAGGCGCGGGCTCAGGCGCGGATGAGGATTGGGCGCGCCATTGCTCGAAAAGTGCGTAGATGGCGAGGGCGATGGTGAGGGCCGCGAAAGAGCGCGTGACGAAGGGGTGCGCGATCAGAATGAAGGAGGCGAAGCGCATGACGAGCGACCAGGCGAGAGTCACAGAGAGAAAGAGCGAGGCCTGCTTGAGGTCCTTCGATCCGACGGCGGCGGCGAAGGCGCCGAAGGCGAGACCGGCGATGAGATCGATGACGTAGTGCTCGCCGGTTGAAAGTGTCGCGAGGCAAGTGAGAGCGAGAAAGGCGAGGGCGACGGCTTTCCAGAGTTTTCCCGGAGCAAATAGGAGGAACAAAAACGCCGTGCCTATGTGGAGAGATGGAAATGCATTGGGCAGTCCGGCGAGGCGGATGGCGACAGGCTGGACGGGGGGCGGAGATAGCCATTGCTTGCCAAAGGCGTAGATGGGACCGCAGGCAGGAAAGAGAGCGTAGAGGAGCGGGCCGGTGACGAGCTCGGCGACATAGGCAAGAACGACGGATGCGCGCAGCTTGCGATAGCTGGTGACGAGGAACCAGACGATCATCATGGGGACCATCGACTGGTAGACGATCCAGAGGGGAACGCGCATGAAGCCCTGCAAGGGACGCGCGATGGCGGCGGCCTGAATGCCGAGCGACTGGTCGACACAGAAGAGAATATGGTCGAACTTCCAGGGGAAGAGGCTGCCCTCTCCGCTCATTAAGGTGGTTAGAAGAAAACCGTAGAAGAGATTCAGGACCAGAGCAAAGACAAGCAGGGGGCGGGTTTTGTCTTTGGTGTCGCGAAGCATCCAGATGGCGGAGAGGAAGAGGGCGATGACGCCCATGACCGGAGGACTCAAGAGGATGTTCACGAGGCGCATGCTGGTCTCCGGGCTGAATGCTTCATGAGGCCGCGGCGGCCGGGACTACGGCACGATCGGCAGAGGCGCGCGCAAAGAGATACCAGATGAGCCAGGCCGGCGCGACCCAGATATAGAGAGCGGAGTGGAGGCCGTAGGGCGAGACGAGCTGAATTTCTATGAGGACATAGATGAGGGCGAGAAGGGAGAGCATGGTCTGCGAGGGATTGCGCGAGACGGCGTAGAGGATGGCGGGAAGAGCGAGGGACTGATCGAAGATCCAGCCGAATGGGGCGACGAGAAGGGAGACGAGCATGAGAGGGCTGCCGTGCTCGAGCCAATCCCATGCGTGGCGGCGCGGCCAGAAGTACGCGAGGGCCCAGATGCAGCCAAGGGTGGCGGGGATGAAAGCGATCCACTCGGCGGAGGGGTTGATGCGGTCGCGCAGGAGGTCGCCGATGCAGGGAGTGAACTCGCGCGTGATGACCGAGGTGCGCATGTAATAGGCGTACTGGCTCCAGGCCGCGGGGTCGATGAGCGATGTGATGGCGGCGCCGACGGCGAATGCGGCGAGAGACCCAGCGAGGATGCGGTAGCCGCGGGAGACGACGATCCAGACGAGAAGGACGAGAGCGAAGGGAAGAAAAAGGTGCGGCTTGAGAGTGCAGAGCCAAAGCGCGGCTCCGGCAGCGAAGGGGTGCGATTTGTGGAGACGGAGAAAGAGCGCGAGGCCGGTGAGCACGAGGATGGAGGTCTGGCCGAGGATCACGCAGAAAAGCGCGGGAGGAAAACAGTAGCCTAGCCAGGCGAGATGGTTGCCGGAGTGGCCGAAGAGGGTCCACAGAATGCGCACCGAAGCAATGAGGAGAGCGAGCATGAGAAGCGACCAGGGGAGCGCGGAGATTACCGGCGAAAAGTAGCCGAGGGGGTAGGCGAGCGGAAGGGCCCAGGGCGTGTTGCGCATGTAGAAGGAGCCGGGGCCGCGGAAGCCGGCGGCGCGCTCGATGCGGTTGATGGCATCGGGGTCATAGGGATTGCCGTGCTGGACGAGCTGGTGGCCGGTGGCCCAGTAGACGATGAAGTCGCGGCGGGCAACGATGGCGGGATTGAAGGACATGATGGAGAGAAAAAGGGTAGTGAAGACGACTGAGAGCGCGCATGCGATGGCGATGAAGAGAGCCGTGAAGTCGCGCTGGCTGGCCAAGGATGAGGCACCTTTCTGGAGCGAGTCATGGCAATTATAGGTGCGGCGTGGGCGAGGCTCGCGGGGGAAGCGGCGGAGTTAGAGGTGAGTGCGAACCAAGACGGTGAACGGTGGGCGGTGGGCGTTAGAGTCGGTTCCCTGATCTCAAAATCGAGATTGGAGGCACCCGCCATTCGCTCTTTCGTGCGGAATTGGCAGCGGTGCTATCCCACACTAAGACTCGCCGCAGCGCGCCGAGATTTTAGGATGGGGCACCCTTTTTTGTGGTGGATTGAGCGACGGCGATGAAGTACCAGATGAGCCATGCGGGGACGGTCCAGAGGTAGAGGTCCGAGGAGATCTTTACGAAGCAGATTTCGATGTCGGTGGCGAGGATGAGGAGAGCGAGGGCAGCGAGGACTTTGCGCGAGCGGGTGGCGTAAGCGCCACTGAGGAGCGCGGGAATGGCCAGGCACTGGTCGTAGAACCACAGGTAGGGCGCGGCGAGAAGGGAGACGAGGATGACGGGGCTGGAGCCGGAGAGCCAGTCCCAACGAGCGCGACGAGGCCAGAAATAGATGAGAGCCCAGACGCAGGCGAGGGCGACGGGAAGGTACTGGAGCCAGGTGGCTTGAGGAAGGAACCAGTGGCGCATGGCGTAAGCGAGGCAAGGGCTGAATTGGTTCACGGGGGCGGGGGCGAGCATCATGCGGGAGTAATCGGGCCAAGCGGTCGGGTCGACGAGGTAAGCAACCGCGGTGGAAAGGGCGAGGGCGGCAGCGGCTCCGGCGAGGAGCTTGTAGCTGCGCGAGAAGACGATCCAGACGGCGAGCACGGCGGCAAAGGGCAAAAAGAGATGCGGCTTGAGGGCGCAGAGCCAGAGCGCAGCGCCAGCGCTGAAGGGATGGGAGCGATGAAAGCGGAGAAACAGGACCAGTCCGAGGAGTGCGAAGAGTGAGGTCTGGCCCATGATGACGCAAATGATGGCGGGGGTGAAGGCAAATCCGAGCCAGTGAATTCGATTGGGCGGCGATCCGTGCAGCTGGTGGAGCATGTGGACGGAGATGAGCAGGCAGGCGAGAAGAAGCAGGGTCCAGAGAATGGCAGCGACGCGGATACCGAGAAAGCCGAGGGGGTAGGCGATGGGAAGCGCCCAAGGAGGGTTGCGCATGGTATGCCCCGGAGGCGGCGCGTCAAGGCCGGCAGACTGCTCAAGGGCGGAGACGGCGTCGAAGTCATAGGGGTTGCCGTGTTGAACGAGCAGGCGTCCGGTGGCCCAGTAGGCGACAAAGTCGCGATTGGCCGCCAATTTGCCTGCAATGGGTATGGTGAAGATCAGGAGGAGGGTGACAGTAAGCGCGAGGCCGGCGACGATGGCGATGGCAACTTCAGCGAAGTCGCTGCGCTGCTGCCCAGAAGGGAGATCCAGCCTCGTGGTCATGGAGGCAATTCTACGGCAGCGTCAGAGGTTGCGGATAAGGGCGGGTTTATTTGAGGCAGTCGAGGATTGGGAAGGTGTGGGCAATGAGAGTGGAAGGGAGGGCGAAAGGAAGGAGGGTCGAAGCGGGAGGTGAGTAAAATGGGGATCCAAAATGTAAACACAGAGGTCCGATGGACAGGCCGTTGTAAACGCAGGTAGACAGTCTCCGCGGTCACCGTTTGGGGAATCTGCCGTAAGGCATTGAATCTAAAACGATGGCCGATATGTTCGAGAATGGCACGCCAGATGCACTAAGGAGTGCGCCCGGCTGAGGCTGGGAAAATCTAGCTCTCGGAGAGAAAAACATATGAACAACCTATTTCTGTCACTCTATGTGAAATTGCAGACCCTGATGGCCCGTGAGGAAGGTCAGGATCTGGTCGAGTACGCGCTGCTGGTCGCGCTGATTGCACTGGTTTGCATCGGCGGTGTCAGCAAGGTCGCTACGGCTGTCAACACTGTGTTCAGCAACATCAGCACCTCGTTGGCGTAGTCGTCGAAGCTCGACTTATCCAGAACCTCAGCCCCTTTTGCGGGAAGGCGCGTAACCGGCAGGGCGCCGAACGCGCCTTTTCGCGCAAAGGACAACCGCTCGTAAAAAGAGCAATGCATCCGGGCGAAAACGAACAACCAAGCACGCATCCTTGTCCGTAATGCCACGTACGATTGTGGCGGCCCAGCTTCCCCGGCGCGGTCCGGCAGGTCACATGAGGAGAACAAAAAATGCGGCACTCACTTCTGAATCTGTACGTGAAATTCCAAGGCCTGAAGAACGGCGAAGAAGGCCAGGACTTGGTTGAATATGCGCTGTTGGTTGCCCTGATTGCACTGGTTTGCATCTCGGGCGTCGGCAACGTAGCCACGGCCGTGAATACGGTCTTCAGCAACATCAGCACCTCGCTGGCATAGTTAGCGAGAGTCTGATCGACTCAAAGGGTTCAACAAGTTCGTGGGAGGGTTACGCGTCCGGCGGTGAGCCGGAGCGTAATCCTCCCAACAGGTTTAAAAAGCAGTTTAGAAAGCAACAAGCAAGTGCTGGTTTGTCCTAAGAGTTTCAATCAATCTCTCCACAATTGAATGTTGAGGGCAGGAGCCCACAAGAGCAGGGATACCGCAGGCCGGTTGAACCGGAGATCACCGACGTAGAGGATCCGAATATGATCGCAGCATTGTTGAAGGTATGGATAAAGCTGCAGGCGCTCGAAGACAGTGTGGAGGGCCAGGACCTGGTGGAGTATGGACTCCTGGTTTCGCTCATTGCGCTGGTGTGCATTTCCAGCATCAGCAAAGTGGCCATGGGCGTGAACGCGGCCTTCAGCAACATCAGCTCGTCGCTCGCGTAGAGAAGGAAGAACGCCGGGGCGGAGATGGGCCTCGCGGCAGGCAGGCAGCGACAGGCGCACCGAAGATCAAGCAAGTCTAACGGGAGAGACGGGCCGGCAGACATCCTCCATTGCCGAGCTTGGCTCTCCCGTGTTTTTCAGTGCGGTGAGAGTGATGCGAGAGGCCTTTAAAATGAGGCGAGAGGCCGAGCATGGAGAAATGGCACCGCAATGGTCTGATCTGGGTGCTGCTGTGCGCCGCCATATCGATTCTATGGGGCATCTCGATTGGGCACGGAGGGAACGCCTGGATCGATTTCCGGGCCGTATACGCGGGAACCCGCTGCCTGATTCACGAGCATAATCCATACAACGTAAGCGACCTCGGACGCGAGTATCTTTCAGAGGACGGCCAACGCCCGCCGGCCACTCCGTTTAATCTGCAAGCGATCACACTCTATGTGAATGTGCCCACGGCGTTTGTTATCGTGGCGCCGTTCGCGCTGCTCTCATGGGGGCCGGCGCACGTTTTGTGGATGCTGGTGACGGGCTGCGCTTTTGTTTTGGCCATCGTGCTGATGTGGAGGGCAGGCGCAGGCTATTCAGCGCCGGTTTCGACCTTCCTGG
Source organism: uncultured Occallatibacter sp. (assembly GCA_964407295.1). Lineage (GTDB taxonomy): Bacteria > Acidobacteriota > Terriglobia > Terriglobales > Acidobacteriaceae > Telmatobacter. Next base: position 6,051 of record CAYOVE010000062.1, read on the forward strand.
CCTGCGTTCTTGCGATCAACTGCGCATCGGTTTTTGGCGCGGGCAATACCGCAGGGATCGTGGTGGGGCTTTGCGGAATCGCGGTGTGGTGCTTTCTTGAGAACAAGTTTGTAAAGATTGGAGTTATTTGCCTTGGGCTGAGCCTGGCGATCAAGCCTCATGACGCGGGGCTGGTGTGGCTCTATTTCATCCTGGCCGGCGGAGCGTATCGCAAGCGGGCGCTGCAGAGCCTGGCGATCACGGCGGTTATCGGCCTGGCTGCGGTGGTGTGGGTGTGGCATGTGGCTCCGCACTGGATGCACGATTGGAGCGCCAATCTGGCGACAATTTCGGCGCCAGGCGGCATGAATGAGCCAGGGCCAAACTCCTTCTCGGGCCATTCCGTGTACACGGTTGTCGATTTGCAGGCGGTGATCAGTATTTTCCGCGATGACCCGCTCTTTTATAACCTCGTCACCTATTTGATCTGCGGGACACTCTTGCTGGTGTGGTCGATTTGGACGCTGCGGACGCGGGTATCAGTCTCCAAGGCATGGCTTTCGCTGGCAGCCGCCACAGCGTTCACATTGTTGATCACATACCACCGGCCGTGGGACGCCAAGCTGGTGATGCTGGCGATTCCTCCGTGTTGCATGTTGTGGGCCAGGCGAGGCGGGGTGGGCAAGGCTGCGTTTTGGATCACTACGGCAGCAGTCCTGTTTGCTGGAGATATTCCGCTGGCGGTTTTCAAAACGATCGCCGACACCCTGCACGTGAGCCGCGCCGGCTTCGGGGGACAGTTGCTCAGTGCGGTACTGATCAGGCCAGAGTCGCTTGCGTTGCTGGCGATGGGCGTTTTTTATTTGTGGACAACCCTGAAGGCGGACGGAGCGCACGTGGAAAGTCGAGGGTCGGCCGACTTAAGCGAATCGATGAGCGGAACCGTAGGGGCCGGAGGCGCAGGGTGAATTTGAGAAAGAAGAACGAATCATTTACGCCGTAAAGGGCGAGCCGTCGCAGTCGTTTTTGCCAGCAATGGTGCATTTCGGCACTTCGATGCTCCTGAGAGGATTCAGTCCGCCATGGTGCTTCCTTCCGAGGTAAGGCCGAATCATTTCCTTTTGGGAAGTGAATTCGTCGCAACTTCGATCGCGGTGGCGTTCGCCTTCGTTTGGCCGGAGCTTGGCACGAGATTCTTTGAAAGAATCGAGCGAAGCCTAGCGCGGATTGCGCAGCACAAGAGTTGGGTAGCAGCCGGAGTAGGCGCAAGCGTGATCGTGCTGCGCCTAGCTTTGCTTCCCCTGTTTCCCATTCCATTGCCGTTTGTGCCCGACGATTTCAGCTTTCTGCTGGCCAGCGATACTTTCGCGCATGGACGCCTGACGAATCCGACGCCCGCGATGTGGACTCATTTCGAGAGCATCCACATCACCATGCAGCCGACGTATCAATCAATGTACTTCCCCGGACAAGGGCTGATGTTTGCGGCCGGTCAAGTCCTGTTTGGTCAGCCATGGCTGGCCGAGCTGGCAATGGATGGACTGATGTGCGCGGGGCTGGTGTGGATGCTGCAAGGATGGCTGCCGCGGAGATGGGCGCTGCTGGGAGGGGTGCTTGCGGTATTACGGCTAGGGCTATTTAGTTTATGGATCAACACGCATCATACAGCGGCCCTGCCGAGCGCGTTCGGGGGAGCACTGGTGCTGGGCAGTCTGCCGCGGCTGATGAAGACGGGACGGTTTCGATACGGATTATGGATGAGCATCGGAATCGCGATTCTGACTTTGACACGGCCGTACGAGGGAGTTCTGCTTTGTCTGCCGGTGGCGGTTGCTTTAGGGCTCTGGGTCTTCAAAGGGAAGAACAGGCCGCCGCTGGGTGTCCTGACACGCCGCGCAGTGGTTCCGATGCTCGTGGTCGGAGCGACTCTAGCCTGGTTGGGCTACTACGATTACCGAGCCTTTGGTAGCCCGCTGACTCTGCCCTACACGGTCGATCGCGCAGAGTACGCGATTACTCCGTATTACGTTTGGCAGCGGCCGCATCCGGCGCCCGTCTACCGGCACGCAGCCATGCGTGACTTCTACGAGGGAATTGAGTTTCCGTTGTACCTTCGGGTGCATTCGCTGAAGGGCTTCTTGCCTGTGACCGCTGCAAAGGCGGCATTCAACCTACTTTTTTACGCGGGGCTCTGTCTTCTGCCGCCGCTTTTCATGATGCGGCGAGTCTTTCTGGATCGGCGCATTCGATTCCTCGTGGTGTGTGTACTGGTATTGGCGGTAGGGGTGGTCATCGAGATCTATGTCATTCCGTACTATTTGGCCCCGTTTACCGCAGCCTTTTATGCAATCGGGTTGCAAATGATGCGACACCTGAGGGTATGGAAGTCCGGACGAAGCGCGGTGGGTCTTGCCCTGGTGCGATTCACAGTGGTTGCTTGCCTGGCCATGGCCGTGGTTCGGGTGGTTGCGGAGCCTTTGCACCTGGGGCCGCCGGAGTGGGACCCCGGGAACTGGCACTTCGTGTGGTTTGGGCCCCAGCACTTTGGACAGGAGCGGGCGCAGATAGAGTCTCGATTAGAGGGGTTACCGGGGGGGCAACTGGCTATCGTCCGGTACGGCCCAGGGCACAATCCGCAGGACGAATGGGTCTACAACGGGGCTGACATCGATGGTTCCAAAGTCGTATGGGCGAGGGAGATGGACACTGCCGATAATTTAGAGTTGATCCACTACTACCCGGATCGGCGAGTTTGGCTGGTAGAGCCGGATGCAATTCCGGCGCGGATTGAGCCGTACGAGGAAAGCGGAGTTAGCGGAGCCAGCGGTGTTGGCACCCACTGATGCCGGATGAGCGAGCAGACCGGTTGGGCAGGACATTCGGGGAGTTGAAACCTTGATCAACGGAAAGCGGATCGCGGTGGTGATGCCGGCGTACAACGCCGAACGGACGCTGGAGCAGACCGTGCGCGAGCTTTCCGACGTAGTGGACATCAAGATTCTGGTGGACGACTCGAGCAAGGACAAGACGGCGGAGCTTTCGCGCGAGCTGGGCGTGGAGACATTTGTGCACGATGCGAACTACGGCTACGGACGCAACCAGCAGACCTGCTATCGCGAGGCGTTGGCGGCGGGAGCGGACATTGTGGTGATGCTGCATCCCGATTACCAGTACACGCCGACGCTGGTTCCGGCGATGGCGGGAATGGTCGCGAGCGGCGTGTACGACATGGTGCTGGGGTCGCGGATTCTGGGCGCCGGGGCGCTGAAGGGCGGGATGCCGTTTTACAAATACGTTGCCAACCGGCTGCTGACGGCTTTTCAAAATGTGTTTTTGGGCGTGAAGCTTTCGGAGTATCACACCGGGTTCAGGGCTTTCTCACGGGAACTGCTGGAAACGCTGCCGTTGCTGGAAAACTCCGACGATTTCGTGTTTGACAATCAAATGATTGCGCAGGCGGTGATGTTTGGCTTTCGCATCGGCGAGATTTCGTGCCCGACGAAGTACTTTGAGGAGGCATCCTCAATCAACTTCAAGCGCAGCGTGGAGTATGGGTTCGGCGTTGTGGCGACGACGCTGAGCTTTTTCGCGCACAAGATTGGATTGATCCGCGTTGCACGTTTCGGCGCCTCGGGAAGAAAAGTCAGCAAGGAATACTACTCGGAGATCAAACACCCTCGGTGAAGTTAGAGAGGTCGCGAGCAAATGACGATTGAAGTGGACGAGTCCGCGATTTATTGTTCACGCCAAAGCCGCCCGGCAAGGGAGCGGAGAAGCATCACTGTCATTTTTCCCGCTTACAACGAGGCGGCGAATATCCGGCGGGCAATCGAACGATCGCTGGAGGCGATGCGTCCGCGCTTCGAAAACTTTGAACTTCTCATCATCAACGACGGCAGCCGGGACGATACAGGCTCGATTGCGGAAGAACTTGCCGCGGCCCATCCCGAGATCACGGTATCGCATAACGAACGGAATATGGGGCTCGGGGAGACTCTCTACCGCGGATTTCAGTGCGCGAAAGGCGAACTGGTGATCCAGAATGCGATGGACTACCCGCTCGATCTGCGCGATCTTGACATCTTGCTGCCGATTCTGGATGAAGCGGATGTGGTGATTGCCGCAAGGAAGACGCATGCAGGTTATACACCGTATCGCAAGTTGACATCGAAGGTGAACCGGGGGCTGCTTCGCCTGCTTTTTGAGCCCAAACTCCGGGATTACAACTACACGCAGCTCTATAAGAAAGAGGTGCTGGAAGCAGCGCGGCCAACGTCGCGCAGCACCGTATTTATCGCCCCAGAGATCATTATTCGCGCCCATGAATTGGGATTCCGAATCAAGGAAGTCGAGATCGACTATCATCCTCGCATTGCCGGGGAAGCGACTTCTGGAAATCCGAGAGTGATTATCGAGTCGCTGCGAGATCTGTTCATTTTCTGGGCGAAGCGCTTTTTCGTCGGCAGTCGCTGTTCAAGGCCATGGTCAACTATTCGAGGCAGCAAGCCTGAGAACACAATTGCTCGCTTGAAACCCGAAGCGCGATGACGATGACCGTGGCAACCGATGCCCGTGCGGAAGTTGCAAAGAGGGCACGCTTCGATGGTCTCATTTGGTTCGTTCTCGGCGGCTTGCTACTTGTGATCCAGGGCTTTGCCCTCGAACGCGTCTCCCCAGACTCGATGGCGGATTTCGGAAGTGTTTATTACGGCTCGCGGTGTTTGCTGCGGCACGCCGATCCATACAAAACGAGCGACCTGGTACAGACATTTCAGAGCGACGCAAAGGTGTACGCCTCCGCCGCGGAGCCGCTGCACCATGTGGTGATGATCTGCGTGAACCTGCCGACTATGCTTGTGCTCGTTATCCCATTCGCGTTGTTGCCGTGGGGCCCGGGGCACGTGCTTTGGATGTTGGCGATCGCGACAAGCTTCATCGTGGCGGCTTATCTGATGTGGAGCATCGGGGCAAGGGATGCGCCGATCGCTTCGGGCGTCCTGATTGGCCTGTTTCTGATTGGAAGCGAGATGCTGCTGGAGATTGGCAATCCGTCCGGGATTGCGGTGAGCCTGTGCGTGATTGCAGTTTGGTGTTTTCTTAAAGGTCGTTTTGCGCCATTGGGCGTTTTTTGCCTGGCGCTCAGCGTGGTGTGCAAGCCGCATGTTGCGGGCCTGGTCTGGCTCTATTTTTTATTGGCCGGAGGCGTTTATCGCAAGCGTGCATGGCAAACTCTGGCATTGACGGCCATCATTATCCTGCCGGCAGCATTATGGGTCTGGCACGTTGCGCCGCATTGGATGGCGGAGTTGCGCGCCAATCTTCAGACGGCTTCAGTGCACGGCAACACCGACGATCCAGGCCCCGTGGGTCTCGATCCGCGGGTCCACGGCGCCATCATGATCAGCCTACAGACCGTATTCAGCGTCTTCAGGGATGATCCGCGGTTTTATAACCCGATGACCTACCTGGTGTGCGGACCGCTGCTGCTTGTTTGGGCGATCACCACGATGCGAAAGCGTTTTTCGCACGAGGGAGCGTGGCTGGCGCTGGCGTCGATTGCGGCTCTTTCGATGCTCCCGCTTTACCATCGACTGCACGATACGAGCCTATTGCTGCTGGCATTTCCCGCCTTCGCGATGCTCTGGGCCAAGGGCGGACCAACATCGTGGCTCGCGCTGCTTTTCACGGGCGCAGGAGCTGTGTTTACCGGCGATTTCCCGGTGCAGATCCTTGCCAACCAGAGTGCTCACCTGCGGGCGTCGACGCCGGGATTGCTGGGCGAGGTTCTTACGCTCGCGCTGGCGCGGCCGGTGCCGCTCGTCTTGCTTGCCATGGGGATTTTCTACCTCTGCGTTTATGTGAGGCACCGCGCTCCGGATCCTGATGAGGCGCAGACAAGAAAGATTGCACAGCTTCGCAATCTTGAGATCCAGATGGGATCGTAAGAAACTCCAGACCCTCAATCAAAAGAATCGCGATGCTCCTGAACAGATCGCAGCGCAAGAAGCTTCGGCCATATCCGCGGCTGGAACTTTCACTGCGACAAATAGATCGCAAACGCAAACATGCCGCCCGAGGGCGGCATGTTGAGCAAGGGCGATGGCTTCCGGCGCTAAACGCCGACGCCAAATTCGCTGGCCTGTTGCGAGCCGGCGTTGGAGTAAAAGTCGTAGGGAGTGCGCTTCTTGAAGCGATAGCGGTTGCGAAGCTCAGCGCCGACGTAGATGCCGACGGCGGCAACGGCGATACCGACAGAGAACCAGGTAATGACGCGAAGGGCAGTCGATCCGGATTTTTCCGGTTCGGAGGATTCAGGGACGAGCAATTCGGATTCAGGATCGGCGGACATCGAACTTAAGCCTCCCACGCTCACATGATAGCGCAGGTGGGGTTGGGCTGAGGTGAGGAGCGGTGCGGAAAACACGGAAGTACCTTACGCGAAAGTGTTAATTTGGGCCAGCCATGAGGCTTTTTCCGCTTCGGGAAGGAAGCTGGCGCGGAAGGAATTAACAGCTAATTGACGGAGCTCGTCACGGGTAAATCCCTGCTGGGTATGGGCGAGGAGGAACTCGTTGGCGAGGTCGGAGGCGAAGAAAGCGGGATCGTCGGAGTTGAGCGTGACCAGGAGGCCGCGATCAAAATAACGGCGGAGGGGATGGGCGGCGAAGGAGGGACAGACGCCGGTGCGGACGTTGGAAGTAGGGTTGAGTTCGAGAGCTGTGCTCCGCGCTTTCAGGTCATGGAGAAGATCTTCGTCGTGAATCGCAGACAGTGCGTGGCCAATGCGCTCGGAGCCGATGGCAAGCGCCTCCCAGATGGCCTCGGGACCGGTGGTTTCGCCGGCGTGGTTCGTGAGGCGCAGGCCGGCGGATTGAGCGCGTGCATATAGATGGCGGAACGGCTCAGAGCCGGAACGTCGCTCGTCTCCGCCGAGACCGATGCCAACGATGGAGGGGTAGTACTGGCGCAATTCAGCGGCTTTGCGGAAGACACGATCGGCTTCCTCGACGGTGAAGTGGCGTACGGCATCGAAGATCCAATAGAGGGAAAGGCCAAGCTCGCGCGCGGCGCGCTCGCGAGAGCGCTCGAGGCCGGCGAAGATGGGCTCGAAGCATCTTGGATCAAAGTTGCGCCACATATAGATGACGCCGACGGAGATGAAGATTTCGGCGTGGACAACGCCCTGCGCGGCGAGTTGCTCCATCATGTGCCAGGCGACTATCTCGTAGTCCTCGGGGTCGCGGAGGCGGCGCGTGACGGCCTTGAAGGACTCAATGAATTCGGAGAAGTCGGTGAAACGGTAGAGGGCCTCGGCTTCATAGGGGGTGAGGGGCACGGCGTCATGACGGGCGCTGAGCTCGACCAGAGTGGCGGGCGAGATGGTGCCTTCGAGATGCAGGTGCAGCTCGGCCTTGGGCAGGCGGCGAATGAAGGACTGGATTTCCGTCACAGGTTAAGTTTAACGGCACTTGCGCGCGGCAGGGTTCGCGCATCCCACCCTAGCGGCAAAAGCAAATGCGCCGCGAGGGTGGGGCACCCGGCCGCGAGGGTGGGGCACCCGGCGGAGCACTGTGGTCTCCCACCCTAAAGCTCGCCATATTGCGGCGAACTTCATGAGGGCAACGTCAATTTGCAGATTGGGGCAACTTCGGGTAAGTAACTTGGCAAACTGGCGTGCGCTCAAGCGCACATGTGCGAGTTGGCGAGTTGGCGGGTCAGCGATTTCGCGACTGAGCGGTCTTGATTCTTTCGGTTTCAGTCGTGCGCATGTTTGCGCAGCCAGGCGCGGGTCGCGGCGAGGTCGCCTGGCGATAGAGATGGAGCGGCGCGCTTGAGCATCTCGATGTACCAGTCGATTTCTTCGGGCAAGGCAGGGTAGCCGACGTTGGCGTTTGCATCGCCGTTGCGATAGGAGTTGACGATCGGGTTGCCGTCGTCGCTGGTCATGACGATGAAGGGGAAACCTGGCTCGCCCGATGCGCCGAGAGCCGTGCGCAAGGCAACAGCGCCGGGGGTATCGGAGTGCCCGGAGTTGGGGCGCTCACCGACGTCGAAGCGCTGAACGACGAACACTTCATCCGTGATGGACTTCATGTGCGGGTCATCGAGGAAGCGCTCATAGAGCTTGCATGGACCGCACCATGAAGCTGAAAACACAGCCAGAACATTTTTGTGTTCCGCCTTTGCCTCAGCTTTGGCCTGAGCGAACAGGTCGCTCGCTGTTTGCTGCGCTGGTGCGGGCGCGGCGAGGATGGCTGCGAGGGCGAGAATTGCGGTGAGAGAAAGCTTCCGATGAAGGGCCAAGGCGGGTCTCCTGGAGATTGAAGACATGATAGCGCGAGCGGTGAGAATTGCGTTTTGGAAAGCCGGTTGAGCTACGGAGCCTGGATTTTGGAGACCTTGTTGTTGACGAAAGTGATGGTCCACTTTTTGCCGGCCTGATTGTAGGTGACGGTTCGGGTGCCTTCGCTGGAACTGTCGACATGCTGATCCTGACCAATGGACATGCGGGTCTGCAGCTCGTTCATTCCCGGGATGACCTGATGCGCGTCAACGGCGGCCCAGACGTTTTTTGGCCAGTTGTCGTAGATTTTGTGCGGATCGTCGTAATAAAAGAGCACATCGCAGAAATATTCTTCCTGGCTGGCGTCGATGGCGCCGATAACGGTGGCGTAGAGATCGGGACTGTGCGGCAGAGAGAAGATGGCAAAGGCTTGCCGTGTGCCGTGGGATATTCCGTCGTCAACCTGATCGGGCGGCACGGCCTTGATGACTTTCTTGATGTCGAGTTGCTGGGCCGATGGGATTTTTCCCTGGTCTTTGGTGAAGTCGATATGACCGGATTTGTAGGGGAACCAGGGCATGGTATAGCCGTTCTTCATCCAGACGCTCGTGCCTTGCAATTTGAGGGCATCGTCGAAGGAGGTCATGAACTTCATGCGCACGATGGCGACATCGTCGGGCGTGAGGTTTTGGCCGGGTGCGGTCTCAGGAAGGACGCCGGGATTACGGCGCTGCTCGAATACGGAAAGGAGATAGATGCCGCCGACGGCGAGGGTGACGAGGGTGATGAGGGCGGCTTTGTGCCAGGTTTTCATAGCAAGTCAGCGAGTTAGCAAGTCAGTCAGCGAGTTAGCGAGATGATGCGGTCTGAGGCTGCGGAGTCTACACGACTTTCCGACTGAGAAAGATTCTAATGCAGGTCCTTCGACTCGGCTGCTGGAGCGGCATCGCTCAGGATCACGTTTTATTGGATGCGAACTCGGAGCGGTGACGGCTATAGAAGAAATAGATGAAGAGGCCGATGACCAGCCAGATGAGGAAGCGGTACCAGGTGATGATGGGCAGTCCGGCCATGAGCAGGAAGCAGAAGATGACGCTGAGACCGGGGATCACGGGCCCGAAGGGAACAACGAATCCACGGCGGCGGTGAGGATCGCGGTAACGCAGGACGATGACGCCGATGGAGACGAGGACGAAGGCGAAGAGGGTGCCGATGTTGGAAAGGTCGGCGAGAGTGCCGATGTCAAAGAGGCCGGAGGGAATGGCGACGACGACGCCGGCGACCCACGTGGAGAAGGCGGGCGTGCGGAAGAGGGGATGAACGTTGGAGAAGACCTTGGGCAAAAGGCCGTCGCGGGACATGGAGAACCAGACGCGCGACTGGCCGATCTGATAGACGAGGATGGAAGAGATCATGCCCA
>CAYOVE010000063.1:0-15544 GCA_964407295.1 uncultured Occallatibacter sp.
AGCGGTGCTTTCGCGAAGGGATGGTCTTGGCCCATTGTGTCAGCAGTTGCGCCAGCCGGCGTGCATCCTCGTAGTAGCGAGCCATCTCCACCGCGGCCACTGCGCGCTTGCGCTGCAGGTCGGTCGCTGTCCCCGTCGCGATCTCAACAGGTTTGGCGGGCTGCTCTTCGCTAGGGGCGGGCTGCGTGGAACCTGTGTTATCGAGCAGTTCAAGGGCATGATCGGCCTCCTCGCGCCCGCGAAAACGCGCCGAGCCGAAAAAGACCACCGTGTCTTGAATCTGTTCGCGGCGGAATCGCGCCAGCGGCTCCAAAAACTCCGACACAATCCTGATCAGTCGTCCGTCGGCGCTGTTCAGGAACCCCAGATTTTCGTACGCGAGGGGCGCGCGCTCCAGGAGAGGTGGTCCTCCGTTGCCGGGAATGACCGCGGGGGGCGCGATCTTCGAAGCTGCGCCCTGAGTAGCTGTCTCCTGAGGAAATCCGTCAGAATTCTTCGGCCTCTCGGCTTTCTCGGGCTGTTGTTCCCTGTTCCCTGTTCCCTGTTCCTTGTTTTTCATCACTCAACCATCACGACGTCGAATGGCGTCTTGAAATGCAATCCAAAGATTCAATAACCCAAGGCCGGAAACGATGCCGCGCACAGCCCCGAGCCTGACGAAATCCGCCAGCGCCGTGGATTGCAGGAAGATCGGATTCTGATCCCAGAAGTTGTGCGACCAGGGCGCGTAACAGATGGCTAATCCTATGTACATGCGCAGCATAACGCGCAAGAACAACTCGACGCGCTCCAGCCACCGGGGAACCCGGTGCGGCGGTTGCTCTGCAACGGATGAACCGGGTTCCGAATCGGAATCCAATGGCGCGCCGGAGAGTCGAGCCGGACTCGCAATGAGCCTCGGGCCTGCAGTGAGCGTCGTTGAAGTCGATTCCGGCTGCTGCATTCCTGTGCTTCTGTCCGCCGTCCCAGGTGTCCGCGCACTTCAATCACTCGCACCCAATGCCCCGCCAAAAGCTTGACGCGGCAGGCAGTTCCGGCGCGGGAACACCGTAATGAAACGGTAACACAGCGCCAACCGCTCCGCTGATGCCTCGCGTGAACTCGTTGTGCGTTGACTAACTCCAAGCTCAAGCGGCTCTAAAAACGATAAAACACGCCCCCCATGGGCTCGTAGACCTGGGTATATTTGGTCGTCGAATTAAAGAGATTAGACAAATCCGGCGCCTTGGACATATTGCCGCGGACTTGCAGGCGAAGACCAAGATGCGGCATAAAGCTCCAATCCACGCCGCCACCATAGATGAAGTCCGGCCTCATGACCGTGGTCACCGAGTATGGGCTTGATCCGGGCACAGTAACGATAAAGCCGGCGCCTCCCAACGCAAACGGTCTCACATTTCCGATCTTCTTCGAGAAGATCCAGGTACCTCCGAATTCCGTAGCACCGCCCGAGACCTCGAGCTGTGGGCACGTGGATCCGGTGGTACCGGTGGGATAGCAGGTTGGAGGAGTGGCATTGGTGGCGATATAAGACTGGTTCGCCGGGTTAAATGCGACCTCAAATTCGAAGCCAACCAGTGGATTCGCGATATGGCGAAATTCGAAAAGCCCGCCTTCGGAGTCGGTTGGCGTCTGCTTGGTGCCGGAGCCGGTCGTGCTGCTGGCAAAGGTCCGGTATCCGCTCAACGCCACATCGGTCTGCGCCTGGGCCATTGCGCCACCCAAAAAAATCGCTACGGCCACTGCGAACGCGCCTTGCATCCAAATCTTCATCCGAATCACAGCCTCCTGGGTTAATTGCTTTCTTCGATTGCCAGCCTGCGCCATCTTCAACGCACTTGGACGCTTAGACGGGCCCAACGGATAGTTCTAAGTCCATGCGGTGCCTTTGGCTATGCAATAAACCAAACTCCCGCACTTACGAAACCGCTGGTAGTCCCGCCAGCGCCATGGCGATCTCTTCCTCCGGATACTCGTAATTCTCTAGTTTACCTGCCTGGTAGTCGATATAGGACTGCATATCGAAATGACCGTGCCCGCTCAAGTTGAAGAGAATGGTGCGCGGCTTGCCTTCTGCCTTGGCTTCCAGAGCCTGGCGAATGGCCTCCGCAATCGCGTGATTGGCCTCCGGCGCGGGCACAATACCCTCCGCCCTCGCAAACCGGATGCCTGCGGCAAAAGCGTCGAGCTGCTGTACCGTGGTGGCCTCGGCCAGGCCCAGATCGATCACGTGCGAAACCAGCGGAGCCATGCCGTGATAGCGGAGTCCGCCCGCGTGAATCCCCGGAGGCATGAACGTGCTGCCCAGCGTGTGCATCTTGACGAGCGGCGTTAGATGACCGGTGTCGCCGAAATCGTACGCGAACCTTCCCTTGGTGAGGCTGGGGCAGGCGGCAGGCTCAACGGCCACGATCCGCGCATTGCACTTGCCTTTCAGCTTGCGTCCCAGGAAGGGCATCACGAGTCCTGCAAAATTCGACCCTCCGCCCGTGCAACCGATGATCACGTCGGGCTCGTCGCCGGCCATCGCCATCTGTTCGATGGCTTCCTGGCCGATCACCGTCTGGTGCAGCAGCACATGATTCAACACGCTGCCCAGCGCGTATTTGGTCTGCGGGTCTTTCGCGGCAACTTCCACTGCCTCGGAGATGGCAATGCCGAGCGAGCCGTTCGAATCTGGATGCCTGGCAAGAATGGCGCGCCCAGATTCCGTCTCAGTGCTTGGGCTGGCGATGACCGAAGCGCCGAAGGCTTCAATTAGTGCGCGGCGGTAGGGCTTCTGGTCATAGCTCACGCGCACCATGAAGACCTTGCAGTGCAAGCCAAGAAAGGCACAGGCCATTGACAGCGCGGAGCCCCACTGTCCGGCTCCGGTCTCCGTAGAAAGGTTCTGAACCCCTTCGCGCTTGTTGTAATACGCCTGCGGGACTGCGGTATTCAGCTTGTGCGAGCCCGCCGGGCTCACGCCTTCGTATTTGTAATAAATGCGCGCGGGCGTATCCAGCGCCTTTTCGAGGCGCCGTGCCCTCATCAGCGGCGACGGCCTCCACTGCGCGTAAATCTGCCGCACCTCTTCGGGAATCTCGATCTCCCGTTCGGTGCTCACTTCTTGCATGATCAAAGCCATGGGAAAAAGCGGCGCCAGATCGTCGGGACCGATGGGCTGCAAGGTTCCGGGGTGCAACGGCGGCGCTAACGGCTTGGGCAGATCGGGAAGGATGTTGTACCAGGCGGTCGGAATGCGGCTCTGCGGCAGGTTGTACTGGATTGTTTCCATGCGCAACATTTTACAGGGCTGCGCGGGCCAATCCGCGTGAGCAGCGGCACGATCTGTCAGCGCTGGCTCGCTTCCCCGGCTGCAACTTTCCGATTGAACTCGGCCGACTTGTTGCGCGGCACGCTGAGCGACTGCCAATGATCGCAGGCAAAATGCTTCGCCAGTAACACAATTTGCCCCACGTGATGCGGATAGTGCGCCAACTGCCGGTTGATGGCCTGCATCACGGAGTGCGCCTCGCCGCGAATCGTTACGGTGCGGCCAAGGTCGGCGTCGGTAAGCGGCTCGATTGCGTTGAAGACGCGGCTCCAGCCGTCTTCCCACACGGCCATCAGGCTTTCGCGTGTCGACGGCGGCTCAACGAACTCCGAGTCGCGGTCGCGGTCGGGCTTCTCGCCGTCCGTTGTCAGAAAGTCGGTCCAGCGGGAACGCATGTTCCCCGCCATGTGTTTCACAATGACGGCGATCGAATTGGCTTCCTTATCAATCGCCGCAAAAAGTTGCTCGTCCGTCACCTGCTCCATGGCGCGCTCAGCCAGCCGCTTGTAGTAGCGGAAGACCGCGAGCGCGTCTTCAATATACGAAGTTGTGAATTCAAGCGCCATGGGGACAGTCTATTCGAGAAGTGAAGGCGCAGTCCGTCAGCTTTTATGCCGCCAATGTCTTGTCGTCTTAGCTTTGATCGGCGAACCCAGCGACAAGGCCCGCAATCGAGATATCTCCGTCCAGCGTTTCCCAATGCAGACCATGGCTGGTGATTCGGACTTGTTCGCGCTGCTCTGTAGCGCCATGCAACAAGCGGGGAACGCAGGCGAGCGGGACACCGACGGTTCGCCCGTCACTCAAATCAACCCACATGCTGTCCTGATCGAATCGCACTTATTTTGCGCTAACCGAAGAACTCATTCCATGCTCCCACTCGTTCCCTTGTTCCCTCGGTCCCGGTCTTTACGGCTCATCGCTGTAAATGTGCACTTCAATCTGTCCGCCTTCCACTTGCCTCCCTCGGAACATGCCCGCCGTATTGAAGCTCCAGGCAAGCTGGCCGTCGGGTGCAACGGCGATCACACCGCCGTCGCCGTGAATCGGCGCGAGCTGCTTGTGGATGACTTCATCTGCGGCCTGTTGCAGCGTGAGACCCTTCAATTCAACCAGCGCGCAGATGGAGCGTGCGACCGTGTAGCGAATGAAAAACTCGCCCACGCCGGTGCCCGAGACGGCACAGGACTGATTCGATGCGTAGGTTCCGGCGCCGATCAGCGGCGAATCGCCAACGCGCCCCGGCATCTTGCCCTGCAGCCCTCCCGTCGATGTGGCCACTGCAACATTGCCCTGGCGGTCAAGGGCTACTACGCCCACCGTCCCAAAGCGGCGCAAGTCGGCAGGCTCCTGCCATTGCGCCAACGGCGCAGCCTGCTCCGCAGTGGGCGCGCCTGCCGGACGCGACGGAATCGGCTTGCCCTCCTTTTGGAGTTGCTTCACCAGCGACTGCCAGCGGCTCTCTGTGAAGAAGTAGGCGGCATCTTCCTGCTCCATCCCGGCCTCGAGTGAAAATGAGTCCGCGCCCTGGCCCACGAGAAGAACGTACGGCGTCTTTTCCATCACCGCTCGCGCCAGGGTGATTGGATACCGCGTGTGGGTCACGTCGGCCACTGCCCCCGCGCGCAGAGTCGAGCCATCCATGATCGCTGCGTCAAGTTCCGTCTTGCCGGCTGCGGTAAACACAGCTCCTCGGGCCGCGTTAAAGTGCGGATCGTCTTCCATCACGCGAGCCGCGGCCTCGACCGCATCGAGCGAAGAACCTCCGCGATCAAGCACCGCGGCGCCGGCTTTTACTGCTTCACCCAACGCCTCGCGATAGGCCTTATCACGTTCCGGGCCGAGCGCCGCGCGGTTAATGTCGCCTGCGCCGCCATGCACCACGATCGCCCAGTGCCTCGCCTGCTGTCCCATAGCTGTTGCTCCCATAAGGGTGGCCCATGCGCCGAGGATGCAAATGAGTCTTGCCGTCTTCGCTGGCACGCCCCGGTCCTCCCATCGACTTTCCCCAACGACATTCATGGTACCGCCGCTGCGCGCCGCGGTCGCTTCCGTTCCGCGCCAGGTTCAATGAGGCTCAATCAGGAAGGTTCGGCAGGAACGTGCTTCATCCACTCTCTCGTTCCGGCATATCGGCAGGATTCTGACGCGACCTTGGTCGCCTCCGCCAGTGACTCGATAAAGCCGTGCCCGGTCGAAGCGTAAAGGCAATAGGCGCCGTGAAGAATGTCTCCCGCGCCCATCGTGTCCACCACTTCCACCTGTGGAACGCCGATGGTTCCCGAAGACGGGCCGGAGATGAAATGAATCGACTCGGCTCCGCCCGTAATGGCGATGTTCGCCACTCCCCGGCTTTTCAGAAACGCCATGACTTCATCGCTCGAAGCACAACCAGGAGGCAGAAAATCCGCGGAGCAGATCGCCGTGTGAACGCTTTTCAACAGTTCTTCCATTCCGTCCTTCCAGCTTCCTCCATCGAGAACGACCGGCTTGCCTTGAGCCTTCGCTGCGCCGGCCCATGCCTGGCACGCCTCCATGAAATGGCCATCGACCATCACCACGCGCGCACCCTCACAAAGACTCGTTTCCACCTTCACTGGCGGAATCGCAACTCGAATCGCATTCGCCGAAACCACATTCCGGTTGCCATTTCGGTCAACGGTGACCGACGACAATGGCGGGACGCCTTCAAATTCCGGATTCAAATCGACAAGTTGAACCTTGTGCTTTTTCAGTTCTTCCCGGACCACGATGGCCAGGGTATTGCGCCCCACGGCTGTCACCAGCGCCGGCTCCCCGCCCAGTTGGGCGAACGTAATCGCAGCATTTGTGGCCGGTCCGCCCACGAAGACTTCCTGGCTGCTCGCCTCGACCTTCGTATTCGCCGCCGGAAACTCGTCGACGCCATAGACGACGTCAATCGTCGACAATCCCACAAAAACGCTGCTCGCCATGGTTCGGTTGCTCCTCAAGAAGATGACTTGCCATCTTCATCTTAGATTCGCTCATCGCGCCTTTGGCTGGCTTCCGCCCTAATTCGCGGTTTTCGCTCTTGGCGAGCCCACGTCCGGCGAGGCACAATGCTTGGGTTCCTCAAATCGCATTCCGGCCGCGCCACGATTCGTTCCACCAAGGCCGGCAAGGCTTATTCGGGCAATGAAGCCCAAAAGGAAGATTGATGCACTCCATCTGGTTTGGCGAGTTCATGGGCACTCTCGTTCTCATCCTCTTCGGCAACGGCGTTAACGCGGCCGTCTTGCTGCGCAAGTCCTATGCGGCAGATTCTGGCTGGATGGTGATCACCACCGGATGGGCCCTTGCCGTCTTGTGCGGTGTGCTGGTCGCGCAAGCCTTTGGCAGTGGCGCGGCGAATCTGAATCCGGCCATCACGCTCGCCGGCGCCATCGTCACGGGCAACTACACGCAGCTTCCCCTCTATTGGTCCGCGCAATTGCTGGGTGCAATGACCGGAGCCGTACTGGTCGCCCTGCACTACGCGCCGCACTGGCGCCTTACGCCCGATCCAGTGGTCAAGCTCACTGTCTTCGCAACCAGTCCCGCTGTGCGCAGCCCTCTGGCAAACATCTTCAGCGAAATGCTAGGGACTGCGGTGCTCGTAGTAATCGCAGCTGCCATCTTCTCGCACGGCGTAGCCATGAACGGTCCCGCTGCTGGAGTGGGCCCGTGGCTTGTCGGAAGTTTGGTGTGGGGCATCGGGCTCTCGCTCGGCGGCACTACCGGCTATGCCATCAACCCCGCGCGCGATCTTGGGCCTCGCATCGTTCACGCGCTGCTGCCCATTCCCGGCAAGGGCGGATCGAACTGGCGCTACGCGTGGATCCCCATCGTTGGCGACTTCGCCGGCGGGGCTCTCGCAGGTCTGCTGCTGCGTTTCGCGCACCTGTAGTTGCAGAAACATCGCTGATTCGTGCCGCCTTTTCCACACGCGAAGCAAGTCGCCGTGTCTCTGTTCTGTTTGAGACGGCGCAGTCACTCCAGGCACGACGAGACCACCGCCAACGCCGCGATTGCCGCCGTCTCGGCACGCAGAATGCGCGGACCAAGCGACGTGGCGCGCCAGCCGTTGGCGTCAAAGAGAGCTTCCTCGGCGGGAGCCCATCCGCCTTCAGGTCCAACGGCAATCTCAAGCGTGGGCATCTCCTCTTTGGCCGCATCGATAGCTTCTTCAATCGCGTGGCGCAGCGTGGTTGTGCGCTCTTGCTCGGCAAGCACGATCCGCCCAGCTCCAGTCGTGGCGCGCACACGCTCGGCCAGATCGACAGGCTCGTGAATCAGCGGCACATCGGAGCGGCGCGCCTGTTGCGATGCTTCGCGCGCAATGCGCCGCCAGCGTTCCGCGCGCTTCTCTGCTGCCTGTGCAAGATGCTTTTCTGTTCTTCGCGCAACGACCGGCGCGATGGCCGCGACCCCAAGTTCCGTGGCTTTTTCGATGGCCCACTCCATGCGATCGAACTTGTAGACGGCCATCACCAAAGTAACCGGCAAGGCAGGGTCGGCATCGAGTTCGGCAACAAGGTTAAACCGGACTTCGCTGGTCTCTCCCGTCTTGCTCACCGCCGCAACCTCGGCGTGAAAGACGCGGCCGCCGGCCACAACATCCGCTTCCATCCCCGGTTCCGCGCGCAGCACGCGCGCTAAATGTTCAGCCTGCGCACCCTCAATCGTGGCAGTTGCTTCGTCCCAATGCTCGGCAATCCAGCGGCGGCGCGTCATCGTGCGGGCCCTCTCTTCATCTAAAGTCTACGGCGTCGCGCATCGGCGCGATGAATTTGCAATTCTATCGGGAGGGCCCCATCACCGCGCCCAGAGCGGGCTTTAACGATTTCATCTTTCCGCAATGAGTCCCTCCGTGGCGCCCGGCATTTTTTCTTCGCCCAAAACACTAAGGGGAACGCTTTGAGCGTCCCCCTAGAGTGTTGCCTTTTGGGTTGTCAGACCGTTACTTTTTCTTCGCGGCCTTCTTGGCGGTCTTCTTGGCTTTCTTCGCTGGTTTCTTGGCTGCTTTCTTGGTTGCCATTTGCCTATTCTCCCTTTTCGATGGGTTGCATCGATTCTGCAATTAGAAACTGCAGTTGAAGAATGTATAGAATCGCGCAGCATCGATGTCAAGAAAAAAACGACATCCAAGTGAAAAAAAGATCAACACCAATTCCGTCGCGAACTCAGGTCCAGAGAGAATTTGAACTCGAAATTCGGATCGCGCGGATGAAAAGCGCAGACAATCGGATCGCATTCAATGATCGCGCGAGTGAATTGGAATGCGCGATGCGCGTCGATGTTCACCGTCGAACTCAGCACTCGATCACATTCAGCGCGAGGCCGGCGAGACTCGTTTCCTTGTAGCGCGATTGCATATCGAGGCCGGTGAGATACATGGTCCGGATCACCTGATCGAGAGAAACCTTGTGAGCTTCAGACTCGTTGAGAGCCAGGCGCGCGGCCTGCACGGCCTTCGCGGCGCCCATGGCGTTGCGCTCAATGCAGGGAATCTGCACCAGGCCGCCGATGGGGTCGCAGGTCATTCCCAGGTTATGCTCCATCGCAATCTCAGCGGCGTGCTCGATCTGGCCATCGTTGCCGCCGAGCGCCGACGCGAGCCCCGCGGCCGCCATCGAGCAAGCGACACCGACTTCGCCCTGGCATCCGACCTCCGCCCCACTGATGGATGCGTTCTCTTTGTAGAGAACGCCGATGGCCGCGGAAGTGAGGAAGAAGCGAAGGATGCCCTCATCGGTCGATTCGGAAACGAAGCGGCGATAGTAGAGCGCGACCGCCGGGATCACCCCCGCAGCTCCGTTAGTCGGCGCGGTCACGACCCGTCCGCCGGCCGCATTCTCCTCGTTCACCGCCATGGCGTAGACCGTAACCCAATCGAGCGGCGCCAGTGGATCGCCTTGATGTCCGCTTGCCTCGCGCGCGCGCAAGCGCTCAGCCAGACGATGCGCACGGCGGCGGACGTTGAGGCCTCCGGGCAGAATCCCCTCCGTAGCCATGCCGCGCTCGGCGCATGACTGCATAACCTGCCAGATTGCTTCGATGCCGGATCGTACGCGACTCTCCAGCGATGCCGCTGTAGCGTCGGGGTCGGTCGCGCGCAGTCGCTCGCACTCGTTGGCCAGCATCACCCTGTCAATCGAAAGCGAATGTCTGCCTGCCGCCTCAAGCAGCTCGGCGGCGTTATGGAACGGATAGGGCAGATGAATTTCGGGTTCATCCGTCGCCCTGCCTTCCGCTCCGTCCTCGACGACGAATCCACCTCCAATGGAAAAGAACGTCCGCTCCACGAGGATCGAGCCGTCGACACCGAAGGCAGTGAAACGTACGCCGTTGGGGTGTCGCGTGTGTGTATCGGGAGGAAACATCTCGTCGCGGTGGAAAACCAGGTCGCGGGCCTCGTCGAATTCAACCCCTCTCTTCCCTGCAAGCTCGATACCCCGGGAAGCGCGAATCGCAGCCACTGTGGATTCGATTGCGGCGGGGTCGATGGAGCCCGGCTCGTTTCCCGCGAGGCCCAGAAGAATCGCGCGATCGGTTCCATGGCCCAGGCCCGTCAGCGCGAGGGAGCCATACAGGTCTACCTGCACACGCGCAACTCGGACGAGCGACCCGGCGGATTCAAAATCGCGCACGAATCGGCAGGCAGCGCGCATCGGCCCCATCGTATGCGAACTGGATGGGCCCACGCCGATCTTGTACAGATCGAAAAGACTCGCGGTCACGCATCAGATTGTAGCGGGAAAAGCCGGAACCGGCAGCCACGGCTTTCGAGGCCCTCGCCTGAGAATCGTCTTTATTCAAGAAACTCGCGGACAGAGGGGTTGTCGCTGTGGAGGAGTTCGTGGAGCGAACCATCCAGAATGAGGCGGCCGTCTTCGAGCATCAGGAAGGTCGTGTTGTGGTTGATTTGACCCGCGGGAAGCGGGACCATCTGATTCCGCTCCGCATCGAAGCGGTGCGTGCACATCGTGAAGGCGTCCTGGAGCCGGTGCGTCACCAGCAACGCCGGCGTTGCGTGAACATCGCGCTGCTTCACAATGAGTTCAATGATTGTGGTCGATGTGACCGGATCGAGGCCGCCTGTGGGCGAATCGTAGAGAATCAGCTCTGGATCGTGGATGAGTGCGCGAGCGATGGCCACGCGCCGCCTCATGCCACCCGAAAGGCTTGCGGGATACAGAGCAAAGGTTTGTTCCAGTCCGACAAAACGAAGCGCCTCGTGGACTCTGCTATCGATCTCCTCATCTGGCACGCGCTCCTGGATCAGTTGGTAGGCGACGTTGTCTCGCACCGTCAGCGAATCGAAGAGCGCGCCTTCCTGAAAAACCATTCCGGCGCGTGCGCGCAAGGTGAAAAGGCGCTCCTCGGGCAAATTTGAAATGTCTTCGCCAAAGAGCCGAACGGAACCCTCCAATGGGCGAAGCAGTCCAATGATGAGTTTGAGCAGTGTGCTCTTGCCCACGCCTGCGGGGCCAAGCAGAATACGCGTCTCGGCGGGAGCAACGGAAAAGCTGATGTCCTGAAGTACCGGCGGCCCGTCGAACCCGGCCGAAACGCCATGCAGGGAGACGACCGGAGCGGCATCCTGCCCTGGAACCGTAGATTGAGGCACAGGCGCTGAATCGTGGCTCATGTGGGGAATACGGATAGCAACACGTGCGTGATGATGAAGTCTACAGCGATAATCAACACGGATGAAGTGACGACTGCCGAAATCGTGGAACGGCCAACGCCCTCGGTCCCCCCCGTCGTTCTCATGCCGTAAAAGCAGCCGATAGAGCCGAGCAGGTAGCCGAAGAACAGGGGCTTGACCAATCCCTGGATGATGTCGGAATAACGCAGATGCTCGTAAGCCGAGTTCAGGTACTGCGTTCCGTTTTGATGACTGATTAAAACCGTCACCGCCGCGCCGCCGAGGATTCCGAATGCATCGGCCACGATGGTCAGCAGCAACAGCATGGCGATGCTGGAGAAAATGCGCGGAGTCACGAGCTTGCGCAATGGGTCTACGCCCAGGGCCCGCATGGCATCGATCTGCTCGGTCACAATCATGGAACCCAGTTCGCTGGCCATTGAAGATGCGTTGCGGCCGGCCACCATAATGCCGGTGAGCACCGGGCCAAGCTCGCGAATCATAGTGAGGCCGACGAACTGGCCCGTGACCGCCGTGGCGCCAAACTCCGACAGTGTCGCTGCAGACTGAAGAGCAAGCACGCCGCCGGTAAAGAAGCCCGAGAGGATGACAATGGGTAGCGATCCCACACCGATCACGTCCGATTGCATGAGGAAGTCGGTCCAGTAAATCGGCGGGCGGAACAAATTGAGCAGCGACTGCCACGCGAACAGGGAATACTCCTGCACGGCAAGCACGATTTGTTTGGCGGTACGGTCGATTGCGATGATCGCCATGGTCTGCAGGTTTGCGAAGAAGAAATTTACGCGCTTCAGAGGACAGGATAGCGCATCAAACAGCCCGGCCTAAAAGGCCGCACCATTTGCTGCGATCTCCAAAGGTCACGCCCGGGGCTGTCGTTCAACCTTTCACGGAAAGTACGCCGCCTCCATAGAGATAAAGGATCTCTCGCATTGAGCGTCCACTTTCGCGCTCGAGTGAATCGGGACGCAGTGACATTCGAACACCGAATGCCAACGCTAAGTGGCTTTCCTCTCAACGCATCGCTGTGGCCGGCCCCTCGTTGTGCTCGCGCCAAGGCGCCTTCGCTGCCGACCGCATCTAACCCATCATCGGGAGGTATCTATGCACCTGTTCCGCGTGCGCCTGATCGCTGCTCTGATTGCAAGCGTTACATTGGTATCTCTCGCCTCAACCTATTTTGATGTGTTAGCCCACCGGCATAACTTGCGCGAGGATTTGGAGCGCCGCACCAGGTGGATGGGCATGAGCATCGAGCCGAACGTGCAAAGCGCACTCGAAAAGGGTGACTCATCTGGTCTTCCCGGTTTAACGCAGCTCCTCAAGAACGGGACCGGCGCGCTGGGATTGGCCATCTACGACGCGCACGGCGATCTGCTCGCAGGCAGCGGTCCGCCCGACGTGATGGGGGCCTTGGGCCGGGGGGTTGTGGAGAAATCGCTGCAGCGGGGTGTTCAAGCCGGCGCCTTCGGGCATGCGGGGCAATGGCAGTGGCTTGAGCAGGCCTTCCCCATTCACAACGGAAACCAATTGGAAGGCTCCATGGCTCTTGTGGTGGATGCCGGGTATATCCGCTCCGAAGGTAACGCTCTCTGGCGGCGCAGCTTTTGGCGCATTGTCGCGTTTGTGATTGTGATTGTCGGAATCACCTTCCTCATGGTGCGCTGGTTCCTTCTTCGCCCCATGACGCGCGCGGTTGAACGCCTCCGCCTGCTGCGCACAGGGAACGCCCAGGACCCAGGGGAGGCGGAACTGGGGGCGCTGCGCCTGTTTTCGCCTCTGGCGCGCGAAGTGGAGACGATGGCGGCCAGCCTGAAAGCAGCGCGTGCTTCCGCTGCGGCCGAAGCCCGGCTTCGCGAAGCCGGCGCGAACCTTTGGACCGCCGAGCGCCTGGCGGTGCATATCCGCAATCGCGCAGGCTCAAGCAAAATCTTCGTGGTCTCGAACCGCGAACCTTATATGCACGTGCGCCAGGGAAAAGAAATCGCATGCGTGGTGCCGCCCAGCGGCTTGGTCACCGCGCTCGAACCAGTCCTTCGCGCATGTGACGGCGTCTGGGTGGCCAGCGGCACCGGCGACGCGGATCGAGCCACGGTGGACAAGTTCGACCGCTTGCGCGTGCCGCCCGACGATCCGCGCTATACCTTGCGCCGTGTCTGGCTCTCGGAGCAGGAGGAGGCGTCCTACTACGAGGGCTTCTCGAACGAGGGCCTTTGGCCGCTTTGCCACATCGCGCATACGCGGCCCATCTTCCGCGCGGCAGACTGGGAGTGCTATCGGCTCGTGAACCAGCGGTTTGCCGATGCGCTGCTTGAAGAGATGACCGACAGTAAGGACCCCGTCGTCTTTGTGCAGGACTATCATCTGGCTTTGCTGCCGCGCCTCATCAAAAAGGAACGGCCCGATGCGCGTGTCGCGATCTTCTGGCATATCCCCTGGCCCAATCCTGAGGCATTCGGGATTTGCCCCTGGCAGACTGAATTGCTTGACGGGCTCCTCGGCGCCGACTTGATCGGGTTTCATATTCCGCTTCACTGCCACAATTTCCTCGCCACGGTGGATCGCGTGCTTGAAGCGCGCACGGATCGCGATCACATGACTGTGCTCCGTCATGGGCACGCCAGCACGATCCGCCCCTATCCGGTTAGCGTTGCGTTTGACGGCGCCATGCGGCCCGCAGCCAGTTGGGACGGCGAGACGATGGGAGAAGAGCGTGACGCTGCACGGCGGCAACTGCTGAGCGACTACGGCGTGCGGGCTGAAACCCTGGCCGTCGGTGTCGACCGGCTCGACTACACCAAGGGAATCGTCGAGCGGCTCGAAGCCATTGGCCAGCTCCTTCGAGATCACCCCTGGCATCGCGAGCGGCTCACGATGGTGCAAATCGCGGCTCCCAGCCGCACGCGCATCCCCAGTTATGCGGAGCTTCGCCGCCGCGTTGAAGAAACCGCGGCTCGCATCAATGCCCTCTACCAGACCGCCCATTGGAAGCCCATCGTTCTTATCGAGCGTCAGTGCGATCACAAGGAAGTGAACCATTGGTATCGCGCCGCCGATATTTGCCTCGTCACTTCGCTTCACGATGGAATGAACCTCGTGGCCAAGGAATTTGTGGCTGCCCGTGACGATGATGACGGCGTGCTCGTGCTAAGCAGGTTCACCGGTGCGGCCGTAGAGCTGCGCGAAGCGTTGCTCGTCAATCCTTACGACGTCGTCGGTGTTGCCGAGGCGATCCACACCGGCTTGGAAATGAGCCGCACGGAGCGCCGTGAGCGCATGCAGAGGATGCGACGCCAGGTGATGGAATACAACATCTATATGTGGGCCGCGAATATCTTGGGCGACTTGCGCGAGCTGCGTCTGGGACCAGCCGAAACGTTTGCGCCCGACCCTATGGCCCCATCCGTCATGCGCGTAGAGGAGATCCCGGCAGAAAAGTTGGCATGAAAGTGAACACCCTGAAAGCGACCCCCTGAAAACGAACTTCGAATGACGAACCGTGCACAATCGAAACTCGATGATTTCTTCCGGTGTTTCGCCGGCGCGGCGCGGCCTTCATTGCTGCTCGACTATGACGGGACGCTGGCGCCCTTCCGCGTCGATCGCTTCAAGGCGCAACCCTGGGCAGGTGTGCGCGAGCTCCTGAATCAAATCCAAAGCCAGGGCCAGACGCGCCTGGTCGTGGTCACTGGCCGCCCCGCTCAAGAGATTCTTCCACTGTTGAGGATCGAACCCGCGCCAGAGGTCTGGGGCCTCCACGGCGCCGAACGGCTGCACTCCGATGGCCGCCGCGAGTTCCAGCAGCTCTCTCCCACAGTCCGCGCCGAGCTCGATGCACTCAGCGCGCAGCTAAAGCGCGAGGCAACCGGCGGCCTGATTGAAGAGAAACCCAATGCGATCGTCATGCACTGGCGCGGCGTGCCGCCGGTGCGTGCCAAAGCTATAGAAAAGCGAACACGCGCATTATTCGAACCATCCACTCGGACCGACGGGCTCAACTTGCTCGCATTCGAGGCTGGCCTCGAGTTGCGCTCAGGCCGTGACAAGGGCGGAGCGGTTGCCGCCATTCTTGAAGAGACCTCCGGCCCCGAACATCACCCCGCTGCTTACCTCGGCGACGATTTGACCGATGAGTCGGCCTTCCGCGCGATCAAGGGGCACGGGCTCGGCGTGCTCGTGCGCCGCCTGCCGCGCTCAACCGCCGCCGATGTCTGGCTACGCCCCCCTCAAGAACTGCGGGACTTCCTAAAAATGTGGTTCCACGCCTGCGCGCATTTACAATCGAATCTGTATGATCCGCTTCTCCACAGCCGGTGAATCGCACGGCGAAGCCCTAATCGCCCTGGTCTCCGGGATTCCTGCCGGCATTCCCGTCGACCTCGACTTTATCAACCGCGAGCTTTGGCGGCGTCAGCAGGGCTATGGCCGCGGCGGCCGTATGAAGATCGAGACCGACCAGGCTCACATCCTCTCCGGTGTGCGCCACGGCAAAACCATCGGTTCGCCCATCGCCATTCAACTCGTCAATCGCGACTGGAAAAACTGGCAGGAGAAGC
>CAYOVE010000064.1:0-15473 GCA_964407295.1 uncultured Occallatibacter sp.
GTGTCATATCTTGCGCGACTGGGTCCCCGTCTTTCAGCGCCTCCGCGTAGAGTTCAACGCTAACGGCGTCGGGATCGATATCATCGAGAAAAACCTGAACGTGAAATACATATTGATTGCCCTGCTGCCCGACGGTCGCGGGGCCGAATCGCAGCGCGGACCAATGTTTCGCCAGTTCGGCTTCCCAGGCGACGAGATCGGCTCCGATCGAATCTCGATTGTTGGCGCGCTCGCGAAAAGCTGTTGCCGCCGGGAGATAGTGTTCTTCGGTATATTGACGGACAGCACGGTTGGCCGAAAAAGTCGGAGTTAACAGGGCCATGCTTTCGCGCATGTGGGCCACCCAACCGCGTGGAATACCCTGCTCGTCGCGGGCATAGAACTCCGGAACGACCTCTTTCTCGAGCACTGTATAGAGGCTTTCAGCGTCAATTGCGTCCCACGCTGGGTCGCTCCCGTGTTCGCGCCCATCCCCGATCGCCCAGCCTACTTCCGGGGTATACGCCTCTGCCCACCAGCCGTCGAGTTCCGAAAGATTCAACCCACCATTCACCAACACTTTCATGCCGCTGGTGCCGCTTGCTTCCCAGGGCCGCCGCGGGGTGTTGACCCAAACGTCCACACCCTGAACCAGATGCTCGGCCATGAGAACGTCGTAATCCGCAAGGAAGACGACCCGCGATCGAACTTCCGGGCGGCGCGCAAATTCAATCCACTGCGTGATCATTTCTTGTCCCTCGGCGTCCTGGGGATGGGCCTTGCCTGCGAGCACGAGTTGAACAGGGTGCTCTGGATTCGTCAGGATTCTCACCAGCCGCGCAGGGTCGCGCAGGAGGAGATTGGGGCGCTTGTATGTGGCAAACCGACGGGCAAATCCCAAGGTCAGAGCATTTTCATCGAGTACCCGTGCGGCCTGCTCGAGGTCGTCGGGCGACGCGCCGCGAGCAGCTAATTGACGGCCATAAAGTCTTCGCACGTAGTCAACGAGAGACTTGCAGGTATCAGCGCGGAGTTGCCAGAGGGAGAAATCGCTGGTGGCGCGAATTTGCTTTTCTCCATTTTCCAGTGTTCCGTACCAGTATTCTTTTCCGCAGTTCAGTTCCCAGAATCGGTCTGCATCAGCAGAATCCCAGGTAGGGGTGTGCACCCCGTTGGTCACGTGGGTTACGGGCACCTCCGCTTCAGGCCACCGGTGAAAGAGGGGCTGAAAGAGTCGCCGGCTCACCTGGCCGTGCAATTTGCTGACGCCGTTGATGGCGCCGCTGCCGTGGATTGCAAGATACGCCATGTTGAAAGGTTCGGAAGAATCCTGCCGATCGCGTCGCCCCATCGCCAGGAGGTCATCGAGCGGAATCGACAGTTTCTTCTCGGCATATTCTCCGAGATACCGCTCGATCAGGCTGGGATCGAAGCGGTCAAAGCCCGCTTCCACGGCAGTGTGGGTAGTAAAAAGGTTGCCGGCGCGGGTGACGGCAAGTGCAACATCGAATGATTTGCCGTTATCTTCCATGAAGGAACGCGCCCGTTCCAGCACTGCGAATGCGGCGTGACCTTCATTGAGATGGCAGACCTCGGGCTCGAGCCCCAAGGCTCGCATAAGTCGCCAGCCTCCAAGACCGAGCACTAGCTCCTGCCTTAAACGCAGCTCTGGACCACCCCCGTAAAGTTCAGACGTAATGCCGCGGAAAGATGGCAGGTTCGCGGGATCGTTGGTATCGAGCAAATACAACTTGACCCGGCCCACCTGGACTTGCCAGACCCTGATCCACAACTTAAAGCCAGGGAAAGCGACGGTCAGCCGCAGCCATTCGCCGCTTGACTCACGGACCGGGCGAATCGGAAGTTGGCCGGGGTCATTGAAAGGGTACAAGGCTTGCTGGTGGCCCTGAGCATCAATTTCTTGCCGAAAATAGCCTTGCTGGTAGAGCAAACCAACCCCAACGACCGGGACGCCCAGATTGCTCGCGGCTTTGAGCTGATCGCCGGCAACGTTCCCCAGCCCGCCGGAATAAATCGGAAGCGCCTCGCTCAACATGAATTCCATGGAGAAATACGCCACCGCTGACACGTCCGAGCGCGGATACGTTTTTTGGAACCACGCTTCCGAAGCTTCGGCAAGCGTTTTTTCGCGGCGGAGATCAGAGAGAAGTTTTTGAAATCCCGGGTCGGAGGTAACCGTTTGGAGTTTTTCCCGGGACACCGTTTGCAGTAGAACCCAGGGGTTGTGGGTTAGTTCCCAGAGCTCCGGATCGAGTTGGCCCCAAAGCTGGTCCGCCGAGTGATTGAACGACCACCTGAGGTCCAAGGCCAAGTCAGTGAGAGCATCTGAAACGCCTTTATCGAGCGGACGATCATCGATAGCAGAGCTACCCATAATAAAACTCCTCTTATGGCTTTTGGGTTCAGGCCTTCTTGGCACTCTGAGCCAGCGTTTCCGTCACAATGGCCTGTGCCTCTTCTTCGATCTTTCGTAGATTGTCCTTATCGAGAAAACTCTCGGCGTAGATTTTGTAGATCTCCTCCGTGCCCGAGGGGCGCGCTGCAAACCAGCCGTCCTTGGCAATCACTTTGATTCCTCCAATTGCGATGCCGTCTCCTGGGGCAGTGGTCAGAATCTTCTGGATCGGCTGGCCAGCGACTTCCGCAGCGTGAACGTCGGACGGAGACAACTTTGCCAAAGCGGCTTTCTGTGCGGGGGTAGCGGGTGCATCGATGCGTTCGTAGACGGGGTCTCCCAGATCGCGGGCGAGCTCGCGATAAATCTCACCCGGATCTTTGCCGACACGGGCCGTGATTTCCGCTGACAACAAACACGCAATGATTCCATCTTTATCGGTAGTCCATGCGCTGCCGTCACGCCGGAGAAAGGAGCAACCGGCGCTCTCCTCGCCGCCAAAACCCAGCCAGCCGGCGAGCAATCCTTCGACAAAGAACTTAAAGCCTACCGGAACTTCATAAAGCCGCCGCCCCAGGCGAGCGCTGACGTGATCGATCATGCTGCTGCTTACCACCGTCTTGCCGACGGCAACTTCCTTGCTCCAATTTGGCCGGTTCGCAAACAAGTAGTTGACGCACGCTGAAAGATAGTGATTGGGCGGCAGCAACCCGCTTCCTTTGGTCACGATGCCGTGACGGTCGTGATCGGTATCGCTGGCAAACGCAATATCGAACTTGTCTTTCAATGCGATGAGTCTCTGCATCGCATAAGGCGAGGAAGGATCCATGCGAATCTTTCCATCCCAATCCACGGTCATGAAGCGGAATGTAGGATCTACAGATTTGTTGACGATGGTCAGATTGAGACTGTACTGCTCGGCAATCCGCGGCCAATAATCGACGCCCGCTCCCCCGAGAGGATCGACGCCGAGCTGAAGCTTGGCATCGTGCACCGCATTCATGTCGACGACACTGTTGAGATCGCTGACATAGAGGCCTAAGAAGTCGTGCTTGTGCGTCGTGGGTGCAGCCAGCGCTTTTGAAAACAGCATGCGCCTGACGCCGTCGAGGCCGCTCTCGAGGAAAGCATTGGCCTTCGATTCAATCCACGAAGTCACGTTCGAATCCGCCGGTCCTCCGTGCGGAGGATTGTATTTAAAGCCCCCATCATCGGGAGGATTGTGAGACGGCGTAATTACGATGCCGTCGGCAAGCCCTGAGTTTCGCCCGCGGTTGTAAACCAGAATCGCGTGGGAGACAGCTGGTGTCGGAGTATACGGTGTGCCTTCAGAGAGCATTACATCGACGTCATTCGCCGCAAGCACTTCCAACGCGCTCGCGAATGCAGGTTCGGACAAAGCATGAGTATCGATCCCCAGGAACAGCGGCCCGTCAATGTTCTGAAGTTTGCGGTAATCGCAAATCGCCTGAGTGATGGCCAGGATGTGGCCCTCGTTGAACGCCACGTCGAATGCAGATCCGCGATGGCCTGACGTGCCGAAGACAACGCGCTGTCTGGGATTACTCGGATCGGGCCGCAACTCGTAATAGGCGGTGACGAGCTTGGGAACGTTCATAAGGATGGAGGGGTCAGCCGGCTTCCCGGCAGCAGAGCTAATTGTCACGCGGCACCTCGCCGTCATCCGTCAGGAGAATTGCGCTTGATCGAGGTTCGAGCCGAAAATCGATTTGGCCCTGCATGGAAGGCTCTTTTCCGGGGTCAAAGAGATCATAAGGAGCGGGGCGGGATGTATCGACCGCCAAGCGCCATGTCTTCCCTGCCGGCAAGGCAGGGACAGAGTAATCCATTGATGTTATTTCGGCGTTAAACAGGAGGAACAAGTCGGGTTCGCTCTGTCCCCGAATCAGGCACGCAAAGGCTTTCTGCCGCTGGTCCGCCCAGTCAGGACTGGCACCGTTTGGCGCGAACCACTTTATGTCTGTGTCCGAGTAGAAAGTTTCCTTTCGTAAAACAGGATGTGCCCTACGAAGCGCGATCATTCCACGCGTGAAGCGCTGGATCTCTTTGTGCTTCTCGAGCAGGCTCCAGTCAAACCAGCTCACCTCGTTATCCTGGCAGTAGGCATTGTTGTTGCCGCGCTGAGTTCGGCGAAATTCATCGCCGCCGAGCAACATGGGAACCCCACGAGAGACAAACAGGGTTAACAGAAGATTCTTGATCAACCGGATACGTATTCGCTCGACAGCGGGGTCCTGGCTTGGCCCTTCGACTCCGCAATTGTCGCTGTAGTTGGCATCGGTTCCATCGCGGCCGAACTCGCCATTTTCGTAATTGTGCTTCTCCTTATAGCTGACCAAGTCGTTCAATGTGAAGCCGTCATGGCAAGTGACGAAGTTGAGACTGCTTGCGGGTCCCTTGCCTGAGCTTTGGTACAAATCCGAGCTTCCGCTGATTCGGCTCGCAAACGATCCGATCATGCCCGCGTCGCCAATCCAGAAGCGGCGCACATCATCGCGGAAACGGCCATTCCATTCCGTCCAGCGGTTGGTGGAAAAGCCTCCCACTTGATAGGCACCCCCCGCGTCCCAGGCTTCCGCAATAATCTTTACGTCACGCAGGATGGGATCCTCGGCAATGCCTTCGAGGAGTGGAGCGTCACGCAGAACGTTCCCATGCTCATCCCGGCCGAGGACGGAAGCGAGGTCAAAGCGAAATCCGTCAACGTGCATATGCATGACCCAGTAACGGAGCACACTCGTGACGAGCTCTCTCACGACGGGGTGGTTCGCATTCAGCGTGTTGCCCACGCCGGTAAAATCCCTGTAGTACCGGCGATCGTTCTCCTGCAACATGTAGAAGATTGAGTTCTCGATGCCGCGCAGGCAGATCGTGGGTCCCAGTTCATCGTTCTCGGCGGTGTGGTTTAAGACGATGTCCAGGATCACTTCAATGCCGGCGCGGTGAAAGGCCTTGACCATTCCCTGGAACTCCACGGTCTGGCGCCAGAGCGATCCTTCAAAACTGTAGGACTGCTTGGGAGCAAAGAAGGCGACGGGATTGTAGCCCCAGTAGTTCTTGAGTTTCTCTCCTGTTGTTGGATTGAGCAACTGCGCCTCATTTTCGTTGAACTCAAGAACAGGCATTAGCTCAATGGCGGTCACTCCCAGGTCCTGGAGGTACGGAATCTTTTCGGTGAGTCCGGCGAAGGTTCCGGGACGCCGTACGTTCGAGCTGCTATCGATTGTGAAACCGCGAACGTGTGTCTCGTAGATGACCGTATCTGACGCGGAATGCCTTGGAGGAGAATCCGTCCCCCAGTCGAAATCGTCGCGAGTGACGATGCACTTCGGGGTGGTGCCAGCGTTATCAACGGTCGAAATGCTCAAGTCAGCTAATTTGCTCGTGGAGTCGTAACCGCGAGCGGCCGAAAAGTCCCAGTCCTGGACACCGGCAATTGCTCTTGCATACGGATCCAGAAGCAACTTGTGCGGGTTGAAGCGATGACCTTGTTCGGGTTGATAGGGTCCTTCAATGCGATAACCATAGAGCTGTCCCACCGAAACCCCTCGTACCCAAATATGCCAAACGTCACCGGTCCGATGACGTATCGGGTCTAAATCAACGATCCTAGTCGGAGAAGAATCGTCAGGATGTTGATAAAACTCCAAGCGCACACGGGTTCCGTGACGACTGAACAAAACGAAATTTACGCCATCTCCTTGTTGATGCGTGCCCCCAATCGGGAGTGGATTTCCCACCTGAATGTCACTTTCTCCAGGCGATGTTCCGAAATCATTCGCCATGATTTCCCTCCCCGAGCAGTCCGATACCGCAGTAGATCGCGGATAGTGGCCGCGTTATTTCTTCTGGCCATTCGAGGGCGTCTCCATACCCGAACGCTTGTTCCACCCGTGGAAACGCGAGTGGTCACCAGCGTTCCACGCCTCGCGGAGCCCTGGCGAACTCAGATCCCAGTCCGGGCGGATTTCGCTCGTCGCGAGACGCAGATCGCGCCAGAGATCGGCGATCGATGGACGGCCCCAGAACCAGTAGCCGTTATAGATGCTATAGATCACGAGGCCCGGCTTGAGCACGAGCGTATGCGGGATCATCGGATTGTGCTCGGGGTCGGTGTACTCCTGGATGTCGAGATCCTTCTGAATCGTTCGGCCGGGGTCCGAAAGGAAGGTCCACTGGGCTCCGACGGACGCACGGAATTCCTGTAGCGTATGGTGATCGTCCGTAGCGATCGTGACGACTTCAGTGTAGGCCACCGCGATCTTGGGGTAGAACGCGGCGAGCTCCAAATGCTGCTGGTGTTCCTTTGGGCAGTAGTGACCGCGTGCGAGCGTCAAGATAAGCGGATCATCGCCCTGCAGCCCGCTAAGCTTGCGCATTTCGCCAGTTTGATCGGGCAGCTCGTAGTTGGGGAAAACGCCTCCGGGAACGATGTCAGAACGCATAATAGGACTCCTCCTTTGAGTCCGTGGGGCCCTCAAAGATCGAGAGTGATATCTGCGTTTCGGTGGAAACAGCATACGAGCATATTCCCGGCGGCAGGCCTCTCCAGCGACCATCGATATCGAGCTCGCGCTCCATTCGCCGTCCATCAACTGGAGATTTCCAGATCGCGGTACGGACGGTCTTACCGTTCCACGTTACGTCGCGTGGAAGACCGACGTTTACCGAAAGCAATCGGGGCATTTCTCGCTCCTTGAAGTCCGGCCCAGGCCAGAACCTCTGTGTCTTCGATGCATCGGGCCAGCTTGCGGCTACCAGCGACGAGCCGGAGCGGCCCCATCCACGTGGAGAATCTCTCCATTCACATGACCGGCCTGTACAAGGTAATGAACAGCGTCAACGATATCCTTTACAGTCGCCTTGTTCATATCCGCCCGCGTGGAATCGTTGGGAACATTCGGGTGCATTGGTGTATCCACTTCGCCCGGAGCCACAGCATTAAAGCGAATGCCATCCTTTTCATACTCGACGGCGAGGTTCCGGGTTGCTGCATTCAAGCCACCCTTCGTCATCATCGAAACCGAACCGCATTCACCTGCGATTGGCCGATCGGCAAGCGCCGCTGAGATGCTCACAATGCAGCCCGATTTTCGTTTCAGCATCTCTTTCACGGTGCGCTGCGTGATGTAGAAAAATCCAAGTAGATTGGTGGAGACAAGGGCTTCGAAGTCTTCGGTAGTGAAGTCAGTGAAAGGCTTGTTGAGGAAGATGCCGGCGTTATTCACGAGGACATCGATGGTCCCGAAGTCGTTGATCGCCGCCTCGACAGCCTGGGCAGCAGTTTCCTGGTTGCCGATATCGCCATCGATGCGAACCAGACTTCCAGAAGAAGCCAATCTTCGAGTGGCGTGACGAGAAGTTGCGACGACGTTATAGCCCTCTTTCAGAAACCGCTCGACCAGGCACGTACCAATACCCCCCGACGCTCCGGTGATGATTGCTGTTCGATTGCCCGGCATAAATGACCTTTCGCTTCAAAGGTTCGAACCGAATACGCATCTTACGGAAGCCACAGATTCTAGTGGCCAACAAGCGCCTTCGTAAGCGTGGCCGGACGAGTCACTCCAAATACGCAAGCGTGAGGGAGTACCAATCGCGTCTGTCCTTCCATGTCCCTCCGATCTGAAAACCGGCATCACTGAGAAGGCTTCGAATAACCCGGTCGGTGAACTTGTAACTATTCTCGGTGTGAATCGTTTCGCGGGGCATCAAGTGAAGTTCAAGGCCCGCCTGCTCGATACTCACATGCTGCTCTCGCGTGCTCTCGAGATGCATCTCGATCCGACACTCAATGGAATTCCAAATCACGCGATGACGGAAGCAGGAAGGATTAAAGTTGGCACCCAGCTCTCGATTGAGGCGATGCAAGACGTTCAGGTTGAACGCTGCGGTGACTCCATCGTTGTCGTCATATGCAGTCAGAAGAGTCCGTTCGTCTTTCACCATGTCCGTACCGAGCAAAAGTGCGTCGCCTGTTTGCAACTCAACACATAAATCCCGCAGGATGAGGCGCGCTTCTTGAGGCGAAAAGTTGCCGATGCTCGTGCCGATATAGAGTGCGAGTGTGGTGCCGTCGAAAGGTTCAAGTTGGAGCGGGTGAGCGACATAGTTCCGGACAATAGGCTGAATGCGCACTTCCGGCAACGCGCATGCGACGTTTTGACACGCCACCTCGAGAGCATTGGGGCAGACATCGACTGGCACGTAAACAACGTCGTCCGAAAGGCGTAAAGCAGCTTCGAGAAGAATGCAGGTCTTCGAAGCAGTGCCGGCACCCAACTCAACCAGGCGCAGTGGCAACGATCTGTCGCTGTGAACTTCGGCGACGATCGCATTCGCATGTCCCGCCAAAATGGCTCTTTCTGTGCGGGTGGGGTAGTACTCGGGAAGCGTCGTGATGCGCTCAAAAAGACGCGAGCCTTCTGCATCGTAGAACATCCAGGGTGAGAGCGAGCGTGGTCGTGCGCTCAAGCCGCGCCGAACCTCGAAGGTCAGTGCCTCGCTCTCACTTACCGGGGTGAGAGCCTCGAAGTCAACTGTCTGAAGGCAGGTAGCCATGTGCGAGATTCCTTTCAGGCGGCCAAACGAATTCCGCTGAACTGCCATCTGGTTGCGGGTGAAAAGAAATTCCGATAAGTCGCCCGAATATGACTCGAGGGAGTTGAGCAAGACCCACCGCGCAGAATCATTTGGCCGGACATGAACTTGCCGTTGTATTCGCCGAGCGCACCAGGTAGAGGCTTGTATCCCGGATAACCGGTGTAGGCACTCGCGGTCCACTCCCAGCAGTCGCCGAACAGTTGCTCAATACCGTCACCTCGCGCCGTGGCGGGATGGAGTCTACCGGTTTCGAGAAGGTTTCCGCGGACCGCTTCCTGGCTCGCGACGTGTTCCCATTCCGCCTCAGTCGGAAGCCTGCAACCTTTCCAACGCGCAAACGCATCAGCCTCGAAACAACTTACGTGGCATACCGGTGTGTCGAGCAGCGCGGAAAGTCCGCGCCAACCCATCAGCGTGAATACGCTCCAGCCGGTCTTATCACCAGCATCACGCCGCCAGTACAAAGGCGCCTGCCAGGCCGCGCGCTTCACGTTATCCCAACCGTCGGAGAGCCAAAGCTCGGAGCGCGTGTATGCATCATCCGATATGAATTCCAGGTATTCGCGGCAGGTGACTTCGCGGCTTGCGATCTGGAAGGCTTCTAAGAAGACATTGTGGCGCGGAGTCTCGCTGTCAAAACAGAAATCAAGGGGATCCTCCGCTTGAAGTGGATAGCCAATCTCCACCAATCCCCCATCAAATGTGTGCCAAGTTAGTTCGGAAACCGAAGGATCCTTCGTTTCTGAGAGAGGTGCCGTCCTGTACGAGGGGCCCAGTGGATTAGAAAAAAAGGCGTTCTTAATGTCTGTCAGAGCGAGTTCCTGGTGCTGCTCCTCGTGATTCAGGCCCAACACCACCCGTCGAGTTGCTTCCTCATCCGCACCAGTCGCGAGAAATGTGTCCATCTCGTGATCAACATGACTGCGGAATGCAAGAACCTCACCGAGCGAAGGTCGCGAGAAAACGGAGCGCAGGCTTTTGTCGGGAATGTCCTGGCCGAGCGAGTTGTAGTAGCTATTGAACAGCCAATGAAACTCTTCTCGAAAAGGTTGGTACTCCTTGAGGAAGGGACGCAGCACGAACGTCTCGAAAAACCATGTGGTGTGAGCCTGGTGCCATTTCATGGGACTGGCTTCCGGGCACGACTGCACCATCTGATCTTCAGCCGACATAGCCGCAGTCAGGGCCTTTGTCCTCGACCGCACGGTCCTGTATTTTGAACGGATGTTCGCGTCCCGTGCGTCCCTTCCGACTCCGCCTTGATCCGCTTTAGCAGTCCCGGCTTGGCTTCGCGTTGCAGTGGCACTCGCTTGAACCATAGCGTCCTCCCGCGCAGTCTACGCTCGCGCGTAGCGGATTGAGTCCTATGTGCTGAATGCATAAAAACAGAGTGCTAGGAGCGGCGCAATTAGACAATGGTATCGGCCATACGTTGGTATCAGCTCTTAAAGTCCTGGCATTGGTTGCCGGTGGCACCCGATAACATCACCGGATCACCACTCGGCCGGGGCTGCCACCGTTACCGACTGGCTTCACTCTCGGATCGGCGTCCATCACGAGAGGAGGACGCAGCGCCCGGTACTACGCGAACGGCTCTAGCTTGGCGAGGATGATCGGCAGATATTCCGCGACCGTCGGATGAATATTCATCGCGCGCTGGATGACCGTGTAAGGCGCCTTCGTATACATGACGTCCAGCAGAACGTGAATCACTTCATCGCCCCCGACTCCGAGAATCGCAGCTCCCAGAATCTGTTTCGTTTCCGCATCGACGCAAATCTTTATAAAGCCTTGTGTCTCACCTTTTTCGTAGGCCCGGCTCACTTGACTCATCGGATACTTTGCAGCCAGGGCACGAACTCCGGATTTCCGTACCTCAGCTTCCGTCATGCCGCATCGCCCCAGCGGCGGATCAATATACAGCGCGTAGGCCTGAATCCGATCGGAAACCCGGCGGTGGTCTGCGTTAAAGAGATTGTCCGCAACAATCTCGTAGTCGTTATAGGAAGTGTGCGTGAAGGCGCCGCGGCCGTTGCAGTCCCCCAGCGCCCAGATGCCAGGCACGTTCGTTTGCAGTTGATCGTCAACCGTAATGTAGCCACGCTGATCTAAGGCGACGCCAGCTTGGTCCAGACCCAGGTCGCTCGTGTTGGGAATGCGTCCCACGGCCATAAGAACGTGCGTTCCCACAACCTCTGGCGGACCTACTTCGCACGTGAGGCCGACGGCGACGCCGCCATCGCGTTTCTCCAGGGAGATGCATTTGGCATTCAGTCGGATGTTTATGCCTTCAGCCTCCAAGATTTCGCGCACACCTTGGGAAACGTCTTCGTCCTCCCGTCCGATCAGGCGCGGTCCCATTTCCACGACAGTGACTGCGCTCCCGAGCCGGCGATAAATCTGAGCGAACTCCAGCCCAACATAACTTCCGCCGACGATGATGAAATGCCCGGGCAAGAAATCAATGTCCATTATTGAGGAGTTGGTAAGAAACGGCACATCGTGAATGCCCGGCATTTCTGGAACCCGAGCGCGTCCCCCGACATTGATATAAATCCTGTCGGCCTCGAGGACTTCATCGTTGACGGCGACAGTGTTCGACGACTGAAAGCGGGCTTGGCCCTGTATGACCGTACAGTTTTTCGTTCCTCGAAGCCACTCCTCCACTCCCTTGCTGGACGTCGTAGAGGCCGCGTCTTTGCGGGCTTTGACTCGCGCGATATCGACGCGCATATCACCAATGGAGAATCCATATTCCGCACCTCGACGCGCGACATGGATCGCGTAGGCACTGGCCACGAGCGTCTTTGTCGGGGTGCACCCTGTATTCACGCATGTTCCGCCAAATTTACCTCGCTCGATAATGGCGACAGTTTTGCCGGCAGCCGCAAACCGCGCCGCCAGCGGCGGTCCCGCCTGGCCCGTCCCGATAATGATTGCGTCGAATTGCTTCATGGCGCGGTCAGTGTGCCCCTTCTATATGGAGCTTGGCGTCTTTCGATGCCTCGTCGGGCGTCTTTCCGCCCTGACGCGCGACAATGTAGGCCGCGTACCAGGCAGACCACTCGTGCTTCGGAGCTGTAGGTTCGTATTCGCCATGATTCTTTTCAGTCTCCTGCAAGAGTTCGGTCAGTGTCGCGACATCCAAATTACCAAGCCCTCGGCCAGGCAGCCGCTTTGTGACTTCCTGGATCAGC
Source organism: uncultured Occallatibacter sp. (assembly GCA_964407295.1). Taxonomy (GTDB): domain Bacteria; phylum Acidobacteriota; class Terriglobia; order Terriglobales; family Acidobacteriaceae; genus Telmatobacter. The sequence goes on from CAYOVE010000064.1 coordinate 12,217, forward strand.
CATCCGTTGCCATCGGGATCACGAAACGTGGCGAACGAGCCGTATGTGGCATGCTCGGGTGCCGGCCCGCTGATCCGGCCGCTGCCGTCAATTTGGAACTGCGCGCCGGGCGTTTCCGGGTGGAATACTTCACTCACCTGGATACCGCGTGCGACGAGATCTTGACGCGCGGCCACAACATCGGAGACGACCAGGTAGAGTCCCTGGGCCGATCCCGGCGCTGCCGATGTCATCTTCGCACCAAACTGAACCGAGGAGCCTGAGCCAGGAGGCGTGAACTGGATGACGCGGAAGCCGTTGTCATACGGGAAGTCGGCGTCGAGTCGCCACCCCAATTTGGTGTAGAAGTTCTTCGAGCGGTCAACGTTCCCGACTGGGATCACGACCACTTCGAGCCTCATGTCGACTCTCCCTGCACTAACCAAGCCGATCGGTTTGTTGCTTGGAGCAATTCTTAGTGTTGACACTTGTTCCCCTTCAACTCCTTGCGCGGATCGCAATCGCCGTCAACTCGATTAGGCCAGAATCGCGATAACAAATCTATTGGACAAACGTATCGGCCAACGCTAGATATACGGACTGGATGCGTGAGCAATCCACGGCGTCTCCCTTCCGTCTGCTCCGATACCAAAGTATTGGCAATACCATCGTCCAATTGATCCGCTTCACCAGCTCGGGTGTAATCGCTGCATCGCGGCGTTGCTGCCGCCTGCTAACCAAATTCTCAAAGAAAGGATGGCAAAAGACATGCCGGATGCGACCTGGAAGCCTCATGAGAAACACGGACATCTGACGATGCAAAGCGACCTGCCCGACAGCGTCTACGCTTTTCCAAAACAGCGTAAGGAACCACTGACCGACGCGGACCATGTGCGCAACGCAGTCGCGCGGTTCGATCAGGTCATCGGCGTCTCCGATGCCGACCGTGCTTTGGCGTTCGCGAATATCGAGAAGGCTGCAAATTATTACGGCGTAAACCTGACCGAAACTTCGTGGCACGATCTGGGCAGTCATCCCCAAAAGAACAGAAAAGAGGCCGCCGCCAAGGGGGCTGCTACGCGAGAACGCGAAGCACAGAGCTGAGAATCCACCGGTCAGAGAGCCGGCGTAAGGAGATGAACCATGAAAGCCATCGTGGTCCACGAATATGGCGGTCCGGAAGTACTGAAGTTCCAGGAGTACCCTGACCCGGTGGCCGGTCCCGGAGAAGTACTGGTGCGGGTCGCAGCAGCCAGCGTAAACCCGATCGATTGCAAGCGGCGCGCTGGACTGACGAAGGATTTTTATCCCATGCAGTTCCCGAGCCTCATAGGAATCGATATGTCGGGGACCGTGGTGAAGGTGGGTCCAGGCGTCGTAATCTTTACCGAAGGCGATCAGGTCTTCGCTATGGCGGATAACACCTATGCCGAATTGTGCGTGGTGAAAGGAGACGTTCTCGCGGACATCCCCATGGGACTTGACACGATCGAGGCGGCGGCGCTGCCGTTGGTAACTGTAACCGGCAACCAGCTCCTGGCAGCGACCGAAATCAGAGCGGGCCAGACTGTGCTGGTGGTGGGTGCGATAGGGAATGTGGGGCGTTCGGCGGTATTCACTGCGAAGGATCGCGGAGCGATTGTGATCGCGGGGGTCTTGAAACGGCAGATGGATGAAGCGAAGAACATCGGCGCGGACCAGGTGGTCGCAACCGACGACGACGCTGCGATTGCGAATCTCGCTCCGCTGGACGCGGTGGCGGATACGGTGGGCGGAAAAATCGCGGAGACACTGATCGCCAAGGTCAAGCAGGGCGGAGTGTATTCCTCGGTTGTAGGGCCGCCGCGGAACTCCGCGGAGTACCCGTCCGTGAAGGTGGTAAAAGTATTCTCGCATTTCGACAGAGGGACTCTACAGTACATGGCCGAAGCGGTGCGAGATGGCAAGCTGGTCATCCCGATCAGCGAGAGACTGCCTCTCAGCAAAGCGGCCGAGGCGCAGAAAGCGGTAGAAAAGGGTAGTGCCGGAAAGATCTTGCTGGTGCCCTGACCTTGCTTTGCGGGACAGGGATCACGAATGGGAATTAGAGCGAAAAATCATCTGCGCGGAATCAGGCCACCGAGGCGCGAGCGGTAACAAATATGCGAATCGCCTGGCGCCGAAAGATTGCAGGGTTTTCAGCTTCGCCGACGGCGATAGCGCAGGTACAGATACGCAGCTTTTTCCTTGACGCTGACCATTTGAAACCAAGGTGCAGAATCCGGAACAAACTCCACTCCTTCGACAATTGCCGGTCGAGTTGCACCGTCCTTACGGCCCGCGATTTGCGGCGCGAGCGTCAGAAAGAGCTCGTCTATGGCTTCTGCCGCCAGAAACTGCCCGAACAGTGTAGGGCCGCCCTCGTGGAGAAGAGTATTTACCCCATATTGCGACTGCAGCAGTTGCAGGATCGCCTCCGGAGCGATGCTCCCGGCACTCAAATTCAAAGCATGCACCTCGACGGAGCCTAGACTCGCGGCGCCCCGGCGCGTGAGCTCATCCCTGCCAGCAGAGGTTGTGATCACCACGGTGCGCATAGCCGGCGTCCGGAAAACCGCTCTCTGCAACTCCAGTTGGCCACTTCCGCTAACGATCACGAACAGGGGATACTCTGGTTTGTGCTGGCTGCCTACTCGATATTCAGCATATAAAGGCTTCGCATCGGGGTACACGTATTCGGGAGTCCAAAGGCTGTTGGCGCTTACGTCGCGCAGGGTTCCAGCGCCGACGATGATGGCATCCGCAGAGGCCCGCAACAAGCCCATGATGAAGCGGTCCGCAGGATCGCCACCGCTGATGGCTGAGCCGCCAGACTTACCCTTCATCTCGTAGCTGACGACGCCGTCGAGAGTGGAAACAAAATTCGCAAGGACGAACAGGCGCGCGGCGGGCGATGCCTGAAAGTGCAGATCCCCGTCATACAGTTCTCTCAATTGGCGCGGGAGTGCGGATTGAGCGTACTCCTGGTCGCAATCAATCAGGGTTCGTACGAGCCCCATTTGCCGCCTTTCTTGAAGCCCCCCTCAGAGGATGAAGCAACCTATGTTCTCAGTGGCGTTCGATTTGCACCTCGCCGCCCGCAATCCTTGCGATTGTAAACGTGCACGCCGAATCAGCGCCGGAAATCGACCAGCTTGCCAACATCCGCCAAGCATCCCAATCCGCGTGCCATCCGGACCGATGGTGGGCGTCTCCGATCTCATGCCGCTGAAACCAGCTTTTTCTTCTCATTGAGTGCC
>CAYOVE010000065.1:0-15083 GCA_964407295.1 uncultured Occallatibacter sp.
GAGAGCGCCGATGCCTTTGGGATCATTGACGGCGATTTTCTCACCGATGTAATAGGCGAAGGAACCGTCGCGATAGGGATCGCCGCCGAGGCCTGCGCCCTTGACGGTATCGGAGAGCGAGACGTCGTCGCCGGGGCCAGTTGTGATGAAGTGCGCAAGGATGCCGTGATAGCCGCGCTGGGCGTTGGTTAAGTAGTGTTCAGGCAAAAGCCCAAGGCGGACGCCTTTAGCGAGTGCATAGACAAACATGCAGGCTGCCGAAGACTCGAAGTAGTTGCCTTTGACGCCGGGCTTGTCGATGACCTGATACCAAAGGCCGGCGGAGGGATCCTGATAGCGAGCAACGGCTGCGGCTGCGCGGCTTAGGATCGCGAGCATCTGCTTACGGCCGTGGTCATTCGCGGGATAGTAGTCGAGCGTATCGACCAGGGCCATCATGTACCAGCCCATTCCGCGCGCCCAGAACTGGGAGGAGTCGCCGGTTTGCTTGTTGGCCCAGCGCTCCTGCTTCGATTCATCCCAGCCGTGATAGAGGAGGCCGGTGCGGGGATCGCGCGCATGCTGCTCCATGAGCGTGAACTGACGGGTGATGTCGCTGAAGTCTTCGGGGTGATGAGAGATGGAGGCGTATTCGGCGCGGAAGGGCTCAGCCATGTAGAGGCCGTCAAGCCACATCTGGTTGGGATAGCGCTGCTTGTGCCAGAAGCCTCCAGAGGCGTTGCGCGGCTGTTGGGCGAGCTGATTGTGGAGAAAGGTGGCGGCGGTGAGATATCGCTGATCGCGCGTGACGCGGTAGAGAAGGAGAAGCTGGCGGCCGAGCAGGATGTTATCGAGCTCGTGATCTTCGGGCTTGAGCGTGGGGATGGAACCGTCAGGGGCGAGAAGAGCATCGACGGAATTTTGGATGTAGTGAAAGTAGCGAGGATAGGCGGAATTAAGCCAGACAGCGTCCATACCTTCCAGGAGAGTGCCGAGCTCGTAGTTCCATCTCCATGGCGCGCCGGGAGCGACGAATCGGCCGCCGGGCCAGCGAGCGATGGCGGAATCGGCGGCGCGCTGCGACCAAGGGATTTGCTGGGCGGTCAGCACCAAGGAGGAGGCGGTGAGCGCGAGAAGAGGGAAGAGAATGCGGAGGGTCTTCATTATTGCTCCGGCGGACTCGATGCCGCACCAACAAAAAGGTTGGTGACTTTATCAGATCATCACGCAAAAGAGGCTGCCGGGTTTAGACGGCAGCCTCCTGAGCGAGCAATGTGAAAAGCCAGCTCAGAAACTGATTCGAGCCGAGAACTGAGCGGACTTGCGGTTGAGGTTGGGGCTTTGGGTGACCTGTCCAAAGTTTGCGTTGCCGACCGCAGTGCTGGCGACGGCAAACAACGTGTGATTGGTGACGTTGTACCACTCAGCGCGGAAGTCGAGATGAGTGTTTTCTCCGAGGTGGAGCGGGAAGCTGCGCACCAGGGCAAAGTCGAGTTGGTAATTGCCCGGCCCGGAGAGGTTGTAGGGGGCGGTTCGGGGCGCGTCACTGATTTTGTACGCATAGGAAGAGAGAATGCCACTGACCGGATTCATGAATGGCCCGGAAGCAGTTGCCGTTGAGGTTCCTGTGCTGGGCACGATGTAGGTACTTGCCGGTGTGGGCGCTCCGCCCGAAGTGGCGTTGTAGGTAGCCCAGGTCTGGCCTTTGCCCCACTTGCCGTTCTGGCGCGCCACGCCCGCGAAGCCCGGATTGAGAATCGCGGCGCAACCGGCGGTGCTACTGATCGTTATTTGCGCCGGATTGGTCTGGCAAGTCGCCTCTGTAATGGCGAGAGGCGAGCCGGAGTAGGCCTGGTAGACGCCGGAGAACGAGAAGCCGCCCATGATGGCTCTCTCAACCGCGCTATTAGAGAGTACGGTCTTGCCGAATGGCCATGCCCAGACACCGGTAGCGACAAAGTGCTGTGGTTGGTTGGCGGTGGAAACGCTGCGCTCGATGCGATCGGCTGGATATGACGCTGAAGAATTGTTGGCGAGCGTGCCGGCGGGAATCGGATAGCCGGTACGGAAGGTGCCGCCGTCATCGATGGAACGGGACCAGACATAGTTGGCATTCATGGTGAGGCCGTGCCATGTGCGCAGGCTCAGCATCGCCTGCAACGCGTTGTAGTTGGCATTGCCGACATAGCCGAAGTTGTCGGAGGGTGTTTGGAATGGAAACGGCTTGAGCAGGGTGGCAAGCGACTGAGACGTGGTGAAGTTACTGAGGCCCGGGCAGGAGAGGGCATAGGCCGTGTTCGCGCAATCCGCCGTAACGGTTGTGCCGGTGGTGCCGGTGTCGGCCAGCCTCACACCCAAGTTCAGATACTTCGGATCGAGATCGTTGGCCGCGAGGCCGCGCGCGTGGAAACTATCCAGTTGCAGGAAGTGGCCCTCCGATCCCACATAGGTGATGTTGAGCGCCATCGCGTTGGTGAGCTGCTGCTGGATGCCGAAGCTCCAGTTCTCGAATTCCGGGGCGCGACCGCCATAGTACGGATCGTCGTAGGTCATGGTTGACGGTGTGCCAGTGACAGCGCCCAAGGTGGCAGTCTTGAGGTAGCCGGTGCCGTATGCCGGACCGGATGCGACGCCAGTTGCGCCTGTGAAGGCAGGAATGGAACCGCTGCCGCCAGCCAGCAAACCGGGCATGGTGGTGACGTCCGAGCCGTTGACCGAGAACGCAGGAGCTGCGGAGAAACCGAGCGTTCCGATGCTGGTATTCAATCCACCCACTGCGCCGCCGTGCGAGAACATGATGCCGTAGCTCGCGCGGATGACAGTCATGGGGTCAACCTGGTAGGCGAAGCCGAGGCGCGGCCCGAAGTTCTTGTAATAGTTGTTGGCTGGAGAGGAGCAATTGCATGTGCCTGCGCCCGATCCTGTGTAGGCCAACGCGCCATTGAGGCCGGTGGCAGGGTTGGCCAAAGTTGGATTGAAGAAGCTCTCCGCGTTGTGCACTTCAGTGATGGTCGGATAGAAGTCATACCGCAAGCCGAGGTTGACGGTGAGCTTGTTGGTCATCTTCCAATCGTCCTGAACATAGGGCGAGATGGCGCGGAAGCGCGCACCGAACTCCTGCTGGAGGTACTGGGTAAAGCTGCCCTTGTCAACCTGGCCAATGAGGAAACTGGCATAGGACAAGCCTGTTCCGCTTAGAGCCGTGAAGGCGTTGTTCAATTGCGCGGTTTCAGTGACGGCGGCGGCGAGTGTGATCGGTGTCGATCCGCCATTGGTGGCATTGTTCACGTTGTAGAGCATCCACGCGAGGTTGCCGCCAAAAGTGAAGGAGTGCTTGCCAATGTTCCATTGCAGGTTGTCAAGGAAGGTGTAGTTTTCCGCAGTGGTCCGGTTCTCGGTGGCGCCGTTCCATTGAGTGGGCGCGACGGTTCCGGCGAAGGTAACAATGGGAAACATGTTGGAAGCCTGACCGGTCGGTAGCCCGGACATACCCATCGCGGTCGCCGCGTATTTCGCGGTGTCATCAGGGTTGAAAGTGGGCCCGTTATAGCGGGCGTAGCCCCATTTGGCCTGGTTGAGAAGGCCCGGAGAGAAGACGTGCGTCTCCTCGATGGTCCAAACCGCGGTTTTGGGAGCGTACGCCTGGCCATAGTTGTATGGGACGGGACCGTTGTTGCGCCCGGAAGTGGTCTGGCCGACGGGGATGGAGCTGGCCTGGCGTCCGATCGCGCTCAATACGCTGAGGGTGTCACGCGCGTTAAGGAGGTAGTCAATCCTCGAAGTGGTGGACCAGTTTGACAAGCCGGTCGTGTTCGGGGCGACGTAGTTGTTGCCCGTGCTCGAGGAGGCAATTGCGGGCAGGAAACTCTGCATGTTCTTCGCGATCGCCGAGAACTCGCTGGACGGGATGACATTGACCGGAGAGCCGGAGCCGAGTAGCACCGGATTGCCGGCGGGACCGACACCGGTACCGTGACCGTAGCCATACTGATAGCGACAGGGCTTGCCGCCGGTATTGAACGAGGCGCAAGTGGCTTCAGTGCTGGGGTCGTAAATGGCGACGCCGTCCGCGCTGAAGTCGCCGCCCTGTTCCGCGGTAGTCGGGAATCTCATCGGGGTTGGAGTGGCGCTGGCGTAGCGGAACCCGTCGTAGTTGGTGAAGAAGAAGAGTTTCTCTTTCAGTGAGCCGAAGGGAATGAGCGGACCGCCGAGCACGATGCCATATTCGTTGTTGTGCTCCACAGGCTTGACGGGCTTGCCGGTCGCGACATTGGGAATCTTACCGAACCAACCCCAGGTATCGAGGGAGGTGTTGCGGAAGAACTCATAGACGGAGCCGTGGAACTGGTTGCCGCCATGCTTGATGGAATAGTTCATGAGGCCCTGACCTTCATACATGGCCCCGTAGCCTACGGTCTGCACCTGGAATTGATCGACTGCATCGACGGATATCGCGGTCCAGACGTAGCGCGGATCGCCGTTGCCGCCGGCGCGCACAAAGGGAATGCCGTCGACGTAAACATCGGAGACGGCGCCGCGGCTGCCGGAACCATTAACGACGCCGGTGTTGGTAGTGGCATTGCCATTGGTCTCGTTGCCCTGCACGCCGGGCATCAGGTAAGCGAAGTCGGTGGCGCGCCGCTGATCGGCCTGACCGTAGGCGTTCATCTCGATGGGCAGGGCCGCGTAGGTATCCTGCTCCATGGTGGAGCCCAGGGTTGCATCACTGGTTTCAAGTTGAGGCGGCGCAGCGGAGACAGTGATCTGCACGCTGGAAGCACCGACCTGAAGCGCAGGGTTGTAGGTCTGTGTTGCCAGTGCATCCACGTGGATGTTTTCCTGGGTAAGCTTTTCAAAACCCGGGGCGATGGTGGTCACCGTATAGATCCCAGGGTCAAGATCGGGAAAGTTGTAGTCGCCAGCGCCGGTCGATTTGGCGACCGCCGAAACGCCGTTGGCGTTGTTGGTGGCGGTGATGGTGGCATCGGCGATGACTGCACCCGTCTTATCCGTGACGGTTCCAGTGATCCCGCCCTTCCCTGCCAACTGCGCCGTTGCGCTGACCGACATCATGGCGGCAACAATGAGAAGCGCCGCGAAACTCGATGCACGTAAACCGAAGAAGCCGAAAGGCGTTCCCTTCGTCGCAGCGCACAACATTGAAGAATTGGTTAAGGCAAATCGCCTCATCATGCTGCCTCCAATAGGTAGTCCATCTAGCTTCACACTGTGTTTGCCCATGTCGCGACTCAGATTTCAGACATGTGGTCTGACCACACTATGAAGCGCGAGTAGTTTCTTACAGGGAGTCCGGGGCTGTCAATAGAGAATTTCGCGGAACTTTCCGAAAACTGAATCCTGATTTTGCCTATTCTATGAGAACTCAGATTGCGCGGAGTCTAGTCGCATCCCGGACCCATGATGGTCAGACCTTGTGCTCAAAGTGGATGGCTTAAGGAGCAAGATGCCAAAGGACATAGAAGCTGGAGAACACTTTGGGGTAACCGATGCCGGGGCGCGAGCGCGATCGGAACTGAGGTTGAATGCTCCAAAGATCCGGGAACACTCAAGCGGCAGATGCCGAGCGAGCATGCTTCTTTTTCGACGTGACCGGAGATCCTTTGCCGCCCGTGGGGCGCTCCATTCCCTGCGCGATTTGAGCCATGCGCAGGTGCTGCTCCATCAGGTTGTGCGCTTCCCTGGCGTTGCGCGTGCGGATGGCGCGATAGATCTCTCGATGCATCTCAGCGGATTCGCGCATATCGGTGGAGCGTTCGACGGTTTTGCGTCGAGCATCATAGAGCGCGGAAGTAATGGTCTCGATAATCGCAGCCAGAATCGGGTTCCCGGAAGCCTGGGAGACGATGCGATGAAAGAGCAAATCGTGGATGAGGTACTCGGCCGGACTGTCCATGGAGGCGAACATGTCGGCAACCTCATCGGCGAGACTGGAAAAATGCTCCTGCTTTCCGCGCTCCGCGGCCAGGGCGGCCAGATGGCTCTCAAGGATGATGCGGGCTTCAAACATTTGCCAGGACTGAAAGCCATGCAGGGCGCCGATAAGGCTCAATGAGGCAGTTCCGAATTGAGGTGGACCGTCGGCGACGAAGGTGCCGACGCCGTGACGGATCTTCATGACGCCCATGGCAGCCATGTAACCGATGCCGGTGCGGAGGCTGGCGCGGCTGATTTTGAGGGAACGGGCAAACTCGCGTTCGGGAGGGATTTTGTCGCCCGGCTGCAGGGTTCCGCTCTGAATGAGGGAGCGAATGTGGTTAACCACTTGCATCGTACGATGAGTATTCGGTTCTTCTTCTTTCACCCTAGGCATAAGCAGCGCAACCCTCTTGCGATACTAAAAATCAGCGTCACAGGGAGATTACCACCGAAAGCGGGGTCTGGTTGGAGAAACTTGCAGAAGGCGCGCAGGGAACGGCGCGGAAAGCGGAAAGCGCGTCAAGCGTGTATACTTCCGGTCTGACCTCTCATCCCGGCAGCGGCTGAGTGAGCCGGGTCGCGAGACGATTAGAATGAAAGCCATGTTGCTCCACGAAGACCGATTGTTTCCCGCCGATGCAGATGCCCGCAGAGTAGCCCGTTCCATCTATGAGAAGGTTCGCGGGCTTCCGATCATCAGTCCGCATGGCCACACACAGGCCAAGTGGTTCGCGGACAACGGTCCGTTTCCCGATCCGGCGACGCTCTTTGTGCAACCCGACCATTATGTGTTCCGGATGCTCTATAGCCAGGGAGTGTCGCTGGACGATCTCGGCATTGGGCAGCCGGTGATTGACGATCCGCGCAAGGTTTGGCACATTTTTGCAAAACATTATTATTTGTTCCGGGGCACGCCGACGCGGATTTGGCTTGACTACGCATTCCAAGAGTTGTTCGGGCTGACGGAGCGGCTAAGCGAGAAGACGGCCGACCACTCCTTCGACGTGATTGCCGAGAAGCTACGCACACCCGAGTTTCTGCCGCGGGCGCTCTACGAGAAGTTCAACATCGAGGTGCTTTCGACGACGGAGTCTCCGTTAGATGAACTAAGGGCTCATCAGGCGATTCGCGATTCGGGATGGAAGGCGCGGATTGTTCCCGCGTTTCGACCCGATCCGGTGGTGGATCCGGAGTTCGATGGATTTGCGGGGCTGGTGGCGAAGCTGGGCGAAATGCACGGAGAGGATAGCTCAACGTGGAACGGCTATTTGAATGCGTTGATGAAGGCGCGGGCGCGATTCAAGGCGCTGGGTTGCACATCGACGGACCATGGGCATCCGACGGCGCAGACTGCTGATCTGTCGCAGGCTGAGGCGGCGGCGCTGTTCAACAAAGTGGTGGCCGGCAAAGCGGACCTGGGAGAGCAGGAAGTATTCCGCGCGCAGATGCTGACGGAGATGGCGCGGATGAGCGTGGAAGACGGACTTGTGATGCAGATTCATCCGGGATCGGTGCGCAACCATAACCGTTCTGTCTACGAGCGCTACGGCCGCGACATGGGAGCCGATATTCCGAGACCGACGAATTACGTGGACGCTTTGCGTCCACTGCTTGACCGATTCGGCAACGAACGCAGCCTGACGATCATTCTGTTCACGCTGGACGAGACGACGTATAGCCGCGAACTGGCGCCGCTGGCCGGGCATTATCCGTCGTTGCGGCTCGGGCCGCCGTGGTGGTTTAACGACAGCCCCGAGGGGATGATGCGCTTCCGCGAGCAAGCGACGGAGACAGCCGGGTTTTATAACACGGTGGGGTTCAATGACGACACGCGGGCGTTTCTTTCGATTCCGGCGAGGCACGACGTGGCGCGGCGGGTAGATTGCGCATTTCTTGGCAGGCTGGTAGCCGAGCATCGATTGGACGAAGATGAAGCGCACGAAGTGGCGCACGAATTGACGTATGGATTGGTGAAGAAGGCGTACCGGCTGTAGTTCTATCTTGCGCAGGTGGCGGTGCGGCATGGTCTCCCACCCTGGCCGGAAAAACAAGAACCCGGCCAGGATGGGGCACCCAGATCGTGAGAGCGGAGTTGGGCGTATGAGTCTGTATTGTTCCGTGGGAAGCACCGAGACCGACTTCTCTGAGCAGCAACTGAAAGAGATGCTGGTGGAGAGTCTGGCCAGGCTGGGCAAACGGACGAGCGTGCTGGCCGTGCCGCCCGACCAAAGCCGCGAGCACTCACGGGCCGGCGACCTGACGCGGTATGCGTGGGAGCACTATGGCGATCGTCTGAAGGCCGTGCTGCCCGCGATCGGAACGCACACGCCGATGCGGCCGGACCAGATTGCGCACATGTTCGGGAAGATGCCGCTGGAGTTGTTTCGCGTGCACAACTGGCGGACGGATATCGAAACGCTTGGCGAGCTGCCGGCAGAGTTTATCCGCGAACAATCTGAAGGAAAACTGAATTACACGTGGCCAGCGCAGGTGAACAAGCTGATTTCGCAGGGCGGGTTCGACCTGATTCTTTCCATCGGGCAGGTTGTGCCGCACGAAGTAATCGGGATGGCGAATCACTCCAAGAACATTCTGATTGGCTCCGGGGGGCGCGAGGGAATCAACCGCAGCCACTACCTGGGCGCGGTATACGGAATGGAACGGATCATGGGGAGGGCCGAGAACCCTGTGCGCAACGTGCTGAACCTGGCAAGCGAAAAGTTCCTGAAGCACCTGCCGATCGTGTACGTCCAGACGGTGATCGGGCGCGGTAAGAACGGCGGACTGGCGGTGCGCGGGCTGTACATTGGCGATGATTTGGAGTGCTTCCTTAGAGCTGCGGAGCTGAGCCTGAAGGTGAACTTCGAGATGCTCGATGAGCCGATCAAGAAAGCGGTTGTATACCTTGACCCGAAGGAGTTCCACAGTACGTGGATCGGCAACAAGGCGGTGTACCGGACACGGATGGCGCTGGCCGATGGTGCGGAGCTGATCATCCTCGCGCCGGGCGTGAAAGAGTTCGGCGAGGACAAGGGAATCGATGCGCTTATCCGCAAGTATGGATATCGCGGCACGCCCGCCACGCTGAAGGCGGTGGAAGAGAATGCCGACCTGGCCGCGGACCTGAGCGCGGCGGCGCACCTAATTCACGCTTCTTCGGAGGGACGGTTCACGATTCGCTGGTGCCCTGGAGAGTTGAGCCGCGAGGAAGTGGAAGGTGTGGGATTCGAATACGGAGATTTGAAGGCGATGACGGCGCGGTATGACCCGGAAAAGCTGCGCCACGGCTTGAACAATGTGGGCGGTGAGAGGATTTTCTTTGTGGCGAATCCTGGGCTGGGACTGTGGGCGCACCGCAGCCGGTTCGAAAGATCCGGCGCACTGGCGCCGGCGCACGGTCATGCTGAATCGCCATCCGGTAAAGCGCAGTCGTAGAAGAGCAAATTCGCAAACGGGACGAATATGGGGACTCAACGATTAACGCTGAACAAATACTCGATTGGCACCGGTGACCGGTTTGCGCACCAGGCCAAAGCGCAGTTGCAGGCGTGCGTGAAGGCGTTAGATCACGGGATTGAAGTGGTTCCAGTGTGGAACAAATCGAACCGAGAGCATTGGATCATCGGGTCCGGGCCGGAGTCGGTTCGCGAGGCAGCCGATGCGGCAGTGAAGGCGCTGGGATGGAAGCTGCCGTACTTCTGCGACGCGGACCATATTACGGCCGAGACCGTGGACCGCTTTCTTGCGCCATGCGATTTTTTCACATTCGACGTAGCGGACTTCATCGGGAAGCCGGCACAGATAGCGGACATTGAAAGCTTTGTGAAGAGGCATCCGGAACTGCAGGGGAGCATTGAACTGGCTGGGGCCGATGAGGCGTTCGAAATAACGCCGGCAATTTTGCGAGCGACTGCGGAGAAGTTTCTGGCGGCGGTGAAGCAGGCCGGAGAGGTGTACCGGCGAGTGTTCAGCGCGCGAGGAGCGGGGAATTTTATTCCCGAAGTTTCAATGGACGAGACCGATCGCGCGCAAAGCCCAGTGGAACTGCTGATTATTCTGGCGGCGATCGCGGATGAGGGCATTCCGGTGCAGACAATCGCGCCAAAGTTCAGCGGACGATTCAACAAAGGCGTGGATTATGTTGGCAATGTGGCGCAGTTCGAGCGGGAGATGGCGCTGGACGTCGCCGCGATTGCCTATGCGGTGAAGCAATATGGGCTGCCGGGGAATCTGAAACTGAGCGTGCACTCGGGCAGCGACAAGTTTTCAATCTATCCCGCGATCCACGCGACCATGAAGCGCCTTGATGTGGGCGTGCACCTGAAGACTGCCGGAACGACCTGGCTTGAGGAACTGATTGGACTGGCCGAAGCCGGCGGCGAAGGGCTGGCGCTGGCCAAGGAAGTCTATGCCGAAGCGTTGGCGCATCGCGAGGAGCTGTGCGCGCCGTATGCGACGGTCATCGATATCGATCCCGAGAAGCTGCCTTCCGCCGATGAGGTTCGAGGATGGACGTCGGAACAATACACTTCAGCCCTGCGGCACGTGGAGTGCTCGCCGGCGTACAACAGCAGCGTGCGGCAGTTGCTTCACGTGGGATTTAAAGTGGCGGCGAAGATGGGGCAACGGTATCTGGCGCTGCTGGAAGCGAACGAAGCGGTGATCGCGAAAAACGTAACGGAAAATCTCTACGCCCGGCACATTGCACCGGTATTCTTAGGGAGCGGCTCCTGATTTGGTTGCTGGCTCGGGCCGCGCCGTTCTCGAAAGAACTTCCCCACGGAGATCTCATGAAGGATTCGTTGTTCAGCCTTGAAGGCAAGGTTGCGGTTGTGACTGGAGGGACCTCCGGGATTGGGCGGGCCCTGAGCCTTGGTTTGGCGGATGCAGGCGCGGACGTGATTGCAACGGCGCGCCGCAAGGAGCAAGTGGACGACACGGCCAAAGAGATTGAAGCGCGCGGGAGGCAGACGCTGCGCATGGCGTCGGACGTTGGTGATCGGAGCACGCTGGAGACGCTGCTGGCGGCGGTGTTGGAGCGCTTTGGCAAAGTGGACATTCTGGTGAACTGCGCGGGCATGATCAAGCGGACGCCCACGCTCGATTTGCCCGAAGCCGAATGGACCAACATCCTGAACACGAATTTGACGGGGACGCTGCGGGCTTGCCAGGTATTCGGCAGGCATATGCTTGAGCGCGGCTACGGGCGCATCGTTAACATCGCGTCGCTGAACAGTTTTGTGGCGCTGAGCGAAGTGGCGGCGTACGCTGCGAGCAAGGCGGGAGTGGCATCGCTGACCCGGTCACTGGCGGTGGAGTGGTCAAAGAAGGGCGTGACGGTAAATGCGGTTGCGCCGGGAGTGTTCCGCACCGACTTGAATGCGCAGTTGCTGGACTCGACGCCGCGCGGGCAGGAGTTGCTGATGCGGACACCGATGGGGCGGTTTGGGAAGACGGAGGAACTGATCGGGGCGACCGTTTATCTGGCGTCCGACAGCGCTTCGTTCGTCACCGGGCAGATTCTGGTGGTGGACGGAGGATTCCTGGCGAGCGGAGTGAATCAGTAAAACAGTTCACAGTTCGTAGTTCATAGTTCACAGACGAAAAGGCTGCGCCGGGGGCGCAGCCTTTTCATTGTGACTAGAGCTTGCGGTTGGACTCGCTACCTGAGTGTGACGGTGGCGCCGGCCATTTTGATGATTGCATCGCCTTGCGCGGCGTCGACCTTCAGGTTTTTTCCAGCCACGGTTGCGTAGCCGATGGACAGTCCTTTTTCGCCGCTTAAATTGACGTTCTGCAGAACGATGTCTGTGACCGGCGCTTCAGGCAGGCCGACGATGGCGCCAGCCATTGCCGCGCCTGTTGCGGTGACGTTTTGGATCACGATGTTGTGGAAGCGAGGCGTGAGGCGCGTGACCGGCGCAGGCTCCACGGCGCCCTCCGACGGAAGGATGCGGGGATAGTACTCGCTGATCACAAGCGGGTTCTTTACGTCTTTCATGTCGATGTCGCGGAAGACGAGATTACTGACATCGTTGCCGCGATCGCGATTTGCCTTGACGCGAATGCCGTTGTCGGTGCCATCGAAATGAATGCGCTCGGCGAGAATGTTGCGCGCGCCGCCGGCGATTTCGCTGCCGATGGAGAGACCGTGGCCGTGCATGAATGTGCAATCGGAGATGACGATGTCGTGGCTGGGATCGTCGCCACCGGGGGAGTTGATGGCGCCGGATTTGATGGCGATGTCGTCGTCGCCGGCATCGGCGTAGAGGTGATCGATGCGCACGTTGGATGAGGAGAAAGGATCGACGGCGTCGGTGTTCGGCGAGTGCTGCGGGGCGAGTACACGGATACTATGGATGACGACGTCATCACTGTAATAGGGCACGACCTGCCACATGGGCGAATTCTGGATGGTGACGCCATCGATGCGGATGTGCTTGCAGTGGTCGAAGACGACGAGGCGCGGGCGGGGATGGGGATTGCCCATGACGCCCGCATCCTTAACGCTGCGCACCATCTGCCACCAACTCTCGCCATTGCCATCGATGGTGCCTTCTCCGGTGATGGACACATTCTCAGCGTTTGTTGCGCTGACCAAAGCCTGGACGCCGGGAAGGCGAAATTCGATGATCTCTGGATAGTCGGCGTGATCGGGCGAGCCGAGAAGCGTTGCGCCTTTATCGAGCTGGAGGGAGATGTTGCTTTTGAGAACGATCGGCGCGCTCAAATAAGTACCCGCCGTTAGTTGAACAGTGCCGCCGCCCAGGGCCGCGCAGGCGTCAATGGCTTTCTGAAGTGCGGCTGTGTCCTTGGTTGCTCCATCGGCTTTGGCGCCGAAGTCCCGGGGATTGCACGTGCGTGCCGCGTGAACAGCCGAGGCGGAAGCGGCGATGAAGAGAGACATCAATGGGACGAGAAGCGTATGCGAGAGTGAGTTTTTCCGGTGCATGATTCGAAGGACCTCGGGCGGAATGGGTGCGTCCAACATCATAACGCCTAAGGCGGTGAGTGGTCGTACCACTTAAAAACAGGGACCAAGGGACCAAGAGACACCGTATGGCCAAGGGGGCGAAAGCTGACAGCTTTCAGTTCTCAGGCTTCTGCTTGAGATACAGGCTTGGAAGTGTTCAGGGGCAGGCGGACGATGAAGCGGGTGTCGCCGGGCTGGGATCGGACCTCGAGTTGTCCGGAGAATTTTTGAGTGACGATTCGGTGAACGATTTCGAGTCCGAGGCCGGTGCCGGAGCCCTGCGGCTTGGTGGTGAAGAACGGCTCGAAGATGTGGGGAAGGACATCGGCCGGAATGCCGGAGCCGTGATCGCCGATGCAGACGACCAAGCAATCCGGCTCAGACCAAGTGGAGATTTCAAGCTTTGCATCGTCGGGAGAAGCATCGACGGCGTTATCGATGAGGTTGGTCCAGACCTGACTGAGAGCGGAGCCGCGCGTGCGAATTGTCGAGGGCGAGGCGGCGAAGCGCTTTTCGACCTGAATCTGCTTGAGTCGCAACTTGTGGCCGAGGATGGTGAGGGTGCTCTGCAGGCTATCGTGGACGTCGAGATCCTTGTCGGGCGTGCGCTCGTCGTAGGCGAACTTCTTAACCGCCATGACCAGCTCGGAGATACGCGAGATGCTTTCTTCGATGGCGCAGACGAGCGAGACGCTGGAGACGAGAGCGCCGAACCAGTTGAGAGCGTCAGAGAACGAGGCGGGATCGAAGTGATCCTGGGCGCAGGCGATTTCTTCGTGATCGATGCCCATGGAGACGAGAACGGGGCCAATGGTGAAAGCATTCTCGACTTTCGCGTTAGCGAGCCACTGGCTCATGGCTTCTTCCGCGTCAGCTTGTTCGATGCTGCTCATGGCAGGAAGATTGCAGCCGCGAAGAGCGTGCTCGAGGAGATCTCTCATGCACTGGAGTTGAGCGGGGGTCTTGGCCTTGCCGCTGTTGCGCAGGCTGAGCTGCTGCAGGCGGAGGAGGTTTTCGCGGAGTTGCGCGGCAGCGCGCTTGGCGGCGGCGCCGGGGTTGTTGAGCTCGTGCATAAGGCCTGCGGCGAGGGTGCCAAGGGAGACGAGCTTCTCGCGATGCAGCGCTTCAACCTGATAGGCCTGAAGCCGCTGCGCGCTGTCGTCGAGGACGGTTTTGCGGACGGCAGGGCAGCAGGCGAGGAGGGACCAGAAATCCTGCTCGGTGAAGCGGACAAGCACAGAGTCCTGCGACGCGAGGATGCGGAAGGGCGACTTGCCGCGCCCAGTGAGCAACGGCACCTCACCGAAACCTTCGCCGGCGTGCGCAATGCCGACGAGGGTTAGGGTTCCGTCGGCCTCAGGGCGCTTGGCGTAGGTTTCGCCCTGGAGCAGGAGCCAGTAGTAGAGCCAGGGCTCGTTGGGCTCGACGAGCACCGAGCCAGCTTTGGCAGTGACGCGCTCGAGATGGTCGATACCTGCTATGGCTTCGAAGGATGTAGAAGCGAAGATGCGCGTTTGCGGAAGCACGCCGGCGAGATCCTTTAGCTGGATCGCCTCGACGCGAATCGGTTGTACGCCTTCGGTCATCTTGCTCATTGCACTCAATCCAAGATCTATCAGCAGGCCCTAAAACCCTGCCAGATACTGGTGCATAAACTGCACCGCGATGGAACCCTCGCCTACCGCGGAAGCGACACGCTTGACGGAGCCGGAGCGGACATCGCCAGCGACAAAGACTCCGGGAACGCTGCTCTCAAGCAGGAACGGGTCGCGCTTCTCGCTCCAGACTTCGGGTAGCTTCCCGTCGTGGCGCAAATCCGGACCGGCCAGAATAAATCCCTTCTCATCACGCATGATGCACGCCGGCAACCACGTGGTGACTGGCGCGGCGCCGATAAAGACAAACAATGAGGACGCGGGCACTTGAGTTTCACCTGACGGGCCACGCAGCCTGAGCTCAGTGAGATGTTCGTCGCCGATGGCCTCAAGGATCTGCGTTCGCGCCTCAACCACAATATTGGATGTACGAGCGATCTCATCGATCAAGTATTTCGACATGGTGGCGGAAAGCCCCTCTCCGCGGACCAACATGGTTACTTTGGTGGCATATTTGGCGAAGTGGAGGGCGGCCTGGCCGGCGGAGTTGGCGCCACCGACGATAAAGACGTCTTCGTCCTTGCAGGCCAGAGCTTCGA
>CAYOVE010000066.1:0-15012 GCA_964407295.1 uncultured Occallatibacter sp.
GGGCGCTCGTTTCAGGCGGTGACCAACGTGGGCAACCGGCCGACATTCGGCGAGGCGTCCTTCGCGATTGAGTCGCACATCCTCGACTTCGAGCCGATCGATCTGGACGAGACTACGCCGCTCGAGCTTGAATTCCTGCTGCGCCTGCGCGGCGAGAAAACCTGGCCATCGCCAGAGGCGCTCAAGGCGCAAATCTTCAAGGATGTGGCGCGCGCGAAACGGTACTTTCAGCTCGCCGGTTGATCCAGTTTCGGCTCCTGTTGTTGCCGCGACACACCGATTCTGGAGTCGGCCAGCCACGCGATGAGCAAGCCTGCTAACCCCGCCAAATCCAGCCACGCAAACCAGTCGCCCCATCTCTGGTAGAGCGTGGAGTCGTATCGCACCGGAACCGTGACCAGCATGGTGACGAGAGCGCCGTCAGACCGTGTCGGTTCCTCGGCGAGAATTCGTCCGCGATCGTCGCTCGCGGTGAGCAGTCCAACCTTGGCATCGCGCACCATGGTGAAGCCGTCTTCCACGGCGCGCATCAGCGCCAGGTGTCCATGCCAGTCGGCGTCGACGCCGATACCCTGATCCCACGCAGGCACCAGCATGAGCCCCACTTGTTGATGCGCATAGCGCCGCGATAATTCCGGATAGTCCATGTCGCGGCAGATTTCAATGCCGATGTTCCCTGCCTGCACAGGGGCGGGCGATGGGCTGGGTTGACTCTCCTTGCTCGGCCGCGGACAAGCTTGGACAGAGATCCCGGTGCCGGGCGTCGTACGGGCTTCCCAGGTCGGGACTGGGTGATGCTTGCGGTAGACCGCCTCAATGCCGCCGGAGGCGGAATAAAGACGGGCTTCGTTAAATACGCCGTGATCGGTGACGTGGAAAATATCCAGAAGCACCTGCACATGAGCGTCGCGCGCCGTCTGCTGCCAGAAAGAGTCAAGCCTGGCCATAGCGGCGTCGGGAACGAGCGTTGTCATCTCCGGCAGAATCACGATCCCGGCGCCCTGCGCGGCGAGGGCCTTTACTTGTTCTGCGTAGTCCTGCATGAGGGCGATAGAAGATGCAACGTCGGGAGGAAACATATTCTCGCCGGCATGCGTTTCCACCAGACCCACAACAACCGAGTGAGTGGCCGCAGGGACATGGTTGATGCGCCAGAGACCACAGGCAAGAATGCAGGCAAAATAAACGGCAAGAGCCGTGGCCAATCGGAAGCGGAGCTTTGCTGGAGATGCGGCGAGGGCTGCCAGTCCAGCGGGAAACAGATTCACCGTGAAGCTGATTCCCCAGAGTCCTGTCACCGCCGCAAGTTGCAGCACCGGCAGATTCTTGAGTTGCGTGTACCCTGTGTTGAAAAATGTGCCCTGCCAAAGGCCGAATAGATATTCCGCTGCCACAATGACGGCGGGAAAGGCCAGGGCAGCCAGCCATGGATTGCCTTTGCGCACCCATGCGCCATAAAGGACAACTGCAAACGCGAACCCAATCGAAGGAACCAGGACGGTGACGAGCGTCAGCCAGACCGGAAATTGCACGACGCTGTGGAGATAATTCCAAAAATCCAGCCCGGCGAGGGCCCGTGCGGCCAGGGCCACGGCAAAGGTTGACCAGGGCCGCAATTTTGGCGCGAGCAACAGAACGGGAAGGGGAGCCAGCCATACAAGCCACCAAACACGATGAAGCCCGGACGAGATGAAATACGCGCCTGCGGTCACCAGGACCGCGGACAAGATCAGCACAGCTCGGCGTAGAGAATTAGCGGGCAAGTCCATACAACAACCTCCGTAGGGAACGATGCAAGAGTTTGCGGAATTCCGCCTCCGATAAAACGAATCTGCCGGCGCGGTACAGTACGAGATATCCATGGGCGTGCGCCCAGATCTGCATGGCGATCTCCCAGACGTCGTCGCGCTTGAATCGCTTTTGCTTGATCCACGCGGCAAGTGTGTCGGCAAGAATGTTGAGCGTGGGAGAACGGCGGGCGCGAAAGTCGTCCGGAAAGCGGCGCGCCTCGGGCCGCGGGCGGGAGAAAACGTAGTCGAAGATACGCGGATGCGCGAACGCGTAATCCGCGTAAGCGTCCATCATGTGGATCACCTGCTCTTCAAGCCGGCGCCCCTTCGCGGGACGGCTGAAGAATTCGGCCAGCTTCTCAAATTCCCGGTCGACAATCGCGCTCAGCAGGGCCTCGCGATTGGCGAAATGGTGATAAATAGCCATGGGCGTAATGCCGATTTCGCCGGCGATGCGCCGCATGGTCACTGCGTCGGGCCCCTCCGCCTCAAGGACGCGAAGGGCAATGTCATAAATCCGCTGCGAGGTGATGTTTGTCCGGCTCACCTATACAGTGTATACCGAAAACTATACGGCGTATAGTTTCTGTCCGGAAAAATTCCTTGACGAACGGGAGGCGAATCCAGCAGCCCCCGGCTCTTGTTGCAGGAGGACGGCTGTCCCGCGCTGAATCTGGCCGCGAGCAGGTTGGATGACGGTGTTTCCCGCTGAGAGCTCCCGTGCTCACGCGATTCGAGGCTCATTGACTTGGGTGGTGCAGAAGTCTAAACTCTTCTTGAGTTCCCCCACTCGGAATCGCCCAAGCATCGTCAAGTGTCCCCGTTTCCCATACTTGAGTTGATTCGACCCTATTTCAGGTAGAGATATCAGAGCAGGCGGTTTTGCCGTCCTCCTGGCACGTTGACCCCGTATAGAGGGTTTTGATTGCAATGGCCAGCAGCTTCAGGAAAGGTGGTCCCATTTTGAATTCCCCAGACATGATCGAAATGAGCGGCGATACGCGCTTGCAAGACGCCACGGGTGACCGCGCCAAAGTCTTGTCGATCGCGGTCGTCGACCCGAATCTTGAGCGCCGCAGCGCAGTTTCCGGGGTTCTCTGCGCAATGCGGTCAACCGGCATGGTGCCAAGGGTGACGACGCTTTCCGGCATCGACGAATTCCGCGCGCTCTCCAAACAGGACTTTGGAGTCGTGATGGTCGCCGCGGACGGAAACCGTGAAGCCGTCATGGAAGCCATCGAATCCATTTGCCGCAGCGGCTCCGGAGTTGCGATCGCCTACTCGGCATCGACCGGCGACGATTTGCTGCTTCATTGCATGAGAGCGGGCGTAAGGGAATTTTTGATCTATCCATTCGCGCCGGGCGTTGTGGAAGAAGCCTTCAGCCGGGCGAACAGCCGCGGTCTGCTCGCGCCCGATACGAAAAAGGCGATGGGCAAGTCGTTTGTGTTTATCGGGGCCAAAGGGGGCTCCGGAGGCACGACGGCGGCATGCAATTTTGCAATCTCAATGGCTCGGGATTCAAAGAGGGAAACACTCCTGATCGACCTCGATCTGCCTCTGGGAGATGCAGCCCTTGTTCTTGGCATCGCGGGCGAGTTCTCAACCGTGGATGCCTTGCGCGATCCCGAACGCCTCGATCCGACCTTCCTGAAGAAGCTGACGGCTCAGCACAGCTCGGGTTTGTATGTCCTCGGCGCGCCGGGCCATTTTGCCAAGTCCAGCATCACCCATGGGGCGATCAACAAGCTGATCGAGGTTGCCTGCAAGACATTCGAGTACGTTGTTATTGATGCGGGCTCCCGCTGGGATCTGGCGGAGACTCGCCTGTTCGATATGGTTTCGACGATTTATCTGGTCACGCAGGTTGGCATCGCCGAGCTGCGCAACTCCAATCGCCTCATTACCGGATGCCTGCAGCCCTACGCGCACAAACTTGAGATTGTGTTGAACCGGCACAAGGACGAGATGTTCGGCATCGAGGTGCAGGCGATTGAAACGGCCCTTACCAGGCAGGCACAGTGGCGGATTCCCAATGATTATCCCGCTGTTCGCGAGATGCAAAACACCGCAACGCCGTTGGCTCTGAAGGAGTCGAACATTCAGCGGGCGATCCAGAGGATGGCTCGCATCGCGTCAGGGCTTCCGGTCGATCAACCACGACCGAAGAAAAAGAAGTTCGGCCTCTTCGCGATGGAATCAGGGGTTTAGGGGGAGCGCGGGTCTTACCGCGCGACTCTGCGGCGTCCGATGGATGCGCAGCCCGGCTCCCCGAATCTCCGGCTTCGCTTCAGCCTGATCGGGCGAGGCGCCATCCTCGTCTCCGGGGAATTGCTCGTCGTCCTTGCCGGCGATCGCTGCACGCATAAAGTTGATCCATATTGGCAATGCGGTCACCGCGCCGGTTTCCTTGTCGCCCAGGGATTCGCGGCTGTCGTTGCCCACCCACACGCCGCAGGTGACCGAAGGCGAGAAGCCCAAAAACCACGCGTCGGTAAAGCCGCTGGTCGTTCCGGTCTTGCCGCCCAGCGGATGGTTCAACTGTTTGGCGGCTGCGCCGGTGCCATGGTCGGTTACGCCGCGCAGCAGCGTCATCATGGTGCGCGCCGTTTGCTGGTCGAGCACATCATCCACCTCCGGCCTCTCCTGCCACAGCGTGATTCCGTCGGCGTTTGAAACTTTGCGGATGAGATGCGGGGCCACGCGGACACCGTCATTCGGGAAGACGGCGTAGGAGGCCACCTGCTCCTGAAGCGTAATCTCCACCGCGCCCAGCGCCACCGGCAGGTAGGGAGGAATGTTTGAACTGACGCCGAAGCGATGCGCCACGTCAATCACCTTGTGAATGCCCACCCGCGCCGCCAGCTTGAGCGCGGGAATATTGCGCGATTCCGCGAATGCATTGGCCACCGTCATCGCGCCCTTGTAGTCGTTTTCGTAGTTGTGCGGCACGTAATCGCCGAAGCGCGTCGGTCCATCGACGATGATGTCGGTTGGTTTCACGCCGTCCTCAATAGCGGCGGTGTAAACGTACGGCTTGAAACTGGAGCCGGTCTGCCGCTCAGCCTGCGTCGCGCGGTTAAAAACTGAAACCGCGTAGTCGCGCCCGCCCACCATGGCCAGCACGTCGCCGCTTGTGTTGTCGATGGCCATCAGCGCGCCCTGCGTGCCGGAATCCTCTTCGAGCGATGCGCGATGCTCGCCGTTTTCCGTCGCCGCGGTCATGCGCACATAAATCATGTCGCCGGGTTTGGCGAGCGCGTCGCCATAGCGTACGCCGGTCCATTGCCAGTCCGCGGGAAGCAGCAAGATCTCCGAGCCCGGTTGATCTGCCGGTCCAATGCGCGCGTGAATCTCCAGCGGAAGAGTCCGTGTCACGATTGCGTGAACGTAATCGCCCGGCCCAGCCATGATCGCCCAGTCCGGATGACGGTAATTGTCGAGCGTCACGTCGGCGGTGAGAACATTTTCCAATTTGCCGCGCCAGCCGTGACGGCGTTCGTATGCGGCCACGCCGTCGACAACGGCGCGATTGGCAACCTTTTGCAGGTCGAGATCGAGAGTCGTATCGACGCGCAGGCCGTCCTCATGCACCTCTTCGGTGCCGAAGCGCTTATCCAGCTCTTCGCGGATCGCGTCCTGGAACCACGGCGCCGCCAGGCCAACAGGCCGCGCCATGTGCAGGCCAAGCGGAGCGTTGCGCGCCGCCTCAGCCTGGGCGTGTGTAATCACGCGGTCCTCCTCCATCTCGGTGAGCACAAGGTTGCGGCGGTGCAGCGCGCGCTCGGGATTCAGCAACGGAGAGAATCCCACAGGCCCCTTGGGCAACCCGGCAAGCAGCGCCGCTTCAGTCAGCGTCACGTCCTTCGCGTGTTTTGAAAAGAAATACTCCGATGCAGCTTCAAAGCCGTAGTTCCCGCTGCCCAGGTAAATCTGATTGCCATAGAGGGTAAAGATCTGTTCCTTGGTGAAGGCGCGCTCGATCTGAATCGCCAAATAGGCTTCCTGGATCTTGCGCATGGCCGTGCGGTCTGAAGAAAGAAAGAGGTTGCGCGCCAGTTGCATGGTGAGCGTGGAGGCGCCCTGCGCGCGGCCATGGCTGCGGATATCGTGCCACACAGCGCCGGCCACGCGAAACACGTTGATGCCCCAGTGCGACTCAAAGTTCTTGTCCTCAATCGAAATCACAGCCTCGCGCAGAATGGGCGCGAAGCCGTCATAGCCCACTACCTCGCGGCGCTCCAGCGCGAACGAGCCGATGATGCGGCCCTTGCGGTCATAGAGATCGGTGATTGTGGAAGGCTGGTAATGTTCCAGGTCCTGAATCTGCGGAAGATTGACCGAGTAAACCAGCGTCAGGCCGGCCAGAGAACCCGTGATGGCCGCCAGCAGAACCAGCGCAGCAATGGCCGAGCGCCCAGCCAGCTTGCGCCTTCTATGTGCGGGAAGCGGCGCCCTGGAAAGCCGGCGCTCCCGGCCGGGCTCTCGCGGGTCAAGGCGCTCTTTAGAGCGCTCTTTCGGCGGCAGATTGGAAGTAGTAGCCAAGGCAGAACTGGCCTCATGGGCAGGCCTCCGCCCTGCGAGGTGGAGGAGTGCCTCTGCTTAAGGCTAGCATTTGTTTGCTCTGGAGAAATCGCTGGCTATGCTGGCCGCATTACCTTGGTCAAGAGCGGGAAATCGCGCCTGCGATGATCCCGCCATGGCAATACCCGGAGCCTGAGTTCGAATCGCAGCAGTTGACTGCGTTCAATCAGTGCTTGGCGTGGACGACATGTACACCAGCGTGTCCGGGCGCGAGCCCTTGAACGGCGCGTCCGAACCTAGCCGAGATCTCCTCGAAACCGATGTCTTCGAAGTCGCAAAACCCGTGCGAGCGAAGAATCGCTGCGATGGCAGCTGGCTCAAAGCGGCTCTCCGAACGTTCGCCAATTCTCTCAAGCTGTTCGGCCCGCGCCTTTTCCATTTGTCTTAGTTCCTCGCTGAATGCCTCGGGAGGCTCCATGTAGTCGAAAACTACCTCAGAACTTTGGATTGACGACATGGAGTCCAGAGTGCGGCCGATAGCATCCTGTGTCAGATACGGCACAACCCCGAGCCAAGTGAAAAACGCGGGCAAATTCTGCTGAAAGCCTGCAGCGGCAAGCCTCTCACCCACGTCGTCCTGCTCGAAATCAACGGGCACGAAAGTTAGCCACGGCGGGAGTGCGATTTGAGCTTCCGTTAAGCGCTGGCGTTTCCATGCCTGCGTCCCGGGGTGGTCCACTTCATAGATGCGGATCTGTCGTGCGCCATGAGGGTTCCGGAGGGCGAAAGTATCGAGTCCTGCGCCGAGAATGACGATCTGCCGAACCCCTCTCTCGACAGCCATTGACAAAGCATCTTCCGCAATCCGGCTCCGCGCGGCCGTGAACAGGCGTCCGATGCTCGCCACAGGGTGTCTGTTCGCAAATTGAAGCACTTCCTTTTCGTCTTCACGCAGAATCGCCATGGCGAATGGGTCATTGAGGATTGAGCCATGATCGAGCAACTGATGAGCAGCTCGCTGCCGGGCGACCATCATGGCTGTGCGGCTGGGTTCATTAGGCTTCATGTTCGAGGGTCTCCTTTCTCATCGACAGCTGATTCGCACGTGTCACGGATTCTTGCCGGGTGCCTCGCCCTCGCGGGGTCTTTGTTTTTCCCGCCAAGGTGGGACAGCACGAGCCTAATGGGCCTTGAGTGAGGGCACGGCTTTAGCCGGACCGAGAAAGACAGCAAGAAGTAAAGGGTTTTACAGCCTGCGGAAAAACTGCTTCGGAGGAGCACGAAGTGTCAGGGCACGACTTTAGTCGTGCCGTAATTGCCGCAAATTGACTTCGGCTTTAGCCGCTGAGGGATGGTTTCCTTCCCCGCCGCATCTTTCCGCAGCAGGTTTAACCCCTGAGGGATAACAACAGGATTCTGCATAGCCTCTTTCGAGCCAGGTCTATGCCTTCAGCCGTTCTTCGCCTTCAGCAGCGACAACGCCTGATTCAGCGGCGCGTCGCC
The DNA here is from genome assembly GCA_964407295.1 of uncultured Occallatibacter sp. Classification (GTDB taxonomy): domain Bacteria; phylum Acidobacteriota; class Terriglobia; order Terriglobales; family Acidobacteriaceae; genus Telmatobacter. The sequence goes on from CAYOVE010000066.1 coordinate 7,818, forward strand.
GTTTGACGGAGGCATCGGCTCGCCATCGTCTTCGGGAGAAGCGACAACCACGTTGGGCGTCACCGCTACGTCCTGGATCTTCTTCCCGTCAGGATCTTCGTACTTGGCCACCGTCAGCATAAGCCCGGCGCCGTCGGGCAGGTCAATGGTCTTTTGCACCGTGCCCTCGCCAAAGGTGTGCTCGCCCACCACGTCTCCGCGTTTCAGGTCCTCAATCGCAGCAGCAGTAATCTCCGGCGCGCCATAGGTGCCACGGTTTACAAGCACAGCAACCGGGGCATCGGTCAGGAAGAGCGCAGGATCGGCGCTGAATGTCTGCAGCGGATACTTCTGCCCCTCCAGAGACGCGAGCGTGCCCTGCTTGATGAAGAAGTTGGCCAGGCGCACTCCCTGTTGGGGGTCTTCGCCGGTTGTGTCGCGCAGGTCGAGGAGGACTTTCTTGCCTTTGCCGGCGGCTTTGATGCGCGCGGCGATGTCGTCAACGCGAGCCGCGGTCAAAATGCCCGGCTTCAAATAAAGGATCGACGCGTTTTCGTAGAACTGCTCGCCCAGCGGCGGCACCGCGAGCGCCGCGCGCGTCAGCTTGATCGTGTCGGGATCGGGCTTGAATGGCCGCACCACCGAGATCGTGACCGAGGTGCCCGGCTTGCCTGAAAGCATGAAGCGCACAATGGCCAGCGGCAGATCGTGGGTCGACTGGCCGTCAATCAGGTCGATTACATCGCCATCGCGCAAATGCTCCTGGTCGGCCGGCGAACCGGGCAGCACATTCACCACCGTCGCGTATCCGAACCTCTTGGAGATGGTGAGCCCCACCTGCGCATTGTCCGTTGCGGGCCGGTCTTTATAAGTCTTGTATTCGTCCGGCGTCAGATAGCTGGAGTCGGGATCGAGCGAGTCGAGCAGGCCGTGGAGCGCGCCGGTGGTCACGGCGGGAATGTCGGGCTGGGTCACGTAGTAGTTCTGAATCTTGCGCAGAACCTCGGCATAGACGCGCATCTGCTTGTAGGCTGCGTCCTGTTCGTCACCGGCATGTACGCCGATATATCCGAACTCGCCCAGCACATAGCTCAGGCCGAGGCCGGCAAAGATCACCACGGAAAGGACAAACACAAAGCGCTGGAAAAATCGCGACACGCACACCGCCAGAGCAGCCCTGAAGGGGAAGCCAACTGCTCATACTCTATAGACGTAATCATAGCGCAAGCAGCACTCGGAAAAGGATCTGGCAGTCGGAGAGTACTGCAAACGAAAGTGTTAACCGGGGCTGCGCCGGGATCCGGACGAGACCGTTACTGAGGCAGGGAAAATCCGATCGCCAGCCGATTGCCGCCGGCCAGCCGCTCGTACTTCAGCGAATGGGAGAACTTGCGCATGAGAAGAATGCCGCGGCCTCCAGGGCGAAGATAATCCATCGGCGAGGTCACGGGCTGTTCCTCGATCAATGAACCGGAAGCCGGGTCGAACGGCGGCGCCTGATCTTCGATGGTGAAGACGACTTCGTGCGCGTTCGGCGAGGCGCAGTCCACGGTGAGCGTGTTGCCGGGTTGCCCGTCGTAGCCGTGCCGGATGACATTTGAAATCGCCTCTTCAAGGCAGAGGTGCACGCCGAAAACCGTATCTGCGGGGATCGAATGTTCCACGGCCAGCGACTCGACCCACGGCCAAAGCAAGGCCATGTCGTCGAGCTGACTTTTCAGGGTCAGCCGGGACACGTGTTTGGCTGTGTCTTCCACGGGCATGACCGCCACCGGAAAGGAGATGCTGCTCATTGCAACGCGGCAATCGCCGTCGCCAGATCATGGTGAACTGGAATTAGCGTATCGATGCTGCTGGCCTTGAGAACGGATTCGACCATCTCCGTCGGTGCAAACAGAACCACTTTGCCGCCCTTGCTGAGCACTGCCCGCGCCGGCAGTACGATCGATCTCAATCCCATGGAACCAAGGAATGTGACCTTTTGCAAGTCGATCAGCAGTTTCTTTGCGCTGCCCGCGATCAAATTCATCTTCATGTCAACTGCCGCGGCGCCGGCGATATCCATGCGTCCATCCAGTTCAACACGGGTGACGCCGCCGTCCATTTCCTCGGTGGAGAGTTGCATTCCCTTCGCTCTTTTCTGTTTCAGAAGGTTACGAATCTAGAAGCAGATGCTACGGGACAATTGTGACAAACCTGTTACAAACGCGAAAGATCAGAAGAGATTGGTGATACTGCTGGAAAAGGAGATCGTGAGCGCCGCGTCTTTAGAGATCGGCTGGGTGATCTTCGACACCGAGTTGCCGTTCAACATGAGTTGAACCTTCAGCGTCTTGGTCTTCTTGGCTTTGAAATCGGTGCTCAGCGGCTTTGAATCCCACTCCTCGCCGCCGCTTTTGAACGAGACCTGGAACTGCTGCATGCCGGGCGGCGCATACAAATTGTCCAGGCTGGTGCCGTCCCCGGTGATGAAGTGGATATAGGGCTTGTTATTCATTTGCACGGTGAAGGGAAGGCCCTTGGGAAACTTGCTCACGTCGATCTTCAACTTGCCATTCTGGTTCGGATCCGCCTTCCTTGGATCGAAGGCCGCCGCGGGCGCAGGAGCGGGCGTTGGCGGCTTGACCGGCGCCGGCGGGTTTTGAGCGGGCTTGGCAGGAGCAGGCGGGGTAACCGCGGCCACCGGCTGTGGTGGGGGCGTTGTCTTCGCCGCGGTGGGCTTGCCCGGAGTTGGCTTGGCCGCCGCCGGTTTCGTCTCCTTGGGCGCGGGATTCGGAGAGACCCCGGGCGATCCGGCGGGAACTGGCTTTTCCGGCGCTGGGGGCAGAGCCTCAATTTGCTGCGGAGCCTGCTGCGGAACCGTCGCGACCTGAGGCGGTGGAGGAGTGGGGTGCGGCCGATGCGCAAACCAGTACCAGCCACCCGCAATCGCCGCGCCGGCTCCCGCCACCGCAAGCAGCGCGATGGCAAAAACCGTCTCAAACTTCTTTGGCGTCGCCGGTTTGGCTGCCGGCGGTTTCGGAGCCTGCCTCGCGCCGGATTGGTCAGATGTCGCCACCGCCGCGGCCCTGAGCGCCCCAGAAATCGCATTTGGACCCAGCGTTGCATCGGACTCCATGGCGGAAGGCATGAGCGGCGAAGACTGCATTACGCTTGTCACCGGGTTCGCGCGCACGGTCGCCAGGTCCTGGGCAAGCTCCTCGCCCGTCTGGTAGCGGTCCGCAGGGCTCTTGGCCAGGCACTTCAGGATCACCGCTTCGACCCGCACGGGAATCGCAGGGTTGAGCTTCGCCGGAGGAACCGGCTCTGTATACACCACTTTGTAGGAGACGGCGGTCATGGTTTCGCCGGGGAAGGGCTGTTCGCCCGTGGCCAGCGAATAAAGAATCACGCCCAGCGAAAACAGGTCGGCGCGTCCGTCAATGGGCGAGCCGGTGAACTGCTCCGGCGGCATGAACGACGGCGTGCCCAGCAATTGACCGGTGGTCGTAATGTCGCTTGACGCCAGCTTGGCAATGCCGAAGTCGGTGATGCGCGGCCGCTCGCTGCCGTAAACCTCCTTCGAGGTCATCAGAATATTGGCGGGCTTGATGTCGCGGTGAATCACGCCCTGGCGGTGCGCATAGCCCAGAGCATCGGCGATCTGCTGGCCGATCTCGCAAACGCGGTCCAGCGTAAACCGCTCGCCTTTCTTGATGGCTTCGGCCAGCGTCCGTCCTTCAACAAACTCCATCACCAGGAAAGGCGCGCCCTGGTCCTCGCCCACGTCGAAGACCGGCACAATTCCGGGATGCGCCAGCACGCCCGATGCGCGCGCCTCGCGGTAGAAACGAGTCCTGTACTCTTCGCTTTGAGCGCCTTCGAGCGCCGTGGTGTGGATCGTCTTGAGCGCGACGATGCGGCCGACGGCAGGGTCCTTGGCCTTAAACACGCTCCCCATTGCGCCGCGGCCCAATTCCTCGACGATCTCATATCTTCCAATGCACTTGGGGACGCCCATGGTGAGGATTGTACCAATCCCAAACGACGAACTTCAGTCGATTGAATAGTGAGGATTCTGACCCTTGGGCAGCTTAGCACCCGCGGCCCGCGCGGCGCATAACATCCTACGCTGCCGTACGGTAGCGCACCACCAGAAGCGTCAGGTCGTCTGACTGGCTCGCTCCCCGTGTAAAGGCTCGCACCGCATCCAGGATCGCTTGCTTCAGATCTTCAACCGACTCGTCGACCCGGCCCTCTAGGACTTTGCTCAGGCCCGTTACCTCGAACAGCTCATGATCCGGGTCCTCGGCTTCTGTAATGCCATCGCTGAAGAGCACCAGCGTGTCTTCCGGCTCCAGTTGCAGCCGCGCCGACGGATAATCCGCCTCGGCAATTAGGCCAACCGGGAACGACCCTTCAGTGTAGAGTTCGCTCACTTTGCCCTGGCGAAGCAGCAGAGGCGAAGGGTGCCCCGCCTTGATGTACTCGAGCATGCCGTCTTCGCCCACCATGCCGATAAACATGGTGGCGTAGCGGCCGACCTCAGCGTGCTGGCAAAGGAACCGGTTGATGTGGTTGAAGACCTTCACCGGGTCAGCGCCCATCGTCATCCCCGACAACGCGCCTTGCAGCATCGTCGTCAGCAGCGCCGCGCCCAACCCTTTGCCGCTCACGTCCGCAATCAGAACTCCCGAGCGATTCTCGCTCACCGGAAGCACATCGAAATAGTCGCCGCCCACTTCATGGCAGGGATAGTGCACGCCAGTCACGGCCAGGTGCGGAAAATCGTTGAGCCCGTGCGGCAGCAGCGCTTGCTGGATGGTCCGCGCAATCGACAGCTCCTGCTCCAGCCGCTGCCGCTCTCGTTCCCGCTCCACCAGCCGCGCATTGTCCATAATGCTGGCCGCCTGCACCGCCAGCGCGTCCAGAATCTGGCGATCAAGCGCCGAGAACGCGGCGATGCGGCGCGAGTCCAGGTAGATCAGGCCCAGTAACTGGCCAGGCTCCTGCTCCGAGCCCGTGTCGGCAGTCGAGCGCGACGAAGCATACAGCGGAATCGCCACCACCGCGCGCAGTCCCTGGATCACAATGCTCTCCGCCGCCTTCAGATCCAGTCCCGCCAAGTTCAGGTCCTCGGTGATCACGGCCGATTTTTTGCTGATCGCCTGGTTGATCGCCGTCTGGCTGGGGTTCAATGTTTCCGGCGGCAGGTCCTCGGCCCTGTTGCTGCGGGCCTGGTGGACGCGCAGCACGCCCGAAGCGTCCGGCACGATGAGCAATCCGCGGTCGGCGTGCGTCACGGAGATCGCATGATCCAGCATCGTGCCCAGCACGGCATCCAAAGGCAGTTGCGAATGCAGCAGCGAAGTCGCTTCCAGCAGCAGGTTCAGCCGGTTTAAGCCGCCGGTAACAGTCGTGCCTGTGAGTTCAGAAATGGAGCCGATGCGCGTGAGCAGATTGGCCACCGACTGCGGGCTCGGCGCGGGCGCAGCCGCTGCCGCTGCCGCATGAAAAACAATCCGGTAGCTGTCTTCAAGGCCAAAAGTGATCAGATCGCCATCGCGCAGCGTGTGCTGCTGAACTTTTGCGCCATTCACAAACAGCCCGTAGCGGTTCCCGCGATCAAGCAGCTTGAAGCCCGCGCCTTCGGCCACAATCGTCGCGCAGCGGCGCGAGATGCGCCCGTCGTCAAGCTTCAGCGCGTTGTCACCCTCGCCGCCGCGCCCGATGTTGAAGGGCTCCTCGGTCACGGCGACCTTCTCCCGTGAGCTGTCCGGGGCAATGATTTCCAGCACGGCTTCGGTTTGAAGGGAATGTTCGATCATGGGATCTGACGTGGGCAAATTCTAACATGCGGCATTGACAAGACTTTGAGCCGTCTTCAAGGCGTGAGGAGCCCAAGCGCCGGAAGCCTTCAGGCGAAATCCTGAGGGGAGCGGAGTATCTGCGGTCGCTTTCCTGACCTGAATCCACCGCCAAAAAATGGGTGCCCCATCCAAGCTCCGCTTGGGTGGGGAAGCACGAACCGATTCCACCCAATGCTGTCATCCTGAGTGGAGCGAAGGATCAGGGTCTGCCTGAAAGCACTGAAGCAAGTGCGAGCGATTAGCGAGAGGCTGCGCCATTTGAATGGCCTGCCGAGCCGTAGCCCGACGGGCGAAGGCTGGTGGCGGGAGGCAGGATCGAACTTGAGCCGCTTTGCGGGCGTGAGCGCAGCGGGAGCCCGCAGGCGAAATCCTGAGCGGAGCGAAGGATCAGGCTGCAATGGTGGCGGGAGGCAGGATCGAACTGCCGACCTACGGGTTATGAATCCGTCGCTCTAACCATCTGAGCTACCCCGCCACTTGGGGCACGCGCCGCGTAAAACCGCGCCAGATTTGATGATACGGGGCTGAGAAAATCCGGTCAATCTGCGCGGGCAGCCTTTCCTGCGACAATTTGGGCATTGATCCCGCATCGATCCGGAGCATTCCTATGCCGACTCTTCTGCATATCGACTCCAGCCCGCGTGCGGCGTCCGTCTCCAGCCGCCTCGCCGCCGCCTTCGTCGCAAAATGGCGCCGGCAAAACCCCGCGGGCTCCGTCGTGCATCACAACACTTCACTCGAACGGATTCCTTATCTCGACGAGGCCATGGCCGAGGCATTCCTCGATCCCTCCGGCGGACCAACGCGGGAACGAGAGCACGCCCTGGCCACTTCCGACCGCTTCGTTGACGAGCTTCTCGCCGCCGACGTTCTTGTTCTCGGCGTGCCCATGTGGAACCTGTCGATACCCGCATCACTCAAAGCTTGGATCGATCTCGTCGTGCGCGAAGGACGCACGTTCGCCTTCACAGAGTCCGGCGTGGTCCCGCTCGTGCCGTCTGGCAGACGTGTCTTCGTCTTCTGTGCCCGCGGCGGCGCGTATCCCGCGGGATCGGCCGCGCGCGCTCTCGATTTTCAGGAGCCGTATCTGCGCGCCATTCTCGGCATCATCGGCCTTACTGAAATCGAGTTCATCTACGCCGAACGTCAAAGCGAGAGCCCCGAAGCCGCGGCCGAATCCTTCGCCCTCGCCGAGCGCGCCGTGGCCGCGCTTGCGTAGCCCTCGCTCCCTTGTTCCCTTGGTCCCTCGGTCCCTGTTCCCTTACACTCGTCTTCATGAGCCCCCTCCGCATTGCAGGCGTGATTCCGGCGCGGCTCGCGTCCACGCGCTTGGCCGCCAAGGTCCTGCGGCCCATCGCCGGGCGGCC
>CAYOVE010000067.1:0-14949 GCA_964407295.1 uncultured Occallatibacter sp.
GCCGCATGAGGAAGACGGGCGCGATTGCGGGGATGATCACGAACGGGTTCCTGCTTAGCCCTGAAAGAATCGAGCGGCTGAATCAAGCTGGTTTGGACCACATGCAGATTTCGATCGACAATCTGGAACCGGACGAGGTGTCGAAAAAATCCCTTAAAACTTTAGACAAGCGGCTCCAGATGCTGGCCGAGCATGCAGAGTTCCACGTGAACATCAATTCGGTGGTGGGCGGAGGGATCAAGGATCCGAACGACGCGCTGGTGATCAGCCGGCGGGCTCTGGAGCTGGGGTTCGAGTCGACGATCGGGATTATCCACGATGGCGATGGGCAACTGAAGCCGCTGCGGACCGAAGAGGCGCGGGTGTACCACGAGATGAAGGCGCGAAAGAAGTCGAACTACGCGCAGTTTGACAGTTTCCAGGAGGCGATTGCTGAAGGCCGCGCGAATGACTGGCGGTGCCGTGCCGGGTCGCGTTATTTGTATGTGTGCGAAGACGGGCTGGTTCACTACTGCTCCCAGCAGCGCGGGTATCCGGGGATTCCGGTGGCCGAGTATACGCGGGAGCGTGTGAAGCAGGAGTTTTTGACGGCCAAGAGCTGCGCGCCGAATTGCACGATCGGATGCGTGCACAGGATCAGCCATATCGACCACTGGCGCGCTCCGCAGACGCGTATGGTTGCGCCGGGCGGGCAGGAGCTGGTGGCAATACAGGGACTAGGGACTAGGGAATAGGGAGTAGAAAAGCAGGGAGCAAGGGAGCAGGAAAATCTAGGGGCACGATGGATGGCGTTCGCGGGTGCGGACGCCGTTTTTGTTTGCGGGGACGAGAACAGCAGACAGCAGGCGGCGGCTCGAGGCGACGGATCAGACGGAGGTTTGCGTCGCGGGTTGGGCGGACACGCTGAAGGCATCGGCGACGAGCCATGCGCCTGACATGATGGCCAGGTTAATGGCATTGCCGGACCAGTTGAGGTGATCGTGCGGGCCGGCGATGAATTTGGGGATCCAAACGAAGATTTCGAAGCCGAAGATTTCAGCTGCAAGCAGGGCAGCGGCGAGGCGGGCGCGAATGCCCAGAAGGATGGCCGCGGCGGCGAGCAGGAAACAGATGGCGGTGAAGAAGATCCAGAAGACCTGGCCGGGCGGAAGCCAGGCGGGGACCCATGTGGCCGCTACGCGCCAGTAGACGATGTGGTCCACGCCGAACGAGATGGCGGAGATGCCGTAGATGCGCGCGATGCGATGCGATTTGCCGGCCCAGCGGGAGCCGGGCGGAGCGAGCATTGCACAGGCGGTTAGGCCGGCGGCGAAGAGAGAAAACTCCTCAAAGACGTTGCCCCAACTGTCGTAGATGGCGGGCGCCTTGAGCGCCTGAATGACCCAGAGCGTAGTGAAGATGCCGTAGAGGATGGTGAGCAGAGCCGCGCCGGCGCGGGCGAAGCGGCGCGCGAGAATGGCGACGCCAGCCAGCAGCTCGCAGGCAGCGGCAATGCAGGCAAGCCCGGTGCGGCCGGGGAAGCCCAAAGGAACGCGCTGCCAATTGAGGGCGAAGTCGCGCCAGATAAAGCCGCAGAGGCCGAGGATGACGGCGGCAGCGCCAAATGCGGCAAGACCGAGTTTTGGCGATGACGGGCGGGCGTTCATTCAAGCACTCCTGAGGGGAGGTCGGGAGGCGCGATGCTCGGGCACTGGGCTACTGGCCGTGGACTTCAGCGAGGGCCTGATCGATGAGCTGGTAGAGGCGTGTGCGGTCGACGACCTCGACGAAGGGCGGTGCGTGGGCCGCGCTGGTGACGATCCAGATGGTCGGGGTGTGCTCGATGCCGATGCGCTGGCCGAGATCGCGGTCATCTTTGACGAGCTGCGAGAGCCGGCCCATCGGATCGATGGCAAAGGGCAGGGCGACGCCGTGCTGGGCGGCGAAGCGCTGCGTGAATTGCTGCAGATCGACGGGGGTCTCGATGGAAATCTGGTTGGCGAAGACCTGGTCGCGGTAGTCGTTGCCGATGGTCTTGCTCTTGGTGTCAAAGAAGCGGGCGTTGACGGCGGCCTGGAAGCTCCAGTTGTGCTGCGGCAGCGGAAAGTCGTGGCGGACCCAGGGGATGTTGTATTTGGCGGCAGCGTCTTTGAGCAGCGGGTTGGCGCGGGCGCAGTCGGGGCACTCGAGGTCTTCAAACTCGATGATGGCGACGCGCGCGCCGGGCGGCGGCTTGAGGGCTGCCGGGTCGTGGACCTGGGTGGTGTCGGGCGCACCAAACTGGGCGCGAGCGGGGATGGCGACCAGTGCGGCGAGGGCGAAGGCGAATGAAAGGCCGGCAAGTCTCCGGCGCGAGGGGAAATGGAGGCTGAGGAAACGATGCATGACGTTTGGACGGCTCCCTAACCCTATTGTAACCGCAGAGATGGGAAAGGCAGGGGCATGGGGAGCTAGCTACTCATGGCGGTCGCGGCGTTGGCGGGCGATCCAACTGCGCCATTTGTAGTCGGCGAGGATGGAGCCGGCGACGATCAGGACGACCGCGGCGATGAGGAAGATCTTCATAAGGACAGTTCGTAGTTCGCAGTTCACAGAAACGAACGCCGGGCAGATGCGATGTGTGATTCGTGAATCGTGAGCCGCGAGCCGTGAGTCGTAGCCGGACCTTTGTCAGCGGCCGACGACGATAACGGTGAAGGTGCCGGGAATGACGGGTGGCCGCGGACGCGGATTCTGCGGCGTCGGATCGGGGCGCGGGCCCAGGTCGGCGGTGATGAGATACACACGGTCGGTCGAGGGGTCGTAGGTCATGGTGCGCGCGCCGGCCTGTGTGGGCAGGCTCTCGATGGTGGGATAGCCGGAAGCGGCGGCGTCAATCACGGAGAGGATTCCGTCGCGGCTGGGGATGAAGGCGAGCGAGTGCGCGTCGCTGAAGCCGGCGGCATCGGGGCCGTCGCCGATGGAGGGGTTGGCGAGGAGCTTCCCGGAGGTGATGTCGATGACGGAGGCTTTTTTGTCGTCGCATGCGGCGAACAGGCGAAAGCCGGCGGTATCGAAGGCCAGGCCGGAGGGGGAATCGCAGCCGGCAGGCCAGGTCGCGGTGATGGCTTTGGAGCGGGCGTCGATGCGGACAATTTCATTTTTGTCTTCGATGTTGTCGAAGACCGTACCCTGGCCATCGGTGACAGGAAACTCGGGCTTGCCGGGCAGCGCGATGGTGGCGACGACTGTGTTGGATTTGGGGTCGATCACAGAAACGTCGTGGGAACGGCCGTTGAAGGACCAGACGGTTTGGGTGACCGGCTCGAAGAGGATGTCGTCGGGACCGGTACCGGCGGGGATGGTCGCGATGATGGCGAGGTTGGAGCGGTCGAATGCAACTACTGCGTTGGCGCCGCCGTCAGTGATGTAGCCGAACTTGCTGGCGGTATCGAGAGCGATGGAGTGAACGCCATGGAGATTGGGGATGGTGCCGATGGATTTTCCGGTGCTGGTATCGACAACATCAACCTCGGTGCCGTGGGCGATGTAGAGGCGATGCGCGCCGGGATCGACAACAGGGTAGTCCCAGCCGCCGTCTCCGCCGACCTTCCAGTGGTCGACGATGTGGTAGGGCAGTTGCGGCGCGGCGACCGCGGGTGCGGGCGCTGCGGGTTGTTGCGCGGCGAGAAGGGTTGGACCGGCGGCGACAGCGATGATGGTGGCGATGAAGAAAAGATGCGGGCGGGACATGATGAGCTCCGGATGGAAATCGAACGGGGCAAGGATAGCACGCGGAGGTTGGTTAGTTGATCAAGACGCGGTGAACGCGTGGATAGGCAGGGCGAACCGGCGATGAACTGCGGACGAAGGAAATAGCCACCAATCAAGTGTAGCGGTGCTATCTTGTACTGAACCGAGGGGTGGCGATGAGGCGAGAGATGGGCAATCGGGCGTTGGTGTGGAGCGCGATGGTGGCGGCGGTTTGGATTGTGTCTGCCGCTGGGCTTGCAGCTCAGGGACCGGCAGAGAATCCGGCGCAGGCGTGCACGGCAAAAAACCAAACGGACACAGCGACGGTGGGCCAGTACCTGTTTACCGCGTACAAGAGCAGCGATGGCGCGTGCGTGCAAGTAACGAGCGCGGGCAAGATCGTTTACTCCCAGAGCGTCGACAGCTTTCAGACCTACACGCTCGGCCAGCCGGGATCCGCGCAGGACAATATACCGGTGATCCGGGACGGAACCGACGTGACGGGCCGCGGGCAGCCGGACATGATTGTGTCGCTTTTTACCGGCGGTGCGCATTGCTGCACGATGCATTCTGTGTTCGAGCTCGCTCCGCAGTTCAAGTTGCTGGCGACGCTGAACGACTCCAATGACGACCTGGCGCATTTTGAGCGCGAGGCCGATGGGAAATACGACTACATTACCGCCGACTGGACATTCGGCTATTGGCCGACGTGCTTCGCATGCTCGCCATCGGAGGTAGTGACGTTGCGCTGGACGGACGACGCGAAGGGTGGCGGATTCCATTTGGCGATGGACAAGATGCAGACGCCCGCGCCGACAACAGCGGAATGGAACAAGGAGCTGAGCCCGGCGCAGAAAGTTGTGGCGGCGGGCGACGCCGATTCGATCGGAACGACGATGTGGCAGACGGTCCTTGATTTGATCTACTCGGGCAATTCGCAGTCGGCATGGAAGTTTGTGGATGCGCTGGGGCCGAAGGCACAGCAGGCTCCGCTGCCAGCGCTCGGGGACTTTTGTTCGTTGCTGAAGACGAGTCCGTATTGGCCGGATTTGCAGCCGACGCTGAAGGATGTGCCGCCGGCGTGCGCGAATGCGGCGGCGAAGCCGACGAATTAGGTCCAGGCCTAAAGACCGGACGGTTGATGCACAGGATCCAGGGGCCTAAAGGCCCCTGATCCTCCCAATACCGCATGAGATCGAACCATTCAAAGCAACTGCCACCGATGCAGAACGGCCCGCGATTCTAGCCACCGATGCATTACTCTCAAAGTTGCAAAACCATCTTGCGTTCGGGAGCCCGCGATTGCGCATTGTTCTGTCGAACATTGGAACGTTTGGGGATATTAATCCGCTCATTGCGATTGCGCTGGAACTGAAGCGGCGCGGACATGTGCCGGTGATGGCGCTGCCCAATGTCTACCGGCCAAAGATTGAGCCGCTGGGTCTCGAGTTTCATGCGCTCAGGCCAGACATCGACCCCACAAACTCAAAGCTCGTGGAGATGGTCTACGACGTGAAGAAGGGCACCGAGACGGGGCTGCGGGAGTTTCTGTATCCGGTGCTGCGGCAGACATACGACGACCTGCTTGATGCAGCGACGAAGCCTGCGCGCGCAGACCTGCTGCTGTTGGGCGAGCTGAACTACGCCGGCCCGATTGTGGCCGAGGTGACGGGAATTCCGTGGGCAAGCTACGTGCTTGCGCCGTTCTCGTTTTTCTCAGCATTCGATCCGCCGGTGTTGCCGCCGTTTCCAAAACTGGCGCGAGCGGACAAAGCGCCGGGGATGGGGCGCGCGATGAAGCGGCTGGCGCGTTTTGTGACGCGCAAGTGGCCGGAGCCGGTGTACGACTTGCGCCGTGAGCTGGGATTGCCGAAGGGCAAGAATCCGATCTTCGATGCCAAGCACTCGCCGAACCTGGTGCTGGCGCTGTTCTCGCGCGTGCTGGGGGTGGAACAGAAGGACTGGCCGGAGCACACACTCATTACGGGATTTTGTTTCTACGATGCGGACGCGGGGAACGCGGCGCTGCCGGAACAGCTTGAAAAGTTTCTAAGTGCGGGCGAGGCGCCGGTGGTGTTCACGCTGGGATCGGCGGCGGTGCTGGCAGCGGGAGATTTTTATGAGCAGTCGGCGAAGGCGGCGAAGAAACTCGGCGTGCGTGCGGTGCTGCTGATCGGGGACGACGAAAGAAATCGGCCTCAGGGCGAGCTGCCCGATTCGATTTGCGTAGCCAAGTACGCGCCGTATTCAGCGTTGTTTCCGCGCGCGCGGCTGGCGGTGCACCAGGGTGGCGTGGGGACGACGGCACAATGCCTCCGCGCAGGACGGCCGATGCTGATCATGCCCTACTCGCACGACCAGCCAGACAATGCGCGGCGCATGCGCAGGTTGGGCGTGGCGCGGGTGATTCAGCGGTCGAGCTACAAACCGTGGCGCGTGGCGCGCAGAGTGCGGGCGATGCTGGCAGAGCCGGAGTATGAAGCGCGAGCCCGCGCCGCAGCCGTAGAAGTGGCGCGGGAAGACGGCGTAAAGACGGCGTGCGATGCGTTGGAAAAGCTTGAGAAGCAGGGAATAGGGAATAGGGACGAAGAGAGCAGAGAACTCACGGTTGCTTGTTGCCGGCCGTCGCGTTGCTCGCGCGAACAAAAGGACAGCCACAGGCCCCCGTTCGACTACGATCGCTGGCCCGATCTTCGCTCAGGGCAGCCTTTCGACTTGCTCAGGATGACAGATTGAGATTTAGCGGCGCGATTCTGTGACGCGCTTGCCCTCGCATTTCATCAGGCCGAGTGAATCGATCGAAGATCGGTTATTGCGGCGCGGGGAGGTTGGTGGAGACTTCGGCCGGCTGAACGCCTGCGAGGTTCTCGGTTTCTGCTGGCAGCGGCGTGGGCAGAGGACGCTCGAGAGCAAGCGCCAGCACTTCGTCCATGGTGTCAACGAATCGGAGCTTCATGGCGTTCTTGATGTTGTCAGGCAGCTCGGAGAGGTCTTTCTCGTTAGCGCGCGGCAGGATGGTCTCGAAGATCCCGGCGCGAAGAGCGGCGAGGAGTTTTTCCTTGAGGCCGCCGATGGCAAGCACCTTTCCGCGGAGAGTGATTTCTCCGGTCATGGCGATGTCGCGGCGCACGGGAATTTTGGCGAGGGCGCTGGCGAGTGCTGTGGCCATGGTGATGCCGGCGGAGGGGCCGTCCTTGGGGATGGCGCCTTCAGGCACATGCAGGTGAATGTCGATGTTGCGGTAGAACTCGCGCGAGAGCCCGAGAGCCTGCGCCTTGCTGCGGATGTAGGCGAGCGCGGCCTGCGCCGATTCCTGCATGACGTCACCGAGCTGGCCGGTGATGGTGAGCTTGCCCTTGCCGTCGAGGACCTGCACTTCAGTGGTGAGGATACTGCCGCCGACTTCAGTCCACGCGAGGCCGGTAACCAGGCCGACTTCGCTCTTTTCGTGAACCTCGGAATCGCGGAACCGCGGCACGCCGAGGAATTCGACGATATTCTGCGCGGTGATTTCTTCCTTGTGTTTGTTGCCGGCCTTGACCACCTTGCGGGCGACTTTTCGGCAGACGTTGCCGATTTCGCGCTCGAGATTGCGGACGCCTGCTTCGCGTGTGTAATAGCGAATGACTTCGAGGATGGCGTCGTCGGCGAAGACGATGTTTTTGTCGCTCAGGCCGGTCTGCTGGCGCTGCTTTTTCACAAGATACTGGCGCGCGATCTCAAGTTTTTCCTGTTCGGTGTAGCCCTGCAGGCGGAGAACTTCCATGCGGTCCTGAAGAGCGGCCGGAATGGTGTGCATCACGTTGGCCGTGGCCACGAAGAGGACTTGTGAGAGGTCGTAATCAACGTCGAGGTAGTGATCCTGGAAGGTGGTGTTCTGCTCCGGGTCAAGAACTTCAAGCAGCGCGGAGGCGGGATCGCCGCGGAAGTCGGAGGAAATCTTGTCCACCTCGTCGAGCAGGAAGACGGGATTCTTGGTGCCGGCGCGCTTCATGTGCTGGATAATCTGGCCGGGCATCGCGCCGATGTAGGTGCGGCGATGGCCTCGAATCTCGGCTTCGTCGCGCACGCCGCCGAGCGAGAGGCGGACGAACTTGCGGCCAGTGGCCTTGGCGATAGACATGCCGAGCGAAGTCTTGCCCACCCCGGGAGGTCCTACGAAACAGAGGATGGAGCCCTTGGGATTCTTGACCAACTGGCGGACGGCCAGGAATTCGAGGATGCGCTCCTTGATTTTTTCCAGGCCGTAATGGTCGGTGTTGAGAACTTTCTCGGCGAAGTCGATGGAGCGGGTTTCCTTGGAACGCTTTTTCCACGGCACGGCCAGCAGCCAGTCAATGTAGTTGCGGCTGACGGTGGACTCTGCCGACATGGGCGGCATGGCCTCAAGTCTCTTGAGCTCCTGCACGCATTTTTCCAGGACGTCTTTGGGCATACCGGCGGCTTCGATCTTCTTGCGCAACTCGTCGAACTCGCTTTTTTCGCCGCGGCCTAGCTCTTTTTGGATGGCCTTAATTTTCTCGTTGAGGTAATACTCTTTTTGCGCGCGCTCCATCTGGCGCTTGACGCGCGACTGAATGTTGCGATCGATGTCGAGCTTTTCAATTTCAACGTCGAGGACGTCGGCGATGCGGGCCAGGCGGGCCGCGGGATCGAAGATGGCGAGAAGTTCCTGCTTCTCCTCGATACCAACCTGGAGGTTGGCGGCAATGGTGTCAGAGAGCTTGGCGGGCTCGTCCATGCGCACGCTGGCGATGATGGTCTCGTAGTTGAGCGACTGCTGGAGCTTGACGTAATTCTCAAAGAGTGTGGTGACGCGCTGCATGAGTTGCTCGGCGGCGGGGGTCATTTCGAAATCGCGCTTGCCGGTGCGAACGGTGGCGACGAAGAAGCCGTCGCGATCCGTGACTTCAAGAGACTTGGCGCGCTCGACGCCCTCGACCAGGACCTTGATGTTACCGTCGGGCATCTTGACGCTCTGCACGATGCTGCAGATGGAGCCGACCTGGTAGATGTCCTTGGCCTTGGGCTCGTCGATGGAGGCGTCGTGCTGGGTGGCGAGAAAGATCTTGCGGTCGCCGCTGAGAGCCTCTTCAAGGGCGCGGACACTGGACTCACGGCCCACGACGAAGGGCGTCATCATATAGGGGAAGATGACCATATCGCGAATGGGCATCATGGGCAGCTTGCGCGGCTCGTTTTTATCGCGGGTCACAGTCATCAGCACACCTGAGTAGTTTTAGACGCAC
This sequence comes from uncultured Occallatibacter sp., assembly GCA_964407295.1. GTDB lineage: Bacteria > Acidobacteriota > Terriglobia > Terriglobales > Acidobacteriaceae > Telmatobacter. The sequence continues at coordinate 8,961 of CAYOVE010000067.1, forward strand.
GCGGCAGGCATAAAGTATCCGGCTGGCCGCAGTGTCATGTAGGGATTGTACAGCCAAAAGGGCGAAGGGCGAAGTTACCCGAACATCGCAGAAGGAGTGCCAAAGGTAACGATGTTGTTTCAAGCACTTCAGCCGGATTTGGGGCCGCATGGGCAGCGCGCCGCGCTCTGCGTAATGAGCGGTGCGACTCAATAAATGAGCTTAAGCGAGAACTGAATCTGGCGGGAGTTGCCGGCTGTCTTGCTGATTTCGCCGAAGCCGGAGCCGGAGATGATATTTGCCGGCAGTCCCATGTCGACAATGTTGAAGATGTTGAAGAACTCGGCTCGGAACTGGAGATCAACCAGTTCCGACCCGCTTTTTCGCGCGCCGAAGGGCGTGTCCTTGATCGCCGCAAGATCGAGGTTGTAGAAGGCAGGCCCGCGAAACGTATTGCGGCCGAGTGTACCGAATCGACCCTGATTTGGCCCCGTGCCTCCGCCAACATGAATGGGGATGGAGAAGAAATCGGTCGCGTTGTTTGGGCCCTCGCCGAAGTAGTCCTCTCGGACTTTGCGTGCGGTGGAGAGATGCGGAGTGGCAATTTGATCGGGCCGGTCGACGCCATTGGAGCCCGCGCCGGTCTGCTGAATACCGGAATAAACGGTGAAGGGCGAACCGGACGAGATGGACGCGATACTCAAAAGTTCCCAGCCGGATGTGACAGTGCTGCCGGCGAAACGAATCAGTGCTACCCGATCGAGGTGAAGGTTCTGCGCGGCGCTGAGGCCGAAGGAGGTGGTGGCATCGAAGGTTGACGGGCCTTTTTCGGGATGATAGTCGAAGGGGTTCTGGGGCGATGAGCCAGCCGCGATAACGCCACTGCTATCGTCAATTGACTTGCCCCAGGTGAAGCCGGCCTGAATGCCGGGCCCGGCCTTCGCTACGGTTCCAGAGAGCGAAACCTGAAGAGCATGATAGGTGGAATGCGCCGTTGCCACGACGACGTTTTCCGTGCCGAAGCCGCCTGCGACATTGCCCGACGCGTCGAATGTGGTGTAGCGCGCAAAGGCCGAAGTGGCGCCGGAGTATGCGTTGGGAAAACTGACCGCAGGGAGTTTTTCAGCGGCCGTGCCGACGTAGGTGGCGTCGGCGGTGAGTCCTCCGATTTTGCGCTCGAGGCCCAGCGTCCAGGTGAAGAGCGTTGCGTTGCCAAAGGATGGGTCAATGCCGCTGAGGGACAAATCGCTCACGGTGCCACCGGGCGTGAGAGCGGCAAGGTCCTGCTCGTAGCGGTTCACATCCATCACGGTGTTGGGAGCGACTTGTTTGGGATCGTCGGCGGGAAAGATGTTCGCTCCCGACGGCGTGTAGACGGGTGGAACTTCGGCTGGAGTGATCTGAAATCCGTAATGAATAGGCGCGGCGGAAGCGGAAAGCAGGCGCGGATAAACGGCAAATGGCGTGGAGCCGGTGAGATAGTTGTCCTGCCAGATGTTGGGCGGGACTGTCATGATTGCCGCACCGGCGCGAGCCAGCAACCGGGGCGTGGCTTGCCACGAGATCTGCAGGCGCGGCTGCCAAGCATGCCAGCTTGTTTTGTAGCCGGGCTGTGGATTGATGACATACTGCTGCGCCCCGTTGGCAGTGATCACCGTGGATGTGCGATGCGCGCGCTCACCGATCGGCGTGTACAGATCCCAGCGAATGCCGTAGTCCACGGTCAGCCGGTCGTTCACTTTGAACGTATCCTGCGCGAAGAAGCTGACGTTGTTGCGATTGATAGCCGCTGGACCAATGTGCGCGCCATTCGAGAAATACGGAGGGGCGATGCCGATGGTGTAAGCGAAGGGGCTGCCGGAAAGAAAACCAGAGAGCGTGTCGGGCAGCAGATCACCGGCGTGAACATCGTGTGTTCCGCTCGCGGACGGAATGAATTCCGTGGCATAGGCTGCGCCGCCGCCATAATCGTATTCACCATTGGGGCTCATGCCGAAATAGGTCGTATCGCGATTGAGGCGCGCTTCAGCTCCAGCCTTGAAGGAGTGGCGGCCAGGCGAGAAAGCGATGAGCTCGCGGCCCTGAAATAGATTGCCGTAAGCCTGTATGACCGCGCCGGCGGCCGAGTTGAACGGCTCGAAGAGGCCGTCGCCGAACTTGATCGCGGGGTCGGTGCGATTTGTTGTAGGAAATCCTGGCGTGGAGCGGGTGATGCTGAGAGAAGACCCGAAAATGAGACGCGACGAAGCGTTGCGCGTCCAGGCTCCGATGACATTGCGTTGCCGGTCGATATACGTGGTGGCAAAGGACGGATCGATGGCTGTCTGGTCTGGATTCGTTGTGGGTCCAGTCAGGTTGTCAATATTGAAGCGCGCAAGGAGCTGATCTTTGGCGCTCAGGGAGTTGTCGAGACGGAGGGAGAACTGATCGGCATTCGTGGTGACGCTGGAGGGGGTTGCATAGGTGTGCGCGCCAAATGAGCCCGTCGAATCGTTCGGTAGAGGATAGCGCTTGAGGACGGCGGCAATACCGGGGTCGACGGGAACTTGAAGCGTGTCGCCGGGAAACGCAGTGGTGTCGAGCCCGGCGCGTTCATCGAGGGTGGGTACGGGCATCACCTGCGTGGTGCCGAGGATCTGGCGAAAGCCCTGAAATTGCGTGAAGTAGAAGGTACGCGTCCGCCCGTCGTAGACGTGGGGGAGGAAAACGGGACCGCCATTGGTGAATCCGAATTCGTTGCGGCGAAAGGGCGGAATGCGGCCGGGATAGACAGGGGTCGCGTGGTCAAAGTAATTTCGTGCGTCAAGGGCAGAGTTGCGCAGAAACTCAAAGAACGATCCGTGAAAACCGGCAGCACCGGAGCGCGTGACGATGTTGGTGAAACCGGAAGCGCCACGGCCAATCTCGGCGGGCATCCAGCCGGAGCTGGATTGAATCTCTTCGACTGCATCGACGTTGAAGTTCGAGAAGGTGGAACCGCCCATCTCGGGATCGCTGATATCGGCTCCATCCATGGCGAAGGTTGCCTCAACCCCGCGCTGGCCGTTGATGGCGAACTGCTGCGTGAAGTTTGTCGCTCCGTTGGCGTCGGTCATGGTGCCGGCTGCCAACAAAAGGAGCTGGCTGAAGTCGCGCTTGTTGAGCGGCAGCTGGCTGACAGCGGCGCTCGAGAGCTCTTCGCCGCCGGTCGCGCCAGTCTGCACGGGCAACGCGGCGACGGTGAGCTCGCCGCCAGAGAGAGTGAGAGCGGCGAGCGGGGCATTCACCGCGATTTTGATCGGCGAAGGATCTGCGACTGTTCGGTCACGAAGTTCAATGGTGAGTTTGTACTGGCCGGCATGCAAGCCCGCAAAGTGGAACGTGCCGTCGGCGGCGGTGGGTGCTTCAGAGCGGATTCCGTTGCCCGCGAGGCGGATTTTGGCCGAAGAGATTGGGGAGCCTGCGGCATCGTGCAGCACGCCCTGCCATGTGAGTGTGGCGGCGGGTTGCTGGGCTTGCAATGCGACGGAGACGACGAGAAATGATGCGAGTATAAACAGCCTGAGGAGGCCTGGCCAGCGGGGGAAATTCTCGGCAATCGGCCAGCGGCGATTTTCGGAGCGCAATGTGCGAGGTCCAGCCGAGCCGGCGCGCTCGCGCGCCAGTTCGTTCCCACGACGTCCGGGGATCATGGCGAAATGGTAGCAGATGCGAAGTGCGGTCAAGTCTGACTTTCGGACGGTGAAAGCGTGTTGGAACGAAGGAAGGGCTGGTTCGTTTGGCGCTTGACGGAAGTTATGTGGTGGCTGTACCGATGCACCCGGTTACGGGGTTTCCCCGCTCTTTTGTTCGAAGGCGGCCAATCGGGTGAGATCGACCAGCTCCAGGGTTCCCGAGTTGAAATTCGTCAGCAGCAGCGTTCGTCCATCCTGTGTCACATGCAACTCCCGAGGGAATGCTCCTGCAGGAATCTGTCCAACGACGGCACGATCCGGGGTCGCGATCAGCTGATCGGAAACTATATTTACCGATTGATGATCGCTATCCCCGCCCGCAAAGCGATTGGAGTTGGTGACAAGAATCGACTTTCCCGAATTCACAACAGCCACACCGACCGGGGACGTGCCGACGGGAACGTGCGCAATCTGGGCATGCGCCGGATCGGACACGAGCTTGCCGGATTCAAAGACGGCCAATGCATTCTCATCGCGAAGGCTGACGTATGCGCGCTCACCATCCGGCGACAGAACCAATCGAACAGGCACGCAGCCGGCCGGGAATCTGGCGACGACTGAGCTTTGAGGTGTGGTTTCGGCTTTGGCCACATCGATGATGAGAATGGCGCCCTCGGGTTGCCGCAAATCCGGTTTTGACGGCTGCGGCTCTTCCAGTGGGCAGGTACTCGGCCACGCCCAGTTGTTCATGGCAATCTCGCTGGTGGAGTAGAGCAACCTGCCGTCCGGGGAGAACGTCAGAGCGATGGGAGCAATGCCGGTGGGTATTCTGCCCACAATCGATGAGATGGAATAACCATGGGTCCTTGCCCTGACGAGATCGACAACGGTGATCGTATTTTGCGATTCATCGCTGACAAACGCGAAGCGGTCGTCGGCTGTGACATTGACATAGATGGAAGCTGCGTTCGGGCCATCGCTGAATTCGCCGAGCAGCGCAGACCCTTTGCCGGATATGAGCGCATCGACATTCAAAAAGGCGATTCCCGTGTCTGTGGTCGCAATCAGGAGCTTGCCGTCGTGCGTGAGCACCATGCCAAGGACAGCGTCCTTTGCCGAAAGCTCCTTTGCCGCCAGAGTTCTCACCAGCGAAACCTTGCCGCCGGCACGCCGGAGGACTGCAAGCCCAGCCTCTGGGTGACTCGATGAGCCCTTGACCAAGCTGGCAAAGAGCCAGCAACCGTCCAGCGTGGAGATTGCCTGAAATGGACTCCCAGGCAGGTTGACGTATGCGAGCGGCTCTTGCGCCGCGGCATTGCAGTCAGCCGCAAGCGACCGCGCCGGTGAGACGCAATAAAACAGAAGCGCCGGCAAGATCAGGCCGAGACGGGTTTGTCGTCCCATCATATTTGTCATGGAGGAGCTGCTCTCTGCGCTCTTCGTCCGCTTGATGTGCACGCTTAACCCATGAGTGAGCGCGCATCCAGCATAACGCCTCAGCGGAGGGGGCGGCTTATCGCGGTCTTTTGGTGTGCAATCAGCTTCGAGCGCAAGCACGAATGCCGTCCGCAAGCGCGGACGGCATTCGTTTTGAGAGAACCAAGGGAGAGAGCTTTTTTCTTCCGCCTTCAGCTTTCTGCGCCGAAGGCGCGATTGCCTGGACGGCTAGTCCCCGGAGACGAGTTCGCCTTCCTGCTTCTTCTCGACTTCGGGGCGGCGGTTGATGGGCGAAGCGGCGTTGTTCGACGCGGGCCGGATATCACTGAGCGAAACCAGGCCGTCGACAGGCTTTTCACCAAGAACGTGCTCGCGGTAGAGCTTGGCCATCTTTGCGTTCTCGGCATCCACCTTCATTTTCTCGTCGCGGGCGCGAATCTTTTCTTCGCGCGAGTTCTTGGCGATGCCCAGGTTGTCGAGCGTGTGGTTCGCCTCTGCGTTGGCGTGCTCCATGTTGACGTTGAGGTCGTGGCCTACCTGGTTCATGGCCACTTTCTTGCCGCCGGCGAAGATCTCGTGACGGCCGTGCTCCTCATACCACTTGGTGAGCGTCGCGGTCATGTGCATCTTCTCGATGATGTTCCGCCAGCCCACGCCCGTGTTGTACGCGCAGAAGCTGATCTCGCCTTCCTGCGTGGCGTAGGGGATGATGCACTGCTCGGTGCGGCGGAAGTCGTAGTTGAACAGGTCCTGGAACCACATGCCTGCGATGAAGAGGAAGTTCCAGCGATCCTGGCGGCGAACCTTGATGTCCTCGATGGTGCGGTCGCCCTTGACGCTGCCGTAGTTTTTGCCGGTTGCGTTAAAGGTCTTGTCCATCTTCTTCATCATGTCGGTGATCTTGAAGTGGGTGGGCGCCT
>CAYOVE010000068.1:0-14843 GCA_964407295.1 uncultured Occallatibacter sp.
CCGCGGGCGCGGACGACTTTGCACAGTCGGCTGAAATTTCCGACGACGACATTCCGTTCTAACAGCAGGGAATAGGGATTAGGGAACAGGGATCAGGAAGAGCCGCCGCATGATAGGGGCGGCTCTTGCCTTCTGCGGGCCGGCGTTTGTCACCAGGGAGAATCCGAATGAAGATATTTTTTGCCGTTGCGCTGCTCGCCGCTTGCATGGCGTTGCCGGCGCAGGAGACCCGTCGTGAAGTGAGCGACGCAACCGGAAATCCGGCCGTCGACTCCAAGCCGAACAGCCCCGATGTGCCCGACGTTTTTGCGGTGAGCGGCCACCTGGAACGCATTGTTGTGCTGCGCTTCAAGTTCGGCACCGACCTGCTCGCGGGCCTGAACAAAATGATTGCGCAGGAAAAGATCAAGAACGCCGTGATTCTTGGCGCAGTGGGATCGGTGCGCGGCTACCAGGTGCACATGGTCTCGAATCGCGACTTGCCGGCAAAGCTGCTCTTCATCAAGAACCCGAACGCGCCAGCCGACATCATCGGCATGAGCGGGATCGTGATGAACGGCCGCGCGCATCCGCACATCACGCTGGTCAACGGAGACAAGGCCTTCGGCGGCCATCTCGAGCCGGAGACATCAGTCTTTACCTTCGCGGTGGTTACTCTGGGCGTACTCGACGACTCGATGGATATGAGCCGGTTTGACGATGCGAGCTATCGATAACCTTCGACTTGTCGCGGTCTCGCACCCCGATGAAAGGCAACCGCAGATTCTTCGACTCGCCACCCCAAACTGCAAAACGTTTGGGGCCCCGTTCGCTCAGAATGACAAGCCTCCTGAGTGCGGGACTTCGAGGCGCTGCGCAAACCCGCTTTTCCCTATTCCTTGTTCCCTGTTTCCTCTATTTCCAGCGGGTCGTTATCTCTGTCAGTGACGTCAGCGAGCGCGGCCAGACGCGCGGCCAGCTCATCGGTCCAGCAATTTTCTGGCGCGCGCCAGCTCCAATTGCCTGCCGGCACCGCGGGCGTATTCATGCGCGCCTCCGATCCCAACTCCAACAGATCCTGCACCGGCACGATCGCCAGCTCAGCCACGCTCGCCTCGGCTGCGCGAATCAGCGGCCAGACGGGCCGGCCCGCAACCGGCCCGACGAGCGCTTCGACAGCCGCACGCTCCGCTTTGCTCGCAGCGTTCCACCATCCCTGTGTGGTGTCGTTGTCGTGCGTGCCGGTGTAGGCCACGGTGCCGGCCGTGAACTGCTGCGGCAGGTGCATATGCGCGCCCTTGCTACTGAAACCGAACTGCAACACTTTCATCCCCGGCATTCCCAGCTCTTGCCGCAGCGCTTCGACCTCCGGCGTGATGAGGCCCAGGTCTTCGGCCACCAGCGGCAGAGGTCCCAGCGCGGCTTCAAGCGCGCGAAACAACTCGAGGCCCGGCGCCTTGATCCACTCGCCGTTGATCGCGGTCTCTTCATCTGCGGGAATCGCCCAATAGGCCTCGAATCCACGAAAGTGATCGAGGCGCACGATGTCATAGAGCTCCACGGAACGGCGAATGCGATCGATCCACCAATCAAAATCGCGGGCGGCAAGCACATCCCAGCGATAAAGTGGATTGCCCCAGCGCTGTCCGGTGGGCGAAAAGTAGTCAGGCGGAACGCCTGCGATGCGAATTGGCTTCAAGTCGTCGTCAAGCTCGAAGATTCCGGGATGAACCCACACGTCGGCCGAATCCATATTCACGAAAATGGCAACGTCGCCGAGGATTCGGATGGCGCTGCTCGCCGCAGTCTTTTGGAGTAGGTCCCATTGCCGGGAAAAAGCAAACTGCAGCACGCGCTCGACGGCCACAGCACGCACGTAGTCCGCTTCAGCCTTCGCCAACGCCTGCGGATCGCGCCGGCGCAGCGGTTCCGGCCATTCGGTCCACGCACCCGTTTTAAACTCACGGCGCAGAACAGCGTAAAGCGCATAGTCGTTGAGCCAGGGCGCCTCGTCGCGGCAAAATGCCTCAAAATCGGCCCATTGATCGACGAGTGCCGGCGAGTCCAGCCCATGATCGAGGAAATTTCCGGCCGCTTCATGGAGCAGTGGCAGCTTCCGCGCCTCAACCTCATCGAAGTTCACAGCGCCGGAGCGGCCTGCCAGGCCTGCGATGCGCGCGCCATCGATCCATCCCCAGTCAGCGAGGTACTCCAGGCTGATGAGGTACGGATTTCCAGCGAAGGCTGACGACCCGGCATAGGGCGAGTTGCCGTACCCTGTGGGGCACAACGGCAGGACCTGCCAAATATGCTGCTTTGCGCGCGCCAGAAAGCCGAGAAACTCGTGCGCGGCGGGACCCAGGTCGCCGATGCCTCCGTAGGAAGGAAGCGAGCTCACATGCAGCAAAATGCCGGACGATCGTTGGAACTCCATGAAGCAATTATTGCAAGTGGGCCGGCGGCCGCCGCGAGCCGCTCGCATTTGAGACAATGTTGGGCGTGTTCCCGGACCGATTTTTGCTGCGATCAACCGAACGAGGTGGCCTTCCTTTGTTGAAGAATCGTTTGCCCCGGTTTTGCTTTTGCGTCTCTGCCCTGGTTTCGATTTCAACCGCGCTCGCCTCTCAGGCCGCCGCGGCGGTCACCGCACCGCTGCCTGTAACACTCGGCGCAGGCTGGCAGTTGCAGGACGTGGCCAAAGTGCCGCAAGCCGGCGCGATGGTCTCGGCTGTGAACTTCGACACCAAGGGTTGGTACGCGGCCACCGTTCCGGGCACGATTTTGACGAGCCTGGTGAACGATCACGTCTATCCCGAGCCGCTCTACGGCGAAAACGAACGCCCCGAGATCATTCCTGAGAGCCTCGTTCACACTTCGTATTGGTACCGGACGGTCGTTCACATACCGAGCGCTTACAAAGATCGCCACGTGTGGCTGAACTTTGACGGCATCAACTTCTCGGCAGAAGTCTGGGTGAACGGCGCGCAGGAGGGGACGATGCGCGGCGCCTTTGTGCGCGGCAAATTCGACGTTACTGCACAAGTGAAACCCGGCGAGCCTGCCGTCGTTGCCGTGCTCGTGACTCCGGAGCCGCATCCCGGCGTTCCGCACGAGCATACGCTTCGCAACGGCGTCGGCCCGAATGGCGGCATCACGGCGCTCGATGGGCCAACGTTTCTTTCGACCCTTGGGTGGGACTGGCTCGATGCCGTGCGCGATCGCGATACAGGCATCTGGCAAAAGGTATTTCTCTCCGCCACGGGCCCTGTGCAGTTGAAAGACCCCTTTGTCACAACTGACCTGCCGCTGCCCAGGACCGATTCATCCGATGTGACGGTTGAGACAACGGTTGAAAACGTGAGCGACCAACCGGTCGCAGGTGAAGTCCGGGGCACGATCGGGAGCATTGTTTTCGAGCGGCAAGTCACACTGGCACCAAACAGTTCGCAGCAGATCACCTTCGACGTGAAGGATACGCCGGCGCTGCATATGGAGCATCCGCGCCTGTGGTGGCCGAACGGCTACGGCGCGCAGCCGATGTACAAACTGCATCTTGAATTCAGATCGGGGACGATTGTTTCCGACGCGAAGGATGTGGACTTCGGCGTGAGGAAGATCAGCTACACCGTTCCCGGCACCGACACGCTCACGGTCTCGGTCAACGGCGTGCTGATTTTCATTCGCGGCGGCGACTGGGGCCTCGATGAAGCGCTGAAGCGGATTCCGCGCGAGCGGCTCGACACCGAGATTCGCCTGCACAAGCTGGCGAACCTCAATCTGATCCGCAATTGGGTAGGCCAGAGCACCGGCGAAGATTTCTACGAGCTTTGCGACAAGTATGGACTGCTGGTGTGGGACGAATTTTTCCAGCCCAATCCGCTCGACGGTCCCGATCCCAACGATGTATCCACCTACGTGGCCAATGTGCGCGACAAAGTTCTGCGCTACCGCAATCACCCTGCGATCCTTTTGTGGTGCGCGCGCAACGAAGGTGACCCACCGCCGGAGATCGACACCGCTCTGCGCACGCTGCTTGCCGAAGTGGATCCCACGCGAATCTATTGGCCGAATTCGACCGATGGCCCGGGGGTGCGCTCTCACGGGCCGTACTACTGGCGCGCGCCGCGCGAGTTCTACACCGTGACCGACGACTTCTTCAAGACGGAGACGGGCAGCGCCTCGATCCCTACGCTTGAATCCATCCACGGCATGATGCCCGAGGAGGATTGGGAGACGATCAACGACGACTGGGCCGCGCATGACCTAGCGAAAGGCAACCAGCACGGCGACCTGTACCCGCTCATCCTCGCTGGGCGCTACGGCAAGTTCGCCAACCTGGCCGACTTTGCCCGCAAGGGACAGATGGCCAACTACGAAGCCTTCCGCGCGATGTACGAGGGCCGCAACGCGCTGCTCTTCCATCCCACGACCGCCGTCATCACGTGGATGAGCAACCCCGCGCAGCCGAGCTTTGTGTGGCAGATTTATCACTACGATCTGGAGCCGATGTCTTCGTATTTTGCGGTGATGCACGCGTCAGAGCTTGTTCACATCCAGTTCAATGAAGCGACAGGCGACGTGCAGGTGATCAATAACAAGCCTGAGCCTGTGGAGAATCTGCGCGCGCACATTGGTGTTTATAACCTGGACGGATCGCTCGCGTACGAGAATGAGACTAAACTCGATGCCGATGCCGACGTCGCCACGGATCTTGGGCCAATCGACTTTCCGGCGACGGTTTCGGCTGTTCATTTCATCAAACTCGATCTGCGCGACGCCGGGGGACAATTGCTGTCGACGAATTTCTATTGGCGCGCGCAGGCGGCTGATCCGGACAACCTGACAACACTCAACCAAATGCCGATGGTCAAGCTGACCGCGACCGTGGAAGCGCCAAAAGAAAGTGTGCCTGGCCAACGCAGGCTGCGCGTGATTCTGCACAACCCAACAAAGAGCGTCGCTTTGATGGCGCATGTGCAACTGCGCAGAAAATCGGGTGAGCGCGTGCTGCCGGTTTTCTACAGCGATAATTACGTCTCCCTTGTGCCCGGCGAAACGAGGACCATCGAGATGGAGGCCGCTGCAAGCGCATTCAAGGGTGAAGCTGCCCTGATTGTGGTCGATGGGTGGAATGTGACGGTGACGCCGGCATCGTTTGGGGCCGCATCGGTCAAGCCGAATCTGGACGCGCAACCCGATCGGTGGCCGCAGACGGGGCTTCCCTTTGCGACCGCGGGCTTGCGCTGACTCCACTACGCTCACAAACAAAACGCCCGCCACCGATATGGTTGCGGGCGTTTCGCTTTACATCCGATTCGTGGTTACATGCCTGGCAGTTGCGGTCCTTTGGGCTTGGCATTGATGACCACAAGCTTGCGCTTTTTGTAGTCGTTATACGTGTTGCTCACGAAGACACTGAAGGCGTCATTGCGGCGTTGGCCCAAAATTTCATCGCGAGCCTCGTCCAGATTCTTCGCGATCTCGTCGGGAGTAGGCGCCTGCTTGTCGTCGATCTTGACTACGACGCCGGTGCGGCCGGCATTGATGGGGCCGCTGATGGCGCCCACACTCATGTCAAAGAGCTGCGGCGCAACCTGGCCAACCTCGCCAAAATCGGGAACCTGTCCGCTTTCGCCCACCAGATCGCTGGTCTTGACGGTTGCGCCCACGGCCTTGGCCGCCCTGGCCAAATCTTTGGTCGCCTGCGCCTGATCGGCGAGTTGCTTCGTCTTCTGGCCCAGCAAAGCCGGCAGTTGCTCCTGGCGGAAGTCGTCGAGCACGTGGCTCTTCCAGTCGGCAAAAGAAGGCGCGTGCGCCGGCACAATCCCCGTCACCTGGAAGACGGCATAGCCTTCGCCGGTGGTGGCCGATTGCGGCGGATCGCCCTGTTTGGCATGGAAGGCTTTGGCCAGAATCTGCGCGCTATCAGGCAGGGCCGCGATCACACCGTCGCTCGCCACGGGATCGGTGGTCACCAGATCCAGGTGGTGCGCAGCGGCTGTCTTATCCATTCCGTTCTTGATTGCCTCGCTGGTCAACTGCTGGGCATAATTGTCTTCGGCGGCGGCTTCAGTTTGCCGCGAGAGCGATGCAACAATGCTTGCCTGCACTTCGCTCAGCGGCTGCGTGTGCGCGGTCTGCCGCTCCTCGACTTGCACAATGTGGTAGCCGAAGTTGGTCTTTATGATGTCAATCTCGCCGATCTTCTGGTTGAAGATCGCATTGTCGAATGCGGGCACCATCTTGCCCCGCTGCGCGAATCCCAATTCGCCGCCTGTGTCCTTGCTGCCTGGATCGTCGGAGTATTTCTTGGCGAGATCGGTCCAGCTTCCACCGGCCTGGAGCAGCTTGAGAACCATCTGCGCTTTGGCCTTGGCCGCGGCGTCAGTAGCGGGATTGGCGTTGGGTGGCACGCTGATGAGGATGTGGCGCGACTTGGCCTGCTCCGGCACAGAATAGTCGGCGACGTGCTCGTTGTAATACTGCTGCACGGCCTGCTGGCTGGGCGGTGGAACTCCGCCGGGAATCTGGCTCGGGGTGAACGCGAAGTAGGTGATCTTGCGCTCCTCGGGCACTGCCTGCGCGTACCGCGCGGCATTCGTCTTGAAGAACGCTTCCAGGTCGCTGTCCGATGGATTGATGGTCTTGCGTAAATCGTCGGCAGAGATCACCGCGTAATCGAACTTGATCTTGACGTTCTGCTTCAGGTAGGCGTCGCGCACTTCCTGATCGCTGACGGTGACTCCGGCGGTAATAAAAGCTTGCAGCCGCTGGATGGTGATTTGGTCTTTGATCTCCTGCTCGAATTCCGTTACGGACTCGTGCAGGCGATCGTCAATCAACTGCTTGTAGGCGTTTTCACCGATGAATGTACCGTTGGGATAGAGCACTTCGGCCGTGGGCCCGGTGCGCAGATAATGACGCACATCGTTATCGGTTGCGTAGATGCCCAGCTTGTGCGCCTCTTCAAGCAGCACTTGCGCCTGGACCAACTGCTGGCCGACCTGCTGCTCAAACATCTGCACGATCATGGGGTTGCCAGCGTATTGCGGGTCGCGCTGGCGGAGCTGGTTTTCAGTGATCTCCTCCACGCGCGCCTGGCTGATCGGGTCGCCGGAGGAAAGAATGCGGCTATACCAGTGCGGATAAACAACCGCAAACGTGTCAGGCGATGAGGAGCCCACGCCGCCGAGGCCCGGAATAAGGTAGAGCACCATGGTGACGGAGGCTGCGCCGATGATGACCACGATCAGCGCTTTGACCATGCGATTGTCTGTTTGCAGGAAACGAATCATGGATGGACTTCAACCCTCTGAGCGCGGCAAGCCTGGCCAGCGGGCGGCAGCATGGATTCTGCTCGATGCGCGGCGCGCCTGCGTATGCGCGATTCTCGCTGAATGCGACTCTGTCATTATAGACGACGGCGTGCAGTGGCCTGCGCGCAATGGATCGCCGCAGGGGAGGACAAAAACGGCCCGACGCAGAACGGGCATTCCGTTTGAACGGAATGCCCGTCTTTGTTGCCTCGATCCCCTGGTCCGTGTCTTTTCTTACCGCCAGTAGTACACTCCGCCGACCAGGAAGTAAGGCCGGTAGTAGACCGGTGGATACGGGTAGGCGTAGCCCGAATAGTAGCCGTAGTGCGGGCCGTAGCCGTAAGGTCCGCGCCGGTACAGGCTGGGACCGCCAGGGTACAGACCCTCGGCCAGCCGCGCTGCTTCCTGCGGGCTCACCGGGTTAACCGTGAGCGGCGCAGCAATGTGGAAGGTGACCAGAGCTTCGGCGGGAATCCAGACTCGCGGTCCGCCTGAAGCTGCCGAAGCGGCTGTGCCTCCGGCCGCGCCGGCACCAGCACCGATGGCACATCCGGGGCCGCGACCGATGGCGCAGCCAATGATGGCGCCGATAATTGCTCCGCCCACCGCATTGCTCGCTGTCTGGCCAGCCTTATTCGGCCCCTTTACTTTGAACTCGTTCGTGGTGAGCGGGTAGCTTTGCCCACCCAAATCGAGCGACGTGAGCGTGAGCGCCAGGATTGAGCTCCCAGCCAACCTGCCTGACTCCTTTGCTTCCGTCACCACGCCGTGCACAACCGCGCCGCGTGGAATCGCCAGAACGCCCCCAACGGCTACGTCCTGAATGACCGTGAACTGCACCGGCTGGCCGTCTTTGGCTCTCTTGCTATCGACCGGCTCGCTGGTGCGCACCTGCAACAACATTCCCGGCGGAATGGTCACGGGACCGCGCGCCGGCTGGTATTGAGGACCCTGGGGTTGCTGGGGATACGGCGGGTATTGCGAACTCTGCGGGTTCTGGTACTGCGGCCGCGCAGGCGGAGGATAACCGCCTTGTTGCGGATACCCACCTTGCTGCGGGTAGGCCGGTTGCTGCGGATAAGCCGGCGGCTGCGGGTTGTTGACCGCGGCCGGATCGGGGCCCTGGTCCTGTGGATTCGCGTCTGGTGCGGGGCCCGGAGGCGGCAGGTTCGCCATTTGCCGCTGCGCCGGCGTCTGGTCGGCATCCGGCATCTCGCTGGAGTCGGGAGCCGGCTGCGGGCTTTGCCCGTCCGAGCCGGGGTTGCCGATTTGCAGGTTGTTGTGGACCTTGGTCACGCCGTCAACGTGGGAAGCGATCGACTCGGCCAGTTGCCTGGACGCATCGGTCGAAACGGTTCCGGAAAGCGTAACTTCGCCCTGAATCGTCGCGGCAGTGATCAGATCGTTTTTGAGCGCCGCCGATGCGTCCAGAGCGTGCACCACATCCATCTCAATTTGCCCGTCGGTGCGCGGTCCCTGTTGTGACGCCGGCGGCTGAGCTTGCGGCTGCGGCCCTGCACCTGGGTCCTGCGCCAACGCGACCACGGCGCATAGCATGGCCAATCCCATTGAAGCCATGACCCGAGGGCCCACTTTCTTCATCCATTTGAGGCTTATTTCGCTACGATTCATTTCGATTTCTCCCGTATTCCTCCCGTCATGGCCGGCGGCAAAAACTCACGCCGGACAGGCGGTCATCTTCAAAGCGCGTCAACGACTCAAACGGTTAGACGAGACTCGCCTGAGCCTGTTAGAGCGGTTCCAGGATAGAAGTACTCTATCCAGCATTCGTACAGGGTCGTCCCTCCCTGGGGCCGGGGCGACCGATCTGCATTGGCTCCGGATATGGCAATCCCGGAACCGCTGTTAACGAGTTAAACCCGGCACGGGAGAAAAAGTTTCCTAGGCAAGTGCGGCGTTGATTGCTGCACCCAAAGCCTTTAGGCCCGCGGCCACGTCGGCACCAAGGTGCACCCGCAGGGCCCTGCGCCCGCGCGACTCCAGCACCGCCAGATCGCCCGCGGCCTGCGCATCGATGACCACGCCAAAACTGTACTTCTGGCCGGGAATGTCCATGTCGTCGGCGTGGTCCGCGGTGATTTGCAGAAAGACTCCGGTATTTGGGCCGCCTTTGTAGTCCTGGCCAGTGGAGTGCAGAAAGCGCGGGCCGAAGCCGACGCAAGTGGCCACGCGCTTTTGGTCGCGCACCTTATGCCGGAAGCTCTGGATGGCCGCCACGTGCTCCTCAAACATGGGCAGGAACGCGACCGTCGCAAAGTAGTCGCCCGCGACCAGTTGGCCGAGATGCGCGCGGAGGATTCCGGCGAGCGTCTGGCTCGGCGCGGCGCCCGTCAGCTTTGCGGCGTAAGCGTCGGTGGCGTAGAGCGCGAAAGGGGTTCCTGAATCGTCCTTGCCCGCAAGGAAAGGCGTGCGCTCGGGCAGCTTGCCGGTTTTTTCATACTCGGTGGTCAGCGCGCGCGTCTCTATTTTTGCGGCTTCCACGTCCGGCTGGTTGAAGGGATTGATGCCAATCACCGAGCCCGCCACGGCGGTTGCAATCTCCCAGGTGAAGAACTGGCCGAAGATCTCGTACCGATCGGCGATTTCGAAGTACACGACCGGATGACCGGCGGCTTCAAGAGCCGCAACCTTGGCATCGAGATCCGATTGGGCGCTCGCGTCGGCGGTGTCCTTCAGCCGAACGTAGGCAAACACGCGATCCTTGCCGTATACCTCGGGCGCGCCGATCGCTTCGCGGTCCACCGGCGTAATTCCCTTCCCTTGCTTGCCGGTCGACTCGGCGATCAGCTGCTCCAGCCACGCGCCCAGGTCGGCAATCTCAGGCGAAGTGAAGATGGTGATTTTGTCGCGACCGGCGTTGGCCGCAGTTCCCAGCAGCAGGCCGAGCTGCACGCCGGAATTGTCAGCCACGGGCAGCTTTGCGGTGGCTGCCGCTTTGGCCGCCTCAGCCAGCAGCGTCTCAACGTTCAGGCCGATCACGGTCGCCGCCACGACGCCAAAATTCGAGAGCGCCGAATAGCGCCCGCCAATCTCGGGATCGCCATAGAAGATGCTTCTGAAGCTGTCAGCCTTTGCGACCTGCTCCATCTTTGAGCCGGGATCGGTGATGGCCATGAAGTGGCTGCCCACCTCGTCGTCGTTGTTCACTGCGCGCCGCATCTCGGAATAGAAAAACTGCTTCAGGATGTTCGGCTCGAGCGTCGAACCGGACTTGCTGGCGACAATGACCAGCGTCTCGGCCAGGTCAACCTCGTCGCATGCAGCCTTCACCTGCGCTGGGTCGGTGGAGTCAACGATGCGCAGTTCAGGAAAACCCGGCCGCGGACCCCATGTCTTGGCCAGCACCTCGGGGCACAGGCTCGATCCGCCCATCCCCAACAAAAGCACGGACCGGAAGTCGGAGGTCTCGATATCTCCACCCAGCTCCGCGAACGTGCCCAGATCTTTTTGCTGCCGCTCGACAATGTCGATCCAGCCCATCCACTTCTCCTCGCCATCGCGAGTCCACAGGGACGGATCCTTCTTCCAAAAGCGGTCAACTTTATTGTTGGCTTGCCAGTCAGCGGCTGCCGCGTCCACGGAGCCGCGAAGATCGGAGGGTACTGCGAGTCGGAAGCTCATATCACCTTAGATTCTGCATCATTTGCGTGGTTGCAACGCTGAAGATTGTGCAAAAGTTGCAGAAGACAGGCTCCTTTATCGAAGCTGGGGCTCATTCAAGTCCGAAACCGACCTCGAAACTTACACAGCCCGCGCCGGCCAGTTGGGAGTGATTCGGATGAGCTCGAGGCTCTCGCCTGCCCCGCTCAGGTTTTCCAGCATGAATTCGGGTGAGGCAGCCGGGATGGCCACAATCCCGCGCGCAGGCAGGTCGATTGGCTCAAATTCGGTGCCGGTCAACTGCGCAGTGCCGCTGGCGGCGAAAAGGTAGGCGAGACCGCGCTTGCCGCTCGCGCCGCGCAGACATTCGGACGTCAGCTTGCCGTTCACTGGAATTCGCTCGATGCGAAAGTCCTCCACATCGATCAGTACCGTGCGGTCAGCAAGCTCAAGCGGCGCTACTTTTCCGGCGCGCGTTACGAGTTTCGTCGCTTCGAGTGACTTTTCAATGTGCAGTTGGCGAGGGCGGCCGTAGTCGTACATGCGATACGTCACATCGGAGTTCTGCTGCGTCTCGAGAAGAATCGACCCCGGCCAGATGGCGTGGACGGTCCCGGCATCGACATAAATCATGTCTCCCACCGACACCGGAATCCTATTCAGACTCTGCTCAAGTGTTCCAGCGTGAATGCCTTGTTTGATTTCGCCGAGTGTCGTGCCAGGTTTCACTCCGACCGCAACCTCCGCTCCCGGTTCAGCTGCGAGGGTGTACCAGCACTCGGTCTTACCGCGCGGCTGGCCGTACTTTCGCGCCATCGCGTCGTCAGGGTGTACCTGGACGCTGAGTTTCTCACGCGCGAAGATTGTCTTGATCAATAACGGAGACCCAGCGGGTGGCGCGTCGGCGCCAAGCAGCGGGACTTTTTGTTCGCTGAAGATCGCGCTCAGCTTCTGGCCAGCGTGCGGCCCGGTTGCAACGGTGCAATCGTCGCCGGTCAGCCAGACTTCGCCAATGGGATCGCCCTCTGCAACGCGGTCATACCAAGGGCGCAGGTTGCGGAATCCCCACACCCGCGCCGTAAATACGGGATCGATGCGAAACGGCGCGAGTTCAGAAATTGGCGCGCTCATGGAGGTTGCCTTAGCCCTCTCAGTCATCCTCAATGTAGCAGACGAATCGGCAGCTTCCGGCGATTGCCCAGCGACCCTCTTTGTGCGGAGAATCCTTCGGCGAAAAGGCAGGTGCAGCTATTCTCATTCCATGCCCCACTCCGTGATCTTCAACGACATGTTCCAAATGCAGCTTCCGTTCCTGGAGAAGCTGCTTCGTCCCGCCATCGTCTACCTGGCGCTGGTGGTGCTGCTGCGCATCTTCGGCAAGCGCGAGCTGGCGCAGCTCAACCCGTTCGACCTTGTCGTTCTGCTCTCGCTCTCGAACACCGTGCAGAACGCCATCATCGGCAACGACAATTCTCTCTCCGGCGGAATCATCGGGGCCGTGGCTTTGCTGGCCGTTAACTGGCTGGTGGTTCGCGCCCTCTTCCGCTCGCCCAAGCTAACGCGCATGTTCGAGGGACGCGCCACGGTTCTGATCCGCGACGGAAAAGTCGACCAGAAGGCGCTGAAGCGCGAGTCGCTCTCCCAACAGGAGCTCCTCGACGTGATCCATCGCCAAGGATTCGACAAAGCGCAAAAAGTGCAGCGGTGCGAGCTGGAGCCGAATGGAACGTTTTATGTGGAGGCCTTTGAACCCTCCGTGGCCGACAAGCAGCACGACGAGCTGCTGGCCAAGCTGGATGCGTTGCAGCGGCAAATCGCGTCGCTGCGTCCGCAGGCGGCGGGGGATTGACTGCGATTCTCTGTCGCCGCGGGTGCGTGGTTTGCTAATCTTGGCGGAACATGATCCGACAGGCTCGACCGATTGCCGCTGTCCTTCTTCTCTGCTCGCTTCAGTTGCTGGCGCAAAAGAAGGCTCCGCCCAGGGCGATCCGTTTTCAGGGCGCGACGCAATATTCGCAGGATGAACTGCTCGCGGCCGCCGGCATCAAAGCGGGCGCGCGCCTCAACGCCGCCGACATAAAATCGCACGCCAAACAGCTCAACGATACGGGCTTCTTTGCGGTGGTCAAGTTCGGCAACGACAGCAAGGGGCTGTTCTTCACGTTGACTCCCGCCAGCCAGCTCTACCCTTTGCATCTTGACAATCTGCCGCTCAAGCCGGGCAAAGATCTGGACGACAAAATCCACGCGCGCTTCCCGCTCTATCACGGACTCTTGCCAGCCAGCGGCTCGACGGACGATGGAATCTGCGAAACGCTTGAAGAAATGCTGGGGGGTGAAGGCGTGAAGGCGACTGTAAAAGCCAGCCTCACAAGCGACCTCGGCCCCAAAAAGATTACGGCGATGAACTTTTCGATCGCATCGCCGCCGGTGCGCATCGGCGCGATCCAACTCGCAGGCGTTTCGCCCGCCATGCAGGCGAAGGTCAATACTCTTGTCGACGGCCAGACCGGAAACGAGTTCGATACAGAGAACACAGCCATCGGGCTCGAGCACGCCTTTGAGGATCTGTACCAGGACCAGGGTTATGCGGCGGTCGAAGTCGAGGTGAGCGAGATCGATCCGCCGGTCGTGTCGGGCCAGGGTTCGGATTCGTCGATCGAGATTCCGTTCTCGGTCACGGTCAAAGAGGGCGGAGTTTACAAGCTCGGCACCATCAACTATCCGGCAGACGCACTGGCTTCGCGGGCAGAGGTTCAGAAATTTCTGGCGAAGTATCAGGTCGGGTCCGGCAGGCCGCTCGATCAGTTTCTTCTGGCGGTCAACGACGCCTATCATGCGCGAGGCTATCTCGATTGCTCTGTCGTCTCTCACGCCGCGTTCAACGAGGCCACGCACATTGTGAATTACGCGATCGAGATCGATCCCGGACCGCTTTATAAGATGGGCGCGGTTCAGTTCGACGGCGCACCCGATGCGATGGCCTTGAAACTCAAAAATGCATGGAAGCTCGCGCCCGGTGCAACCTTCGACGAGAGTTACGTTTCAGGATTCGCGATCCAGGCGCAAAAGAAAGATAAGGTGCTCGCGAAATGGATGCAGACTGTCGTCGTGACATTCAACGAGAAGCCTGACACTGACACGCATCAGGTCAACGTCATCTTCCATTTCGGAAAGGCTTCGCAGGGCGGACGGTAGAAGCCCGAGAGATATCCGGCGTCAATCAGGCCGTGGTTTTCCGAGGACTCGGAAATCAGGACTTTGTACACCCTGCTAACAACAACCGCAGATCCTTCGACTCCGTTTGCCGCACAATGCGCGGCAAACTCCGCTCAGGATGACACCGTTTCTTTATACGAACCGTACGGACGGGCAGTCATTCCCACTCGATGGTACCGGGCGGCTTGGAGGTCACGTCGTAGACCACGCGGTTGATGCCGCGGACTTCGTTTACGATCCGATTCGACATGCGCTTCAGCAGTTCGTAGGGCAGAGGCGTCCAATCGGCGGTCATGCCGTCTTCAGAATGTACGGCGCGGATGGCGCACGTGTACGCGTAGGTGCGCTGGTCGCCCATCACGCCGACGCTCATAACCGGCAAGAGCACGGCAAAGCTCTGCCAGATTTTGGTGTACAGCCCGGCGGCCTTGATTTCGGCAACGACAATTTCGTCGGCCTCTTGCAGCAGCGCCACCCGTTCCGGCGTGACTTCGCCCAGGATGCGGACGGCAAGTCCGGGCCCCGGAAACGGCTGGCGACCCAGGATTTCTTCGGGCATTCCGAGGTCACGCCCGATGCGCCGCACTTCATCCTTGAACAAATCACGCAGCGGCTCGATTAATTTGAGTTTCATCCGCTCGGGCAGGCCGCCTACGTTGTGGTGGCTCTTGATGGTCTGGCTCGGCCCCTTCACGCTCGACGATTCAA
>CAYOVE010000069.1:0-14787 GCA_964407295.1 uncultured Occallatibacter sp.
AGATTTACACGCTAAGCGATGGCGATGCTCGCCAGGTGGGCAACCGGGCGCTCATATCCGCGGGCACAGGGCTGGGCGAGGCGTTTCTGGTTTGGGATGGCCGCGACTATGTTCCCTACCCATCGGAGGGCGGCCACTCCGACTATGCCCCGCGCAACGACGATGAGATTGACCTGCTGCGCTTCCTCAAGCAGAA
Source organism: uncultured Occallatibacter sp. (assembly GCA_964407295.1). Lineage (GTDB taxonomy): Bacteria > Acidobacteriota > Terriglobia > Terriglobales > Acidobacteriaceae > Telmatobacter. The sequence continues at coordinate 197 of CAYOVE010000069.1, forward strand.
GTACAACGGGCGCATCAGCTTTGAGCGCGTCGTGAGCGGCCAGGGCATCACCAACTGCTACGAATTCCTGCGCGAAGTGCGCGGCATGGAAGAGCCGGCCTGGCTGGCGGAGCAAATGACGCAGGAAGATCCGAACGCAGCCATCACCGAGGCGGCGCTGAAGGCGAAGGCCGCGATTTGCGAAAAGGCGCTGGACATGTTTGTCTCGGCCTACGGCGCCGAAGCCGGCAACCTCGCGCTGAAGGTTCTGTCGGTCGGCGGACTCTATGTGGGCGGAGGAATCGCGCCGCGCATTCTGGAAAAGCTGAAGGACGGAACCTTCATGAAGGCGTTCACCGACAAGGGGCGGCTGAGCCAGTTGCTGGTGAACATGCCGGTGCGCGTCATTCTCGAGAGCCGCACGGCGCTGATGGGCGCGGCGGCGTACGCGGAAGCGCGAGCAGCGGAACTGAGCGGAATATCGCCACGTGCCGCAAGCGTGAAATTCTGAGAGCCTGATTGTAGCTCCTGGCCTCTAGCTTCTTGCTAAAGACCATTCAAGATGAGGGCGCGGTGCGAGCCGCGCCTTCTTTTTGCGTGCGCGTTGCGCAGCCCTGGTTAAACTCTTCCCTGCGAATGGTCTTGATGGGTTCAAATGAACTGTCCTCGCCTCAAACGAATCGATTCAGATACGCTAAAGCCAATTGCATGACCTTCGCTCACTCCATCGGAAACCGGTGCTACACGTTTGACAGCTTGCGAGAGTTGCTGGCGAAAGCCACTCCCCTGCGCAGCGGCGATGTGCTGGCAGGGGTCGCGGCTGAGAGTGCCGAGGAACGCGTGGCTGCGCAATGCGCGCTGGCCGAAGTGGCGCTCACGCGCTTTTGCGAAGAAGTCGTTGTGCCGTATGAAGATGACGAAGTAACACGGCTGATTATCGACAACCACGACGCCGCGGCTTTCGCGCCCGTGCGCTCACTGACCGTTGGCGAGCTTCGCAATTGGCTGCTGAGCGACGATGCGACGCCGGAACGCCTGGCGGAGCTGGGCCCGGGCCTGACACCGGAAATGGCAGCCGCGGTGAGCAAGCTGATGCGCGTGCAGGATCTGATCGCGGCGGCAAGAAAGATGCGCGTAGTGACGCAGTTCCGCACCACCGTCGGATTGGCAGGGAGACTGAGCGCGCGGCTGCAGCCGAATCACCCTGCGGACGATGCGATGGGGATTGCGGCTTCGATTCTCGACGGGCTGATGATGGGCTCGGGCGACGCTGTAGTGGGCATCAATCCCGCGGGCGACAACGTGGAGACAACTGCGCAACTCCTGCGCATGATGAACGCTCTTCGCGAGCGATTCGAAATTCCGATGCAGAGCTGCGTTCTGGCGCATATCACCACCCAATTAGCGGCGCTCGAACGGGGCGCGCCGGTGGATTTGCTGTTCCAGTCGATCGCGGGAACCGAAGCGGCGAATCGGAGCTTCGGCGTGAGTTTGGCGTTGCTCAAGGAAGCGCAAGAAGCAGGTGAGGCGCTCGAACGAGGCGCGGTATGTGCGGATGGCCATGTGGGAAGGAACGTGATGTACTTCGAGACGGGCCAGGGTTCGGCGCTTTCGGCCAATGCGCATTATGGCGCGGGCGGACTTGGCGTGGACCAGCAGACACTGGAGGCGCGGGCTTACGGAGTGGCGCGGCGATTCAAGCCGATGCTGGTCAATACGGTTGTTGGATTCATTGGGCCAGAGTATTTATATGACGGCAAGCAGATCATTCGCGCCGGGCTGGAAGATCATTTCTGCGGCAAGCTGTTGGGCGTGCCGATGGGCTGCGACGTGTGCTACACCAATCACGCGGAGGCCGATCAGGACGACATGGATACGCTGCTGACGCTGCTCGGCGCCGCAGGCGTGAACTACATCATGGGTGTGCCGGGCGCTGACGACGTGATGCTTCACTACCAGAGCACCAGCTTTCATGACGCGCTCTATTTGCGCCGCGTGATGGGCCTTAGGGCCGCGCCGGAGTTTGAGGCTTGGCTCGCGGGCGAAGGTTTTGCGCGGTTGGCGGCGGAGGCGAGCCATCCGGAAAGGCTGCTGACTTCATGAGCGGCCTGGAGCGCCGAAGGCCGGAACTAACTCGCGACGTGACGGCGCGGCTGCGGGCGCTGACGCCGGCGCGCGTGGGGCTGGGGCGGACCGGCGTGAGCCTGGAGACGCGTGACGTTCTTGATTTCCAGCGTTGCCATGCACTGGCGCGCGACGCCGTCCACGCGCGGCTTGAGAGCGCGGCGTTGGCTGCTGCGTTGAGCAAACTAACCGGCGGCCACGCGCTCGAATTGCACTCGGCCGCCGCGGACCGGACTACTTACCTGCAGCGGCCTGACCTGGGGCGCAGGCTGGATGAGCCGAGCCGGAAGGCGCTGGATCAGGCGGCGCACACAAGCGGCTGCGACCTGGCGCTCATCGTGGCGGACGGCCTTTCCGCCCTTGCAGTCGAGCGACATGTGACGCCTCTCGTGACGGAGCTGCTGCCCTGCCTGCAGGATCCGGGAGTAGCTGGCTGGAAACTGGCGCCGATTTGCGTTGTGGAGCAAGGCCGCGTGGCCATTGGCGACGAGATTGCTTCGGCGTTGGAAGCCAGGATTGCGCTGGTGCTGATCGGCGAGCGGCCAGGGCTAAGCTCGCCGGATTCGCTCGGCGCCTACATTACGTGGAATCCGCGACCGGGTTGCACGGACGCCGAACGAAACTGCATTTCAAACATCCGCCCCGAAGGATTGAACTACGCTCAGGCTGCGGCAGAGGTGGCATATATTCTGATCCAGGCGCGACGGTTGCAGGTGACTGGAGTGGCGCTGAAAGCGGAAGCCCAGCGGCCTGGGGCATTCAAGGAAGTGGAAAGATGATGCGCTGGCTTGGACGGTGGCTTTTGCGGGTTCTGGTGGCATTTGCGGCAATCTCGCTGGCCGCATTTGCAATCGACTTTACGGTCTACAAGCTGCGCGGTTCGCCTCACTCAACGGTCGCGGTCAACCAGTTCATGTCGGTCCCGCTCAAGGGCCAGGCAACCGAGCTTGACTATCTGGGAACAGTGGACGTTCCCTGCGCCGTAGCGCTGTTTCCGCAGGGAGGGCAGGATCCCTGTTGGTATCTCAAGCGGAATGCGAACCAGTGGGACAAGGTCGGCGCGCCCGCGTACTGAAAGCAGCCGAGTGCTGATCGGCTGAAATGACCTCACGTAAACATGAGTAAGTGATGCGAGTCACGACCAGGGAAGGCAAATTGCGCCTAGGATCGTACGGTGTTTCCTCAGATCGCCATGTATAGCCGCACACAAAACGAAAATGGCAGCTTCAACTCCCGCTGCCTCGATTGCTTTTTGACCATCGCCTCGTGCGTCGAAACGGAAAAAGAGCTGGACGAGCGCGAGGCACATCATCTGTGCCCGGAAAAAGTGCTGGCGCAACTGCTCTCCGAGGAAAAGGCGGCAGTGGCGCACGCGGCGCGGAACTGAATCGGGGGACTTGTTTCCCTTTCCGCTTTTTCCCAGAGGGCGCAAAGGTCTGATCGCGAGCGGGTTCCCTGGCCGGACTTTGCGAATCGGGAAAACAGGTGCATACTGCCTGAAGGTCGGCATCCCGCGTCCAACTTTAAGAACGAGCGCTCTTCCCTTTTCAGGCTGACCCCAGGCAGGATTCAAAATTAGATTTCGTCACCAGAGCCGGCCCTTCGAGCGGCAAACTCTTGCTCTCAACCGCAAACCATGCGGATGCGGCCGCGCCGTTTCCCCGTGTCGCACGTCTTTCTACATACAGCCGGTTTTCCCCGACAGAACCGTTCCAGGAGGCCACGAATGCCTGCAGCTACTCTTCCCCAGACTCTGGGCGAACTGCGCGCCAGCAAACAGTTTTCAGAAGCGCAACTGAAGACCCGCAGCGTGAAAGACGAGATGCGTTCCAATCTGATGGCGCGGCTCAAAGCGCGGGAGACCGTCTTCCCCGGCATCGTGGGCTACGAGGACACGGTGATCCCGCAGATTGTGAACGCGGTTCTGTCGAAGCAGAATTTTATTTTGCTGGGACTGCGCGGCCAGGCGAAGAGCCGGATTCTGCGTGCGCTAACGGCGCTGCTCGACGAGCGGATGGCCTACGTCGCGGGCTGCGAAATTCGCGACAATCCTTACCGCCCGCTCTGCCGCCGCTGCCGCGACCTGATTGCGGAGCGCGGAGACGCGACGCCGATTGCGTGGATCACTCGCGAAGAACGATATGTGGAAAAACTCGCCACGCCGGACGTGACGGTTGCGGATCTGATTGGCGATCTCGATCCAATCAAAGCAGCGCGCGGGGGCGAGGATCTCTCGAGCGAGATGACCATGCACTACGGTTTGTTGCCGCGCGCCAATCGCGGATTGTTCGCCATCAATGAACTGCCCGACCTCGCGGGAAAAATTCAGGTCGCGCTGTTCAACATCATGCAGGAAGGCGACGTTCAGATTAAGGGCTACCCCGTGCGCCTGGCGCTGGATGTCGCGCTCGTGTTCAGCGCGAATCCCGAAGACTACACGGCTCGCGGCAAAATCATCACGCCCCTGAAAGACAGGATTGGGTCTGAGATTCGGACTCACTATCCGGAGACGCTCGAAGAGGGCGTCGCGATTACCGCGCAGGAGGCTTGGGCGGCGCGCGGCGACGGCGCAATCGAAATTCCGCAGTATCTGCGCGAGGTAGTGGAGCAGGTGGCGTTCAGCGCGCGCGAAGACAAGAAAGTGGACAAGCGCAGCGGCGTGAGCCAGCGGCTGCCGATTTCAACGCTGGAACTGGTCGTTTCGAACGCGGAGCGGCGCGCGCTCTCGACCGGCGATGCGCCGGTGCTGCCAAGAGTGAGCGACATCTACGCGGCCATGCCGGGAATCACGGGCAAGCTGGAACTGGAGTATGAAGGCGAGATGAAGGGCGCCGACACCGTCGTACGCGATCTGATCCGGACAGCGGTTGGCAAAGTCTACGACCGCTACTTTGATGGCTTAAACACCCAGCAAATCGAGCAATGGTTCAATCTTGGCGGCACCGTAAAAATGGACGAAGATCAACCGGCAGCTGCGGTGCTCAAAGAGCTGAAAGGCATTCAGGGTCTCGTGGAAAAGCTGACGCCACTGGGCGTGAAGTCCGGCGATGCCGCGCCGAAAGTTGTAGCCGCAGCCGAGTTTCTGCTGGAGGGAATGGTGGCGCATCGCAAGCTGAGCCGCAATGAGCAGCATGGATTCGCCGCGGAGAAAAGTGTACGACGGCATGAACGGGAAGACGCGCCGCCCGAACGCAAAGAACTGGAGATGGAGTACGAAGACTGGCAACGCGCGCGGCGATCGCGCAGGGGCGGCGGACTGAATTAAGGCGGGGACCAGGCATGTAGGGCCATAGGAACGTAGAGACCGGGAGTCGGCATGAAGCGCGTTCATTACACAAAGTACAGCGGCGATCTGGCTTCGGAGATCGATCTTGAGAGCCTGTTGCAGGCGTTGTCTGACTATCTGCTCGACTCCGGCTACTACGATCCGCTCAACGGCTTCCAGGATCTCGACCACACCATGGACGATCTGCGCGAGGCGCTGCGGCGCGTCCTCGAGTCGGGCGACTTCTTCGACGGCGAGACGCGCGAGCTGCTTGATCGGATGATGGCCGAGGGCACGCTGGACGAATTGATCGACAAGCTGATGCAGAGGATGGAGCAGGAGAACTACATCTCCGCCATGCCGCAGAACGGGCCCACGCGCATGGACAGATCAAATGGGCAAGTCGGGAATGCGGAGGGTCGGGATCGCGAGAACGTGCGCTTCGAGGTGACGGACAAGAGCCTGGACTTTCTGGGATTCAAAACGCTGCGCGACCTGATGGGATCGCTGGGCAAGTCGAGCTATGGACGCCACGACACGCGCCACTGGGCGACGGGGATTGAGACGAGCGGCGGTTCACGGCGCTACGAATTCGGCGACACATTGAACCTGGACACGACGGCCACGCTGAGCTCGGCAATCGCGCGCGAGGGCCTGGCGCTGCCGCTGAATCTCGAGTACGACGACTTGCAGGTGCACCAGTGCGACTACCAGAGTTCCTGCGCGACAGTGGTCATGCTGGACTGCTCGCACTCGATGATTCTGTACGGCGAAGACCGATTCACGCCGGCCAAGCGCGTGGCCATGGCGCTGTCGCATCTGATCCGCACGCAGTACCCCGGCGACTCATTGTCGCTGGTGCTGTTTCACGATTCCGCCGAGGAGATGCCGGTTTCGCAGCTCGCGCGCGTGAAGGTGGGACCGTGGCACACCAATACGCGCGAAGGACTGCGCGTGGCGCAGCGTGTTCTGGCGCGCCAGCGCAAAGACATGAAGCAGATTGTGATGATCACCGACGGAAAGCCCTCCGCGCTGACCCTGCCCGACGGAAGAATTTACAAGAACGCCTATGGGCTCGACCCTCTTGTGGTGAGCGAAACGCTGGAAGAAGTGGCTCGCTGCAAGCGGTCAAACGTCATGATCAATACCTTCATGCTTGCGCAGGATTACGGGCTGGTGCAATTCGTGCACAAAGTTTCGGAGATGTGCCGCGGCAAAGCGTACTTCACCACGCCGGCGACTCTGGGACAGTACGTGATGATGGATTACATGCAGCGGAAGTCGAAGACGATCCACTGAGCGCGTCGCCAGACGCTACTGCTCATCTGCTCCTGGGGAAGCAAGCTTCCCATTCCCTCACCGCCGAGTTTCCAGGAATACGAAGACATTTCCGTCAGGATCCTTGGCGAACACCAGGCCACCGTCGCGCTGGGCGTTCACGCCCGCGTACTCCATCGCCTGGAAAGCCTTCTTCGCGTCGGGCACGGGAAACAGGAACTCAGGCTGCGAGCCAGGGGCGAGCGCGCGCAGTTCCATGTGCAGATCGGGCGCGCCCGGCGTTGTGAGGCGCACATTGCCGTTGGTGTCTTCTGCTTCAAAGCCGAGATCGGTGTAGAACTCCTTCATCGCGGCGCCCTCTCTTACCGGCAGATCGATTCCCATCAACTCAGTGGAGATGCGGCCGGCGCCGAGGTGCTGGCCCACATCGAGCGAATGACGCGAGCCCGGCATGTACTGCGTAAATTCGGTGACACGGTTGTCGGGATCGTTGATGGAAGTAATCAGGTTTCCCGCGGCGGCCTTGCGCACAGGCGCAGGATTGAGGCCTTCGCTGGCGTAGTACTGCTGAAGAGCGTTGAGGTCGCCGGCTTCATAACAAACGTGCATCCAGCCGAGGGGCTGTGACGCATCGGTCCGCGGATACAGCTCGATGAACTCGTGGTCGTTGATCTTGATGAAGACCTCGGTCATTTTGCCGTAGGAAAGAGTAAAAGCCTCCTCGTATCCCAGCTTGCCGAGAAAGGCGATTTCGCGGTCGAGATCGCTGACGCGAAACGCAATGTGCGCGATGCCGACGATGCCCTGATTGGGCGGGGGGGGCTGCGCAAGAGAAATCGCGGAGCAGGCGCAAACGAGGACAAGCGATAACAACTCGCAGAATCTGGACGAAATTTTCAAAAAAACCTCCCAAGCCCCATGGGGGCGAAAGCAAGGCAAAGAACAAAAAAGTGGATCAGCCCCAGGTTAGGCATATTCCTGGCGGTAAGGGGTAAAGACGTCAAGCACCTCGGAAGGCTCGATTGCAGCGGCCTCGTGCTCCACGCCGCCATTGACGACGATGCTGTCGCCGGCGCGCATCTCCCAGCTCTGGCCCTGGGCCCGAAAGCGGATGTGACCGCGAACGACATAAACCATTTGATGATGAGGATGGCTGTGGCGTACGCCCTTCCAGTCTTTTTCAAGGGTGTGACGCACGAGCATGAGGTGCGGGTTGTACGCGAGCACCTGGCGGACCATGCCCGGCTCGGGAATAGTGGCGTTGGTAGCGTCGGTGGCCGAGTAGATGACCCCAGGATCGCTCATCGATTCTGCCTCGTGCGCAGGCGGGCGCCTGCGCGGGGAACTGCAAGGAATAGGATCACCGGTTGAGCCAGCCTCCGTCCACTACGAGAATGTGCCCGTGGACGTAGTTGCTGGCCGCGGAGGCAAGAAAGATGGCCGCGCCGGCCAGGTCTTGGGGCTTTCCCCAGCGACCCGCGGGAATGCGTTCCAGGATCTGCCGGGCGCGCTCAGGATTGTTGCGCAGCGCCTCGGTGTTGTCCGTATCCATGTAGCCGGGCGCGATGGCGTTCACGTTGATGCCTTTTGACGCCCACTCGTTGGCGAAAGCTTTTGTGAGCTGGCCAACAGCGCCTTTGGCTGCCGCGTAGGAAGGCACAAGGATTCCACCCTGGAATGTGAGCAAAGATGCGATGTTGATAATTTTGCCCGAGCCGCGCTTGAGCATGTGTCGCCCGGCATGCTGAGTGAGCCGAAAGACGCTGGTGAGATCGACATCGATGACCGCTTTCCAGTCATCTTCGGAGTGCTCGGCCGCGGGCGAGCGGCGAATGATGCCGGCGTTGTTCACCAGAATGTCGATCGTTCCGAGATGCTGAATCGTTTCCTCGACGAGGCGCGCGCAGACCGCGGCGTCGCCGACGTCGCCCACAAGCGCGGCCGATTTGACGCCGAGAGCCGTCAGCTTTTTCTGTGTAGCTGTGGGAGCCGAGCTGGAGCCATGCACGGCGACATTGGCGCCAGCCTCTGCGAAGGCAACGGCGATGGCTGCGCCTAATCCGCGCGATGAGCCCGTGACCAGCGCGGATTTTCCCTTCAGGCTGAACTGATCGAGGATCTTCTCGGAGTGGGTCAGGGCTAATTTCCTTTCCGGGCTGAGCCAGACAGCAATTCTAACTGTTTCTATGATGTGTGCGTGAAGTGCGGGAAGCGGAGCCGGTGGCCGGACAGCCCAAGAAAAGCAAGAGCCGGGGCGGTCCTCCCAGAAAGTGCGTGCGATACTGACCAAACAAGCGGCAAGGGCAGCGAGTTCGATCTGGCGATGAGGGCATCGCTGATCTCGGTCGCGCCAGCTCGTCGACCCACATCGGCGATCGTCAATCAGCCGAGGAGGTTGTTCATGGGAACACCAGGATTTCCGGCCTCAGGACCGGGAGCAGGCATCTCTTCCCAAATCGAGGCCAGTCGCGCCGTCCCGATGGCGTTGCACAATAGCCGAATCCTCGTTGGAGTGTTGATGCTGTGTAGCATCCTCTCCGCTTTCTTCGCGGTTTGCATGGTGCTCATGGTGTTTTCAGTTCTTTCCTCGGGTGGCGGCTTCAGCGCCGGGAATCTGTACAACGCCTTCTGGTGGGGATTCGGCGCATTGGCTTTCGGTTATGGCTGCCTGTGGATGTGGAAACTTTCCCGCGGCATGGCAGTGTATAAAGTCATGCTGGATTCGAGAGGCGTGAACTTCAACCTGGGCACAAAGAAGAAGCCTTCCGACTTGTTTCTTGCCTGGGATCAGATCGCAGCCATCAAGCACAAGCGCGTGGGCAACGCACAAAACTACTACGTGCTCGGCAAAGACGGAAGCGAAGCGATCTTCTCGTCCTACACGTTTTTCCGGCCGAAGAAAGTTGCTCGCCTGATTGCCGAGCGTGCGGGTCTTACGATTCAAGAAGCCTGATCGTTTACGACTCCAGGCCGTGAAAACTGAATGCAAATCGCTCTGCTGATTTTCTGCCTTCTCACGATCGTCGGCGCTTTCAGCGCCTGGCGGAAAAGTCCGCTCTATTCCGTCAAGACGACATTGAAACTCGGCGGCGGGTTTCTGCTGATCGTTACGGTTATAGCGGGCGCAACGTATGCGATCGTGAACAGCTCCCTGACCCAATCGCCGGTTGCAGAGGGAATTGCCAGCCTCGTGGCCGTGATCGCGCTGTCGTGCGGAGCCAGCGTCTTGATCGTCCGCATTACCGACTCGCATGTCGCTGCGCTGCCCCCATCGGCCAGGCTGGTCAGCTTCAATCGGCACAAGATCTACAGGTGGATCTGGCATCTCGTGGTCTTCCTGCTGATCAATGCAGTTGCCGCCCTGGTGCTTCCATCCAACTGGCAATGGCTGCCTGTGGGCCTGGGTGGATTTGTACTGGTCGCGTGTGGCCCCATGCTTTCGATCGGCTATATGATGGCGCGGCGAAACGACCGCGGCCTGTCGGCGGTAATCGCCAATCCCTGGGCTCACTGGCAATACACGCCGGAGAAATGGGCGCAATGGGCAGAGAATCAACGCGAGTGGGAAATAGCCCAGGAAGGCCCATGGAGTTGGAAGGGCGTTTCCGGATTCATTTTGTTTTGCGCCGGGCTTTTTGTGCTGGGTGCGCTCTTTACCGGTGCAGGCCTCAAAGAAAACATGATCATCGTGAGCGGCTTGACGGGCTTCATTGTCCTGCTCGCGCTCGTGGCGTACTGGTTTAAGCGCACCAACTTTGACCGGCGCTATCGGCGCCTGCTTGCGGCAGCTCCGGAATCGTGGTTCGGCGATGAGGGCGTGTTCTCGAACGGGACATATATGCCGTGGATTCTCTCCGGAAGGTATCTGCTGAAGGCCACAGCCGCGATCGATCAGCCCGCTCGGCTGACGCTGGTTTTTGAGTCTTTCAACGGAGCATCGTCAAGGCAGATTACCCAGCGGATACTCATTCCCGACGGCCATCTAATTGACCTGCCCATGCTCGAGCAAAAGCTCAGCGATCATTGCCCCACTGCCTCTGTCCATCTAAGGGCTACCTAAGCTCGCTCAAACCACAAAGGCAAAACCGCCGCCGCAAGCCTGCTAGACCGCACGGCCAGCTGCTGCGCCCGACGCCCAGGCCCACTGGAAGTTGAATCCGCCCAGTTGGCCCGTGACATCCGCCACCTCTCCGATGAAGTAGAGCCCGGGCAGGCTGCGGCACTCCATGGTTTGCGCCGAAAGCGCGCTCGTGCTCACGCCGCCGGCCGTCACTTCCGCCTTCTCATAACCTTCCGTGCCGCTGGGCTTCAATGCAAAAGAATGCAGACGGCGCTCCAACTCGTCGAGCGCGTGATTCGTCCAGCTCTGCGGCGCGGCAACCTCAATCAGCCGGTCAGCTAAGCGCGCCGGAAGATGCGCGCGCAGCGCTGCCTTCGCCGCAGCCAGATCGCGGGTCGCGTTCTTCGCGAGCAAGGGCGCGAACAACTGCTGGCCTGGCGACCAATCAATATGGATTGGCTCATGCTTTTTCCAATAAGACGAGATTTGAAGGATGGCCGGTCCGCTCAGCCCACGATGCGTGAACAGCATTTTCTCCGTGAAGCTGCGCTTGCCGGCGGTCACGGTGACCGGAGCGGAAACACCGGTGAGAGGAGCGAACTGCGCATGTTCCGCGCCGGAGAGCGTCAGCGGGGCCAGCGCCGGACGGCAGGGTTCAATGGGTATTCCAAACTGGCGAGCAATGTCGTAACCAAAACCCGTCGCGCCCATCTTCGGGATGGACAGGCCGCCGGTGGCAACGATGAGTGCCGGCGCAGTAAAGAAGTCCTTTCCGGCGAAGATACTGAACTCCCCGGAAGAATCATCGCGGCGCACCTCATTGACCACAGTGGACGGAATCACGCGCACACCGGCATCGGTACATTCGTTCATCAGCATATCGACAATCTGCTGCGCAGATCCATCGCAGAAAAGCTGGCCCAGCGTCTTCTCGTGATACGCGATGCCATGCCTCTCCACAAGCCGGATGAAATCCGCGGGCGTGTAGCGAGCCAGCGCCGATTTCGCGAAATGGGGATTGGCGGAGAGGAAATTGTCCGGCCGCGTATGCAGGTTGGTAAAGTTGCAGCGGCCTCCGCCGGAGATCAGGATCTTCTTTCCCGGCCGCTCCGCGCGCTCCAGCACCACGACGCGTCGCCCGCGGCGGCCCGCCTCAATCGCGGCCATCAGGCCCGCTGCGCCCCCGCCGAGGATGACAACATCGAAACTGGAGTGAGTCACGATGCCATCGAAACCTTGGCATCGCGCGGAAGCGGCTCCGGCTTGAAGCCGCGCTCGATGGCCATGAGGCCGGCACGCAGAAAGCCCAACGTGTGCGCCATGCCCGCGTGCCAGGGAGCGGCGCAGGTCATCTGCGGGGCGTGGTCGGGAATCACAACGCCGTCAAATCCGTTCTTGTCGAGCAGATAGAGAATACGCAGCATGTCCACTTCGCCGTCGTCGATGAAGGTTTCGTGATAGTGCGGAGCCTTGCCGGCAATGTTGCGGAAATGGACGTAAGCGATGCGATGCTGGCTGCTGTAACGGTCGACGGTGTTGTAGATATCGCCCTCCGTCATCTCCGCAAGCGTGCCGAGGCAAAACTCGAGCATGTTTGACGGGCTCGGAGAAATGTTAATGAGCCGCTGATACAGGTCCTGCTGATAAACAAGTCGCGGCTGGCGGCGCATCGTCGGCGTGGGCGGATCGTCAGGATGCGCGGCCAGGCGGACACCCGCTTTTTCGGCGACGGGAAGAGCCTCCTCAAGGAACCGCTCGAGGCGGCGCCACAGCTCGTCGTGGGTAATCGTCGGTAGCGTGCCCGGCGGCGCGTTGGGGTCGACGATCATGTTCCAGACCTGACCGTTGGGGACGGGTGTATCGACCAGTCCGTCCATTCCGACAGATTCGGCGCCCCCGCGCGCAAAGGGCCCGCTGGTGCGGCCTGCAACGCCGGCAATGGAAAAGTTGTAGCCGAAGATCGGAATGCCAGCCTCGCCAACCGCGCGCAGAATCGCAAAGACATTTTGCATGTGCTGCGCGCGCCTGGGGCCGTCGAGAAGAATGTCGTACCAGTGGGCGGGGTCGAAGTTCTCAATCCCCTCCAGCTTGAGCCCCGCCGCCTCGACCTGCTTGCGAAGCTCAATCAACTCTGCGGCCGTCCAAAGGCGGTTGGGATCGCCGGCCACGCCCCACGGCTGGTCCTTGCCGCCCGTCGGCTGATTGTTCGATGGATTGCCCTGACCCTTCCGGAAGTAGTCAACGAGATGGACGATAACGTGGGTGCACCCGGCCTGCACGGCGAATGAGTAATACTCGTCGTTCAGCATGTGCCGGTAAAGTCCCAGACCGAGCTTCATATTCACCCTGAGCCAGTGTAGTTCAGGGCGCAAAATAGCGGCGAAAGGCCGGCGAAATTTGCGCTTGAAATACTTGTCAAATGCCAAAAAGTTCGTGTATTGTCATATTCCTGCCGCCGGCCTCCCTCGCCGGTGCGCCCAAATGGATATCCCTGTTTCAGGGCCCGATGGGCACGAAGGCCGCGCGCCATAGGTGCGTTGAGCCTGGTACTTGTTGCGGCGGCGCGCACCACGAGGGTCCATCAGCAAGCCTGCTTCTCCCGTAGGCACGAGGACGCAATCGTGGAGGAGGCTTGTGTGATCGAAGTGCAAGAGCAGTTTCTGTCGCCTTCAACGGGGGTCAGCCGGCCGATTCAATCGGTAGGCGAGCAGCCGACGCTGCTGCGCAACAATCGCGTGTTGATCTTCCTCACGTTTCTGGGCAGCTTGGCCGCGCTCGGCGTATCGCTGTGCATGGTTGCCGTCGCGCTCATGTCCTTTCTCCCTCTCGGCTCGCTCAACCTTGACCGCTTCGCGGCAGGCGCGTTGTGGAGCTTCGGCGCGTGCCTGATGGCGATGGCACAGGTCTATCTGTGGAGGCAGGGCCAGTTGATGGCCAGCTCCTCGGTTCTTCTCGACACGCAGGGAGCACACTTCAGGCTCGGCAACACCTCGGGCGACGAAGAAGTGTACATGCCGTGGAACGGGATTGAGGCCGTGCACTACAAGCGGATCGAGAATATGCAAAAGTTCACGATCCTCGCTTCAGACACCAGCACCGTGACCTTCACGTCGTACAGCTTCTACCGGCCCAGGAGAGTCGCGCATTTGATCGCCGAGCGCGCAGGGCTGCCGCTGGTCAGAGGCTAGAGCCCGTTCCCTTCCCTCAGCTCGTTGCCCCATCCTTTCCGCAGTCCGATCGCGGAAAAGGTGGGAGAGCGTTCGAGCAGCAACTCGTTGCCCCATCCTTTCCGCAATCCTCTCGCAGAGAAGGCGAAAGCCCCCGCAAAAATCCCCGTAAATTGAAAACGCCAGAGACCGAAGCCTCTGGCGTCTCAATCTTGATGGTCGCGTAGTACAACCGGTTGTCGCGTCCCTCGGCTACCCCAGCGGCGAACCTGCAGCTTTCGCTGCCGCTCCCTCCTCTGGCTGCGCTGGTGCGCTGCTTTCAGCTTGCGCCTACTCGCCCGCTCTCCGGCTCGACCGTTGGCCGACTTCCCCGGCTCGGATCGGCGTTTTCTCGCCTGGCTCGACCGGTGGCAAGCACCCGGCTTTCACCGCATGCTACGCACTTCCTGCCGACTGGCTGCCAACCTCCCAACTTGCGTTGGTGTCCAGCCTCCAGCTAGGCCTGCGATCACTCCCGACTCACATCGGCTGTCGTCCTTCAGCTCGGCTGGCTTGAACAACCTTCGACTTTCGCCGTCGATTGTTGCAGCTTCCGGCTTGCGCCTTCTGCCGCTGCAACCTGCAAGCTTGCGCTCGCCTGTCGCCCCCGTTTGCCAAACCAGTGGTGATCCTCCGACTCGCATCGGCTGTTTCACCCTCCGGCTTTACCGGTTTCGAT
>CAYOVE010000070.1:0-14763 GCA_964407295.1 uncultured Occallatibacter sp.
CACGCGGATAAAATCCATTACCTCTTGAAAAAGAACCGGCACATGGCGTGCTTTTTGCTGCGTCATGCGCGCCCCCCTGAGGGGCTTACGATCCGCTCCCCTCGGCCAGAATTCCGCCTACCTGCCTGCGATCGTCCGAAGTCAGATTGCTGGTGGGCAAATCCTGTTCAAATGCCGAGCGGTTGACTACTTCGAGGTGAGTGATCTTGCCCATCACGGCAAGATCGCCCTCCAGCCTGGCCGTGGAGCGCAGGATCTGCGGAAGCATGATCCGACCCTGGGCGTCCATCTTCACTTGCTGGCCGTAATAGCTGGTCAAATCGAGGTACCTCATTACTGAGTCGTTCATCGTGCTGTGTTTTGCCAGTTGAGCTTCAATCTTTTCCCACTCGCCGAGCGGCCAAATCTGGGCCCGCTTGCCGTCTTCGCTGGTCACGTACAGGTCGGTCACATTGGCCGCGTCCAGCAACTGCTTAAAGGGGACCGGGAGCTTGAGCCGCCCGTTCTCCTCGACCTTTGCTGGATGATTGCCGCGAAACATGTGCCGTCCTCGTTTTTCTTCCGCGGCGACCCGTGCTGCCGTACCGCGAACCGAATTCTCTGAACTCTTGTTCCGGGTTAGCCAAAGTGGTTCCCCACATCGAGCGGCTTCCGGATTTGCGATTCCCATGGGGGAATCGGAGTAAACTTAGGAGGAAAGACGGGTTATGGATTGGTTCCATAGGGTTCCATCTAACTCCAAAATGTTCCATCTCGGTCGATAGTACCCCTGAATTTCGCCTCCGCCAAGGGAAAAAACGGTGGAAAGCGCTGGAAAATCAGGCTCTCTGCGGGAAAGTCGACTAATAGAGCAAAAAATTTGTGACACCACAAGATGTGGGGTTTACTGCTGTGATTCCCCGTCTGGACAGGCCGCTCGGACTGTGGTAGGAGAACAAAAAGCGAAGATCGGGATTAGAGGCGCAATCTCACAGGTCCGGAAGGCCAGTGCGAGCTGGCGCGTGGAGGAAAATGGAGAGCGCGGAATTCGCCGGATCCCGCGCGGGGGCTCGAGCAAACGTGGCCGTGTGCGCGGCTATGGATTAACGGCAGTGTCGCCCGCGAGTGCATTGTCGAGGGCCTGGCGAATGGCGGCCTTGACCTTGCCGCTCACGATCCATGTGTTGAGTAGGATTCCGAGGGCAGCGCTCAGGAGCTTTCCGAGCTCTCCCGCGGCCAGCTTGGGACGAATTGCATTCAGCCTTTGCACGATGAGGTTGACAATATTGTCCAACTGGCCTGGAGCGATTGCCGCGCGCGCGGGCAGGGGAACCTCAGCGGTGGCTTTGCCGCAGAGCGGGATCAGCGGCATCCAAACATTTCCCTGGGGCAATCCCGGATTCGGACTGGGGCAGCCGACCAGGAACTGAGCCTTGATTTGCGCGGCGTAGGGCCCGGCGGCCGCGAGCCCCTGTTCAATGAGGGGATTTGTTGCCGTGATAGCGAAGTGCTCGCGCAGAAACTGCTGGCAGTTTCTGCGCCCGAGCAGGAAGTCGTGCTTGCGGAAGTCGCGGCACAGGAAGCCGCCGAAGGCGCCGAGCGAGCCGCATTGCAGCGCCGGCTTGCCTGCTCCCACGGAGTCGGGGTCGGATGGGGCAATGGCAAAGCGGCTGAAAGAAGAACCATCCATGAGCGACGCCAGACTCTCGCCCAGAAAGCGCGATTGCGAGAGCGTGACGTTGAAGAAGCTCATGAGGATGGCCCAAATGCCCTGGTGATCGCTCGGGACGTATGGACCGGAGAAGTTGTCGTCTCCCATCGGAAATGGAGCGATGGTGAGCACGGCCGCGTTGGCCTGTTCGGGCGAAGAAGGATTGGAGGCCTGCTGCAACTCGTCCGCAAGATAGTTGTCGGCCAGCTCGAATGGAGTGTTGTCGGTAACGCCTCCGTCGACATTCACGGTTTGGATGGAGGCGCCGATTCCGGGAGGAAAGGCGGGTGGAATTTGCGTTGAGCTTGGGCTCAGCGGCTCCCAACCGGGGATCTGATAATCGGCGACCTCGCGGGTGAGCACGCGCGAAGCGAGCGCGACCGGCACGGCTCCGGTGGCCTTTGCGGCTTCCTGCAGCAAGGGCCACGCGCCCTGTCCCGGCTGGCCAGCGGGCAGAGGCTTGGCAAGAGACGAAGCAAGTGAGTCAGCCGGAGCGCCGTGAGTGACCTGGAATTGCAACCTGTCGCCGTAGTAGGAAACAAATTCCTCGGCCGAGGTTGCGCCGCTGTAGAGCCCGTATGGAGTTCCGCGCGCGTTCGTCAGAGTGAGAAAGAGATTCAGGTTGCCGGCGATGTAGGGCCGCGGAGATGCAGCAGCTGGCGTGAGCGCATACGCCGCAATCTCGTCGATGATCGTGCAGTCGAGCAGAGAAAGCAGGGGACCATCGCCGGCCACGTCGTTGTTTTCGAGCAGCCGGGAGATGTCGATTTTGTTAACCCAGCTCTCGTAAAAAGTGTTGGTTGTGTTCTGCTCGTCGCCCGTTTGAATGTGCTGGAAGGGCTGCTGGACCATGACCGATGCGATTGCCGCGCACATGCCGCCGGCGGAAGCTCCTGTGAAGACGTCAATTTGCACGTCGTGGAGCGGCGCGACAGGTGGCACCGGCCCTGTTGTGGGATTCGCCAGATAGGCCTTGAAGGCCGCCTTCGTGGTCTCCCACTCCTCGAGCGCTTCCATGAGGAAATCGAGCACTCCCGCGGTGTAGGCTCCCGCGGAGACAGCGCCTGCCATATTGATGCCAAGCCTGAACGATGCCATAGGTCACCTGCCGTGAGTCGAATGATTGCGCGGGTGCGGCAGTCGTAGACGCGGAGATTCAAAACAGCGCGGTCCTGGACGGAATTGCACCCATTGCAGAAAGTCAACGCGTGGGGAACTCAAAACGAACAGGTCTCAAACCGGAGAGATTTCGACTGAGAAAGGATGCTACCACAGGGGATTTAACGGAAATCAACTGGAAATGCGTTGAAGGGGGTGCCAAGGGTCATTTGATGATGGCTTTGGCACGCTGACGGGCGCGGGCGAGGACCAGATCCAGCAGATAGATGAAGACCAGAATGTTGATGGCGAAGAGTCCCAGGTGAATCCAGGTGACATGGCGATAGATTTCGAAGAGCTCCCAGGGAAGGAACGAAGCGGTGATGGCGAGCGTGAGGAACTCGCCCCAGGCTTTTTCAAGATAAAGGCCGATGCCTTCAACCATGGTGAGGGCCGCGTAGCAAAAGGCGAAGAAACCGATACGCCGCAAGAGGGGATCGTTAACCAGCGAGGCCTTCTCGAGAACGAAGGAGACAAGGCGCGACTCGGGATTGAAGCGCAGATGGCGGGCGAAGAGGTCAACTTCGTCGGCGAGGTCTTTGTGGAGCAGGCGATGAGCGCCGATGCCGATGGCGATAAAAAACAGGGCGTGGAGAAACTTGTAGAACGCGATGAGGAGGAGCAAGCGGTTGTGGTGCTTGCCGCCTGATCGGGATTTTGATGGGGAGCGAGGCATGAGGGCGCAATGTGCGCTTGAATCAAGGGTAAATGATGAAGGCAGGGAACAGGGAATAGGGCCCAGGGAATGGCGTCGTTGAACGAACCCATGGAGCAAGTTAGCAAGTCAGCGAAGCGGGCACGCGGGCGAATCGGAGACCTACTTTTTGAGGTGGAGGAGGGAGTTCCGGTCGAGAGGCTCGCCGTCGAGGATGATGGCGGAGATGCGGCGGGCGTTCCAGATGCTGGCGGTGGGATCGGAATCGAGGACCAGGATGTCGGCGCGGCGGCCAGGTGCGATGAGGCCAAGCTCGTTCCAGCCAAGCTGGAGCGCGTAGTTGTTGGTGGCGGCGGCCAGGGCTTCGCGCGGAGACAGACCGAGACGGACGAGCAACTCAAGCTCGGTGTGAAGCGAGACTCCGGGCATGGTGCCCATGGCGTCAGCGCCCGAGCCGGCGAGGTAGTGAGGGAAGGCGGAGAAGATGGTCTGGTTAATGTGCCAGAGACGAAGAGCGCTTTGAGCGGCCTTCTTCTGCTGGTCAGACTCCATCCAACGCTGGGCGCTGGCCGGAAGGTGGCGCGACCAGGTGGGGAGCGGGAACATCATTTCGCCGGTGGAGGGATCGGTGGAACGGAACATGCGGCCGGGATCGAGAAGCGAGGCAGCCGGCTCCTTCCAGAGATTGCGATGACCGGGAAGCTCGACATAGGAGAGGCTGAACGCGGGCATGAGCGCGGCGTGATGCGCGGCGAGGAACCGGGCGTAGTCGCGGAGGCGAGCGTCGGTGGGCGGAATGCGCTCCGAGTAGTCGTAGGCTGTGTCGGCGGAGGGGCCGTCAGGATCGTCGACCAGCGGGCGCTGGAGTTCGTCGGGAATGACGCCAAGATCGTAGTGGTCCATTCCGACGAGTGCGTCGACGCCGGCTTCATCGCCGACGCGGTAGGGCGTGGACACAAACTGGCCGTAGGTGGCCAGGCCCATCTCATGAGCGCGCGCAATGATCCACTGTGAGTTGGCGGCGGTGAGATGGGCGGTGAGGAGAAGCACGCGCGTGCCGCTGCGAGCGGTGTCGACCATCTGACGAGCCGTGTCCTGCGGTGTGAGCTCAACGGGGTGCGCTCCTTCACGGAGCTTTGAGACCCACTCGGGCTGGCGGGCCAGAAGGCTCCAGTCATCGGTGACGCCGATCGAGTCAATGGGATAGATGTGGGGACTGGGGTGCGCGTCGGTATCGATGAATCCGCGTTCGGGGTCGGCTCGTGCGACGACGGTAGTGACGCCCATGTAGAGGTTGGCGTTGGCCTGGGCTTGAGAGCCCATCCCGGCGAAGCCGTCGATGAGGCCGGGGATGAGGAATTTGCCCGTGCAGTCGATGATGCGGGCGTCTTTGGGAATAGTGACCTGGTCCGGCAGGCCGACATCGGTGATGCGCCCGTCGCGGATGATGACAATGACGCCCGGAATGTCGCGGGCGGAGTCACCCCAGCCAGTCACGTCGACGAGGGTGCCGCCGGCGAGAACCAGCGGAGCTGATGGCGTGGCCTCCGGCGGAGATTGGGCTGGAGCCGAGGCCAGAGCGCAGCCGATGGCAAAAAGACCCGGGAAAAAGTGGAACAGGCGCATGGAGAGGACGATCTGAAGAGGATTGTCGCATAGGCCAGTGGTCAATGATTAGGGATCAGGACAGGGGATCATGGAGGCAGGCGGATCCTGCATTGCCGATTATGGGTGGTTCAAGGCCGTTTTCACTCATAAAATCGGAGAAAATCGACGAAATTTGTCGACGGTTTGGAGATGGATTTGTTGATTCTAAAGTAGTTAAGTGGCAAAATATACCCCAGGGGGGTATAAAAATCACTCCGCATCGATTCTCCACCTCCGGATGGAGCGAAGTTGGAAACGCATCCGTTTGCCCAACTAAGACAAGTGTAGCGATTTGGAAGAAATGATCGGCAAACTTCGAAAGAAAAGTCGGGAGTTGGTAAGCGAATGAAAATAAATGATTTGCGGTAAACGCGACGTGTGTTTGTGGGCGACTGGGGACTTGACATCCGAAAAAGGGGATCGAGAACAGCGGATGCCGGGTCAGCAGGGTTTGCGGGTTTCGCGCTGCGCAACGGGGCGTGAGCAGGTGAGCGCAGCGGCGGCGGCGACGATGAGGATGGGGAAACACTGGATGGTGTAACGCGGTTCGGGGTTTTCCATGGCGCCGAGGAGGATGAAACGCAGGATGATGTACGAGCCGAGCATCCATGGCCAGGGGACGCGGCGGCGAATGAACGCCCAGGAGGCAGCGGCGACGTAGAAAAGATTGAGGAGACCGAGGAAGATGGCCCAGGCGGATTCGGCGGGGTGCTCGGTCCAGCGCCACCAGAAGACATCGAGTCCGTACTCGAGCGTGCGGGGACGGAGCAGCATGTCGGCGTCGCGCAGCAGCGGGAGGCCGAGGTAATAGCGGATGGGATGGGCCTTGATGTTTACGGCGGCCACAGCGCCGAAGCGATCGATGAGCGAGGGAGTGAGAGAGAGGTTGCTGTTGTACTCGGCGAGGAGCTGGAGCCCGTACGCGCGCTGCTGGGGTGAATCGAAGGCGCGCTCGGGAATGTCGCTGGGATCGACAAAGTTGCCGGGGAATTGCCAGCAGACGACGGCGGTGTCAACGAAATCAATGGTCCAGGTGCGCAACCAGCGGCGCGCGCCGGCAATCGAGAGCTCGCCGGGGTCGCCATAGCGGGGCGCGAGCGGTTGAAAGATGTGAAATACCTCCCAGTTGCGGACGGTCCACGGAACCAGAGGCAGCAGGGCAACGATGCAGAAGATGGATGTGGCAGCAAAGCTGCGGCGCAGGGCGACGTGCGCAGGCTGAGCGGCGACGCCGCTGCGCAGCGTATAGAAAAACAATCCAAGAGCAATGGCGGCGAAGAGGAAGATGCCGTCGGGACGAAGCAACGTGCCGAGAGCCGCAGCGCAGCCGGCGAGGATTAGGGCAGCCATGTCGCGCGCGCCGGAGACCTCAGCCGCAAGTGCGCGGCCGGCGGCGTAGATGCCAAGAGAGATAGCGAAGACCGAGAAGCATTCGGTCATGGCGATGGCTGAATAGACCGCGGTGAAGGGGCAGAGCATGGCCAGGGCGAGCGCGACTTCGGCCGCGCGATCGGATAAGTGGCGGCGCGCGAACGCCGCGAGCAGCAAGCCGGAGACGAGATCCACAACGGTCTGAAAGAGAAAGACGGCAGTGAACCAGGAGTTCGGCCAGAGACGTGCGAAAAGGGATTCGAACGTAGCAAGAAAGATGGGATAGCCAGGGAGGCGGTAGGTTGAAGGGCCGAGGTCGTCTCCGGTTCCGGTGCCGTAGATGCCGTAGTGGAAGAGATTGTGGCCCATCTGCAGATAGTCGAACGTGTCGTCGTCGACGGGGCGCGGAAAGTAGACAAACGCAAGACGCAGGATCAAGCCCGCAGCGAGCCATAGAAGCCAACGGCGTGGCACACGGAACCTGCGAACGTCGGGGAGCATGTTTGCAGGATACAAGAACAGGGAATAGGGAATAGGGAACAGGGAATAGGGAATAGGGAACAGAGAACAGAGAACAGAGAACGGAAGACAACGACCGGGGATTAGAAAAAGCGGAGACCGCAGGATCAGCTGGCGACGAGGGTGGGACGACGGCGGCGCGTAAGCAGCGGCAGAACCTGGGCGAGAGCTGCTTCGGCGGTGAGGCCGTAGCGGGCGCGCAACGCGTCTACTTTGCCGTGCTCGATGAACTGGTCGGGCCAGCCGATGCGCACGACGGGAACGGAGATGCCCATTTCGTCGAGTGCTTCAACGACTGCGGTTCCGAACCCGCCCATCTTCGCGTGATCTTCAAAAGTGACGAAAGCGGCCACGCGGCCGGCGTAGCGCGCGAGGACTTCGCGATCGAGCGGCTTGATGAAGCGGGGATTGATGACGGCGGCGGAGTAGCCATCGCGGTCAAGAAGCCCGGCAAGCGATTGCGCCAGCGAGATCATGGGGCCGAGGCCGAGAATGGCGACGTCGGAGCCGTCGGAGAGGACTTCTGCCTTGCCGATGGGAAGCGATTGCGGCTCGGGCTTGCGCGTTACGCCGGCGACTGCGCCACGAGGGTAGCGAATGGCGCTGGGACCGGGAAGGTCAAGAGAAGTTTTCAGCATGTCGGCAAGCTCGTCTTCGTCCTTGGGCGACATGAGAACGATGTCGGGAATGCCGCGGAGGTAGGCGATATCGAAGAGGCCGTGATGCGTGGGACCATCGTCACCGGAGAGGCCCGCGCGATCCATGCAGAACAGGACGGGCAGTTTTTGCAGGCAGACGTCGTGGACGATGGGATCGAATGCGCGCTGCAGGAATGTGGAGTAGATGGCGCAAACGGGGCGGTAGCCGCGCGTGGCCATGCCCGCGGCAAAGACCACGGCGTGTTCCTCGGCGATGCCGACGTCAAAGTAACGGTTGGGATGACGTGGCCTGAAGTGATCGAGTCCGGTGCCGTTGGGCATGGCGGCGGTGATGGCGACGATGCGGGGATCCTTTGAGGCGAGATCGGCCAGCGTGTTGGCGAAGACCTCGGCGTAGGTCGGAGAGCCGTCGGGAGTCTTGCCGGTCTCAGGATCGTAAGGGCCGAGGCCGTGAAATTTCTTCTGTCCATCGAGCGCGGGTTGAAAACCGCGGCCTTTTTGCGTGAGCACGTGGAGCAGAACGGGATGGTCGAGGGTCTTGAGGAACTTGAAGCTCTCAATCAGCAGCGGCAAATTGTGGCCGTCGATGGGGCCGAAGTACTCGAGGCCGAACTCCTCAAAGAGGATGGAAGGCCACAACATGCTTTTTGCGGCTTCCTCGGCGCGGCGAACAACCTTGATCGCTGTTTTGCCGGCGAAGCGCTCAATGAGGCGCGTGGCCCGGTCGTGCAGGTGCTGATAGTGCTCGTTGGTCACGACGCGATGGAAATAGCGAGCGATGGCGCCCACGTTGCGGTCGATCGACCACTCGTTGTCATTGAGGACAACGATCATGCGTTTGGTGTGGGCGGCGATGTTGTTGAGCGCTTCAAATGTGATGCCGTTGGTAAAGGCGGCGTCGCCGGCCACAGCGACTACATTCTCGTGGCCGCCGGCCAGGTCGCGGGCCACGGCCATGCCGAGACCGGCGGATAGAGCGGTTCCAGCGTGCCCCGCGCCATAGCAATCGTGCTCGCTCTCGGTGCGCAGCATGAATCCGTTGAGGCCGCCAGGCTGGCGGATGGTCGAGAAGCGATCGAGCCGGCCGGTGAGAATCTTGTGGATGTAGGCCTGATGGCTCACGTCGAAGAGGATCTTGTCTTCGGGAGTGGAAAAGACGGCGTGCAGAGCCAGCGTGAGCTCGACGACGCCAAGGTTGGGGCCGAGGTGGCCGCCGGTCTTGGAAAGAGTCTGGACGAGGAAGCCGCGGATTTCTTCCGCGAGGGAGACCATCTGATCGTAACTCAACCGCTTCAGGTCCGCGGGAGAATGGATGGTCTCCAGAAGTGTTGCCATTGCATTCCTTCCCCCGGGGGGAGTTCCGGGAATCCAGGGAAGAACTTAATCAGAGGTTCCATGCCCCTTGAACAGGGGTCTTGACTTTAAAAGCGGACAGAAATGATGCCTGCCAATTCCTAGTATACC
Organism: uncultured Occallatibacter sp.; assembly: GCA_964407295.1. Lineage (GTDB taxonomy): Bacteria > Acidobacteriota > Terriglobia > Terriglobales > Acidobacteriaceae > Telmatobacter. Next base: position 9,164 of record CAYOVE010000070.1, read on the forward strand.
TGCGCGGCAAATCACACCTTTGGCAGGTTAGACGGCGAGAAGAGGCCAGGGTTTGGAGGCGGGAGGCGGGCAGATGCGGGGCGGATGCAGATGAAGAACGTCTATACTTGAGCGGCGTTGGAGGAAAAGGAACGGGATGCGTAAATGGGCAACCCTGCTGCTGCTTTGGGGAATTGCATGGCCTGCAATGGCGGAGAAAACCTTGTCCATCGAGCAGATGGAGGAGACCCTGCTCAAGCTCCATGGAAAGCCCGACGGGAAGGTGGCTGGAGAGCTTGAAGGCGTGCAGTTGACCGAGCGAGTGAGCCCGGCGAGGCTGGCGCGCTGGGAAGCGGACTTTCCCGGCAAGAAGGCGTGCGAAGAACTGATGAAGCTGGCCGATATGTCGGCTTTTCTCGATCCCCCCGCAAGTGATGTGCTTCGCGATCCCCCGCCGGATGAAGACACACAACGGCAGATGCTGGAGCACGCCGCCGAGTACATCAAAACGACGATCAAGCGGCTGCCGAATTTCTATGCGACGCGGGAAACGACGCACTTTGAGGACATGCCCTCGCAGGAAGCGGTCTCCAGGGTCGGCAACAACCCGACGGGGACGGGGATGAGGGCGATGCGCGTCCCCGGAATTGCCGTCGCGATGACCGATTACAGGTCTCTACACAGCACCGGGACCTACAGCGCGATGGTGAGATATCAAGACGGCTACGAAGTGCAGGAGTCGGAAGCAGGAAAGGGCAGGAAAGGGAATCAGACGGCGGCGGGATTAACCACCGGCGGCGAGTTTGGCCCGATTCTCGAAGTGGTGATGGGGGACGCCATGCGAGGCCAGGTGAAGTGGGCCCATTGGGAGCAGGGCGCCAGCGAGCCCGTGGCTGTGTTCAGTTATTCCGTGGTGGCGGATCAGTCGAATTACCTGGTGGGTATACCGACGGGATCCAAGGTCGATCAAATTTATCCGGGCTACCACGGCGCAATCGCGATCGATCCGGCCACCGGCGAAATTCTTCGCATAAGCGTGGCGGCGGATCTGCCGCAACCCTTCGAAATGATGCAGACCGCGATCCTGGTGGAATACGGGGCGGTGACGATCGGGGATCGAACCTATGTCTGTCCGACGCACGGCGTCGCGTATTCGAAGGTTCCGGTTACGGGCGCCGCGGTAGAGCCCCAGGGCTCGACGGTGACCGTGCAAACGCAGTTGAACGATGTAGCGTTTACGCAATATCACCTTTTCAGTGCGGAGGCGCACATCGTTTCCGCCGTGAGTGGGCCGGATGGCGCCAATCCGCCCGCCGCGGGCGCTGGCGCCGAGCCCTCGCCAACCCAGCCATCAAGTCACAAGTAGTGGCATTCTGGCAAGCGGTTCCGCGCGGGTGCAGGGGCGTGACGCAAATCCATGCGGCCGCCAAGTTCAGCGTTATAGGATGGGCGCATAGACTTCAAGTTCATTGGAGGGCGGGATCGTGTTTAGTCTGCGGAATTTTCTTTCTTCTTTCATTTTGATTGCGGGATTCGCGGCCGCGGGATCGTGCGCCGGACATGCGCAGTTGCTGGAGCCGGCTGCGCCGTCGCAGACGCCGAATCCGCTGACTGACTCAACGGTGAAGCCGGGCAAAATGGAGCTTTACGATCTGGAGGCGCGCTTTGCCAAGGACGTGCTGGAGCGGGGAGGGGAGGGATTCGCGTCGTGGTTTGCCGACGATGGCGTTGCTCTGGGAAACGGAGTAGCGCCGCTGATCGGCAAGGTGGCGATTGCCAAATCCGCGAACTGGTCGCCGAAGGACTATCAGCTGACTTGGACGCCGACCGACGCCATGATGGGGCCGTCAGGCGACATGGGCTACACGTGGGGCCATTTTGAAGGGCACAGCAAAGATTCAAACGGAAATCCGGTACTCACGACCGGGCGGTATATCACAATGTGGCGCAAAGAGCCCGATGGTAGCTGGAAAGTGGTTCTGGATGCGGGCGCCAATGAGCCGCCGGATGCGGGCGACTGCTGCAAACTGCCAAATCATTGAACGGGGAACGGTGAGCGGTGGACGGTGATCGGTGATCGGCACCGGGTAACAGCAAAAAAGTGTCCATGGTAACCAAAATATAGATCGAGTAGTGCGCGAAAACGCGGGTACTTGAGTTGTACAGCTTTTTCCTCCGACTCACCGGATAGTGGAAGAGCCAAGTTAATCAATCTCTTTGATACTGGCTGCAAGAGCAGGCTCTAGGTACGTGTATCTATATGGGGACTACAGTTGGTTCGCATGGGGCAGAGAACCTGGCGGGTGCGGTGCGTCCGGAGATAGGAATCTTCGATCGCAATCCTGATCCCGCACTGGACGAGCTGGTTGAGCTCGCCGCGGTCTTGTGCGACGCCGACTACGGATACATCGGCTGGATGGACTTCAACCGGCTGTGGTTCAAAGCGCGATTCGGGTTCAAAGCGACGGACCAGCCGCGCGCCAGCACCGCATGCCAATGGATGCTGGAGACGGGCGAGCCGATGCTGATTGCGGACGCCAGCCATGATCCGCACTTTCCTCCCGAGGGCATTCCCGTGCCGGGCGCAAGCCCGTGTCTTTCTTACGCCGCGGTTCCGCTGTTCAGCAGCGACGAGCACCTGATCGGCACGATGGCAGTGCTGGCCCAAAAGGCAAACCAGTTCAAGCTGGAGCACTTGACACTGCTGGAGATTCTGGGCCGGCAGGCGGTGACGCGGCTTGAGTTGTACAACCGGATCCGGCTTCAGGAGCAGGCGCAGCGGCAGCGGCAGCGCACGGAGCGCGCGTTGGCGATCGAGCGCTGTTTTGTCGCCGCGACGCTGGACTCGATTCCGGCGCTGGTGACGGTGCTGGACACCGCGGGGCGTGTGGTGCGCATGAATTATCCCTGCGCGCAATTGACGGGCCTGAGCCTGGCGCATGCTGTGGGCAGGCCGTTTGTGGAGGAATTTCTGGAGGCCGACGACCGCGGATGGGCGGCGGGCAAGCTGCGCGAAGCGTCGGCGGGACAACCATCAGGCCCGCATGAAACGTTTTGGCGGGCGGCGGGCGGTGAAAGCCGGCGCGTGAGCTGGACGTTGCGGCCGCTGCTGGGGCCGAACGGAGAGATCCAGTATCTGATCGTGAGCGGCCAGGACGTAACCGACCAACGTGAGATGGAAAAGACGCTGCTCAAGAGCGAGGCCCGCTACCGCGAGGTGGTGGAGAACAGCCTTGGTTTTGTCTTTACCTGCTCAATGGAGGGGCGGCTCACTTCGCTGAACGCGTTCACAGCCGAGACTCTTGGATATCGCGCCGAAGCGTTGGTGGGGCGCATGCTGACGGAGCTGATGGATGCCGAGGGAGCTGCGGCATTTCAGGATTGCCTGAATACGCTGGAGAGCGCGGAGGAGTGGCAGGGTGCGTTGCCGCTGCGGCGCAGCGATGGCGTCTACCGGCGCATTGCGGTGCGCAGCCGGCGCATGCAACTGCCGGGAGAGCGGCCGTTCGTGCTGAACCACGGCATGGACGTGACCGAGCAATACGAAGCGGAAGAAGCGCTGCACATGGCGACGCGGCAGCGCGAACTGATTCTGGAAGCGGTGGACGACGGCATCTTCGGCATGGATCTCTATGGCAAGTTGACCTTCATCAACGAAGCGGGCGCGAAAATGTTGGGCTATGCGGCCGATCGGCTCGTAGGCCGCGATTTGCATGAGCTGATCCACCACAGCCACGCGGACGGGACCCCGTATTCGCGGTCGACGAGCCCGATTCTTCAGGCGCTGCGGCGCTGCGAGCCAATCCGCATGCGGGACGAAGTGTTCTGGCGGCAGGACGGAACGGCGGTTCCGGTGGAATACAGCGCCACTCCGCTGCTTGAGGAGGGCCAGGTTTGCGGCATGGTGGTCGCGTTCCAGGACGTGAGCGAGCGGCGGCGGCTGGAGAAGATGAAGGACGAGTTCATCTCCACGGTGAGCCACGAATTGAAGACACCGCTGACTTCGCTGCGCGCGTCGCTGGGCTTGATCCAGAGCGGCACGCTGGACAAGCGGCCGGAGAAGCAGCGCCAGATGATCGAAATGGCGATTGGAAACTGCGACCGGCTGGTGCGGCTGGTGAACGACATTCTGGACTTCGATCGCGGAGAAAAGGGCAGGTTGCCGCTGAATCGCGAGGCGGTTGATCCAATGACGCTGCTGCGCCGCTCGGCCGACATCGCTCACAACGCGGCAACGCAGGCGCAAATCGAGTTTCGCTTCGAGGTGAATGCCTCGCCGGTCTTCGCTGACGAGGACCGGGTGCTGCAAGTGCTGAACGAGCTGGTGGGCAACGCCATCAAGTTTTCGCCGCCGGGCACGGCCATCCGGCTTGCGGCGTGGGACGTGGACGGAGTTGCGCCAGACGCCGGCGCTTTGGAGCGAGGAGCGGTGTGCTTTATGGTCGAAGACCAGGGACGCGGCATCGCTCCGGAAAAACTGGAGCGCATCTTCGATCGATTCGAGCAAGGCGATGCGTCAGACTCGCGCGCCCTGGGCGGAACCGGGCTCGGGCTGGCGCTATGCCGCAGCATTGTGGAGCAGCATGGCGGCCGCATCTGGGCGGAGAGCGAAGTGGGCAAGGGAAGCCGATTCCTGTTTACGCTGCCGGCGGCGACGGGAGAGCACGCGCGGTAAGTTCGACGATGCCGGACTCGTTTGGCTCGCGCGGAATTGCGCCTGGCGCGCCGTGAGACACTGGCATCGGCGGCTTTCCCCGTTTTAAGTTCGCGACCGCCGGTTCATTCCGCATGGGCGTCTACACACGATTTCTCAATTTGTTGTTTGGGCGGCCTCTGCCTACGACCGCGGAGCGCGCCGAGTGCATTGGGCCGCTGGCCGGTATTCCGGTCTTCGGGCTCGACGCATTGAGTTCGGCGGCGTATGGACCTGAAGCCGCGCTGACGCTGCTGATACCGCTCGGCCTGCTGGGCGTGAAGTACATTGTTCCAGTCAGCTTCGCCATTGTCATCCTGCTGACAATTGTGTTCTTCAGCTACCGGCAAACGATCGAGGCCTATCCTCGCGGCGGCGGCTCATACACAGTTGCCAGCGAGAACCTGGGCGAGGGCGCGGGACTGCTGGCAGCGGCAGCGCTGATGGTCGACTATGTGCTGACTGCATCCGTGGGCATCTCGGCGGGTGTTGGCGCGTTGATCTCAGCGATGCCCAGCCTGCAGCCGCACACGCTCGAAATCTGTCTGGTCGTGCTGGCGCTCCTAACCCTTGTGAACATGCGTGGAGTTCACGACACGGGCGTCGTGTTCATGATTCCGACGTACCTGTTTACGGCGACGCTGCTGATTGTGATTGCAGTCGGCGGCTGGCAGGTGGTTCACGCGGCCGGGCATCCATTGCCTGTGACGCCGCTGCCCAGGATCCCCGCCGCAACCACAATGGTGAGCTGGTGGCTGATCTTGAAGGTTTTTTCTTCAGGATGCACGGCGATGACGGGTGTGGAGGCGGTCAGCAATGGCGTAACGGCGTTTCGCGAGCCGAGGAGCAAGAACGCCAAGACGACGCTGACCATCATCATCGCGCTGCTGATCGTTTTGCTGGCGGGCATCGCACTGCTGTGCCGCGC
>CAYOVE010000071.1:0-14469 GCA_964407295.1 uncultured Occallatibacter sp.
TCTCCAGCAGCGCCGATGCCGGATCGCCGCGGAAGTCCCGCCCCAGCTTGTCCACTTCGTCGAGCATGATCACCGGGTCGTTAGTTTCCGCCCGGCGAATGCTCTGAATGATCTGTCCCGGCAGCGCACCGATGTAGGTTCTGCGATGGCCGCGAATCTCCGCCTCGTCGTGCATGCCGCCCAGCGAGATGCGCTGGAATTTGCGTCCCAGCGCGCGCGCAATCGAACGGCCAAGGCTGGTTTTGCCCACTCCCGGCGGCCCAACGAAGCACAGAATCGGCCCCTTCATGTCGGGCTTCAGCTCGAGCACGCTGAGGTAATCCAGAATTCTGTCCTTTACCTTTTTCAGCTCATAGTGGTCCTCGTCGAGGATCTCCTTGGCCTTGCCGATATCGATCTTCGATCCGGAGCTCTTGGTCCACGGCAACACGGCAAGCCACTCGATGTAGTTGCGCGTGAGCCCGTAGTCCGCGGCCATGGGCGACATGCGCTGCAGCCGCCCCAGTTCCTTCAGCGCCTCTTTCTTCACATCCTCAGGCATGCCGGCGGCTTCAATCTTCTGCCGTAGCTCCTCGATGTCGCGCTGTCCTTCGTCCTGATCGCCCAGCTCCTTCTGGATGGCCTTCAACTGTTCGCGCAGGTAGTAGTCGCGCTGCGACTGCTGCACCTGGTCCTGCACTTCAGTCTGGATCTTGGTGCGCAACTGCTGCACCTCGATCTCCTTGGCCAGCAGCTTATTCAATTGCTCCAGCCGATCCGCGATGGCCGGCGTCTCCAGCAACTGCTGCTTGTCGTCGGTGGTCAGGAAGGGCAGCGAAGATGCCACAAAATCCACCAGCTTCGCCGGTTCGTCGATGTTCGCCGCGATCGTCCTCAACTCGTCTGACAGCGTGGGCGACTCGGTGACGATCTGCTGGAACTGTCCGACCACATTCCGCACCAGGGCCTCAAACTCCGGAGAACTTGCCGGCGCCAGCTCTTCCAGAGTCTCCACCTCCGCCACCATGTACGGCTCCGACTGAACGAATCCCACCAGCCGCACCCTGCTCACGCCCTCGGTAAAGACAAAACGGCTCTGGTTGGGCATGCGCACAATTTTGTGTACGGTCGCCAATGTTCCCACAGTGTGCAGGTCGGCCGGCTTGGGAGAGTCCAGACGCGGGTCCAGCTGCGCCGTCACCACAATGGCGCGCTCCTCGCCCAGCGACTCAATCAGTTGGATGGAACTTTCGCGGCCCACCGTAAGTGGCAGCACCGCGTGGGGAAAAAGCACGGTGTCGCGCACCGGCAGCACCGGAATTCTCCGGGTTCCCGTGGCCTTCGGGGCAGTAGCTTCACTTTCAGGAATGGCTGGCTCGTTTGGCATTGAGTGTCCTCGTATCAACTTTCCTTCATTAGATAGCTCATAACCAGCAAAAGTTGCAACTTCCGGCTCTCAGGCTGCCTGCTTGGGGGCATCGCGCGACTTGTTTTACGTTCCCGCCCGCAACCCAGTTCCAGGGCTTTCCCATTCGTACCCGAAAGCCTCGGAGCCAACGATGGGGTGTCCCTGCACGCAGACGCCTGGACCCGAAGGCCTTTCGCCTTGATATTTCTAAGGGTTACCGGCAGCCGAGGCAGACTGTGCCCGGCCGTTCGTGGGGTCTATCGGCGGAATACACCGGAATGTGAGCAAAACCGGGAGGCGAACGCGGTTCCGGCGGCGGACAGCCGTTCGGCGCCGGCTCTATTTCCCTTCCCGTTTGATGGCCGACTCGATCTGTTGCCAAACCTCGTCCGGGGGCTCGACGCTGGGAAATAATTGGCGGGCGGCTTCGGCAATCGTCTCCAGCTCGGCCAGCAAGGCGCGGCACCGGTCGCAGCTCTCCAAATGAGGGTGGGAATTCACGTCCTCCCCGGAGCCAATCAGCTCAGACAGTTGCGCCTGAAACTCCGCGCAGCTCATTTTGCCGGGATCGCCCGTCATGGCTGCTCCTCCGGGCGTTCCTGGCTGCGCAGCGCATCGCGCAGCTTCAGTCGCGCCTTGTGCAATTGCGACTTGCTGTTGCCGATTGAGCAGTCCAGCATCGAAGCAATCTCATTATGCTCAAAACCCTCCACGTCGTGAAGAATAAAAATCAGCCGATACCCTGTGGGCAGATCGGCCACTGCCCGCTCCAGCGCCAGCCTGTCAATGGCTCCGCTCAGCGCCAGGTCGGGCGCGCCAAAACTCCGGCTTGGCCCCTCGTCCGGCGCCGGATCCATGGCCTCGTCCAGCGAGATCAGTGCCAGCCCCTTCTTGCGCAACTGCATCAGGACCACGTTGACGGCCAGGCGGTGCATCCAAGTGGAAAAAGCTGAATCGCCCCGGAAAGTGGCGATCTTGCGATGCAACTGCAAAAACGCCTCCTGGGTCAGGTCCTCGGCCTCAGCCACATTGCCAACCATGCGCAGGCAAAGTGAGTAGATGCGGCGCTTATGGAGGGAATACAGTTGCGCGAAGGCTTCGTGGTCGCCTGCCTGAGCGCGAGTTAGAACTTCTGCCTCCGCCGGATTCGCCGGTTTTGAAGCCGCGCGTCCCAGCCCCGGGCCGCCATTCGGCCGGGCGCCGCTGCGTGCCTGCGTGGGGGAAGAAGAATTGGGCATGCATTTCCTTAACGATCGTTCTTGAATCGAATCGCAGCGCGAGATGGCAAAAGCTCGCATCGGCCGAACCCAAATGTTGAAACTCTCGTTCCGGCTTCCCATCTTGCGTGGGATTTCCGGCCAGTCGCATACCCCCGAACGCAACCGGCGTGGTAAATCGGTGTCCTTACCACCAGGCGTTTCGCTTTGGCGTTACGGCCCCGGCTGCCTGTTGGTAGACAGGTGACGCAGGCACACACTGGTTTTGCCGCAGCTTCCTTGATCGTTAGTATAAGGTTAGGCAACTAAGGTTGGCTGAGTTCGCATTAAAAACAATAGGGTCGATGTACTCTGCAAGCCGACGCCCATCGAGAGCGCGTGTTGGGCCGCTCCGCTCTGCGCTGGGATGCTGCGGTTCCATGCACTCCTTCATTTATGGTCTCTGAAACAAAGCAGGCGAAAAGATGCGGCGCTCTAACTGGCCCCCGGCGGCGGGCGGTACGCGGCGTCCGCGTCGATCGAGTGACTATTGCCGTAATCGGGTCTCTTCTTTTCGGCCTCGCCCGCACACCCACTACAGGCTCGTGCCAGGCTCCGCTCGGCGACTCCAGCCAGAGCCGCTTCACGACCGCGATTCTGCCGAATTCCTCCAATTCCGAGACCGATCCTGTCCTGGCCCTTGAGGGCTTGACCGTCGTGCGCATCTCTTTTGAAGGTGTCTCGGCGGACCGTGCCGCCCCGCTTGCCGGTCACCTCGCCCAGGCGGAAGGAGCGCCGCTTTCTGCCGAGAACATCAAAAGGAGCCTTCGGCAGCTTTACGCAAGCGGACTCTATGACACCGTCGAAGTGGAGGCTTCGCGCGAGGCCGGCGGCGTGGCGTTGATCTTCCTCGGAACCCCGCGCACTTTCATCGGCACAGTGAGCGTCGACGGCGCTATCGGGTCGACCATGAACACACAGCTCCAACGCGCCTCACAGCTCGAAGCCGGAACCCGCCTGACGCAGGCCAAGATGCTACGCGCCGTGGATCAAATGCGCACCGCGCTCGAGCAGAACGGTTATTTCAGTGCGGCGATCACGCAGGCCATAACGCCCCACCCCGATCAACAGCTCGCCGACGTTGCATTTCGCGTGGTCTCAGGAATAAGGGCGCGCGTGGGCACGGTAACGGTCACGGGCGACTCCGGCATGAGCCTGGATACATTCTGCCGCCACGCTGGGCTGCGCATTGGCGCTCATGTCGACCACGATACCGTCAATCACGCCCTCGATGGCGTACTCCGCGAGTTCCAGAAGCAGGGCCGGCTTGAGGCCGACGTCAAGCTCGAGTCCGCGCAATACAACACCGCGACCAAGTCCGTCGACTATCGCTTTACCGCCAATCGCGGCCCCGTCGTCAAGGTTGAAGTCCAGGGCGCTTCCATCGAGGCGGATCGCGTCAAGCATCTCGTCCCCATCTTTGAAGAGGGCAGCGTGGACGAGGACCTGCTCAACGAAGGCAATCGCCGCCTGCGCGACTATTTTCAGCGCCTGGGCTACTTTGACGCCAAGGTCGATCACCAATCCCAATCGCCGAGCACCAGTCTCGTCGACATTCTTTTCTCTGTCCGGCTTGGCCCGCGACGCCGCGTGGAGAAAGTTTCCATCGAAGGCAATCATTACTTCGATTCAGCGACGCTGATGGACTTGCTCAATGTCCACGCCGCGGGCGTTCTGGACCGCCATGGAGTCTACAGCCAGGCGCTGGTCCTGGCTGATGTCAACGCGCTCCAGGGCATCTATCAGAGCAATGGCTTCACTCAGGTAAAAGTGACGCCTGAAACCAGCACGCCGGAGACGGTCGCGACCGACAATCCGCCGCCCGGCGCCACGAAGGCCGGCATTGCACAAACCGCCCCGCTCGCGGTGACCTACCATATCGCCGAAGGTCCGCAGTTGCGCGTAGGTACGCTGGCCATTCAGGGCAACGGCCACATCGCCACGGCCAAGCTCACCGCGCTCATGAATACCACGCCGGGCCAGATGCTGTCGCCGCGCAGCCTGGCCGGCGATCACGACGCTATCGTCACCGCCTACTACAGCCGCGGTTTCGATCAGGCGACAGTGACCGTCACCGAGCAGCCGGAGCCCGCCGACTCCAACAAAGTCGATGTCGTCTTCCAGGTCGATGAGGGCGAGCAGATCTTTGTCCGCGACGTCTTTTTGACCGGCCTCAAATTCACGCGCCCGCAAACCGTAGCCCGCGCCATCACTCTTCATGCCGGCGATCCGCTGAATCAAACCGCGCTCACCGACACGCAGCGCAATCTCTATGATTTCGCTCTCTTCAATGAGGTGAACGCCGCCGTCGAAAACCCCGACGGCGCCGCCACAGAAAAGACGATTCTGCTACAGGCCGTTGAAGCGCGGCGCTGGACGTTCACCTACGGCGTTGGATTCGAGGCCCAGACTGGGCAGCCACAGAACAACTGCGCCGGCGCCGTGGCCGGGGGCGTGGCGTGCAATCCCAATGGCAAAACCGGCGTCAGCCCCCGCGTCCTCATCGACGTCACCCGTAATGATCTTTTCGGCCGTGAGCAATCCGTTTCGCTGCGCGGCACCTACGGCTTGCTTGAGCAAAGTCTTGGCCTGCTCTACCAGGTTCCGCATCTCGAAGGCAACCCCAACTTCGCCTTCACCTTTTCCGGCGGCTACGCCAACAGCCTTGACGTTTCAACCTACGTTGCCTCGCGCCTCGAAGGAGCCTTCCGCTTCACCCAAAACTTCAACCACCCCGGCTCGTGGCTCTCCCGTGCCAACACGTTCATCTACGAGATTGATTTCCGCCGCGTGAAAGTGGCCGCCAGCAGCTTGCAGGTCTATCCCGGTGAGATCTCTCAACTGTCAACCGCAACGCGCGTTGGCGGCCCGGCATTCACCTGGATTCGCGACACCCGCGACGTGCCCATGGACGCCCGCCGCGGCACCTACCTGAGCTTTCAGGAGTTTTTCTCCGACCGATTCTTTGGCGCGGAGGCCGAGTTCAACCGCATCGAAACATCGAATTCGAGTTACTACAGCTTTGACAAGGGCCGCTTCGTGCTGGCCCGCAACACGCGCTATGGCCAGATTCGCGCCTTCGGCAGCGGCTCCAACGGGATCATCCCGCTTCCTGAGCGACTCTATGCAGGCGGCGCCGTTTCCCTGCGCGGATTTTCGCAGAACGCGGCCGGACCGCGCGATCCCGAGACCGGTTTCCAGATCGGCGGAGCCGGCGCGCTCACCAACAGCACCGAGCTGCGGCTGCCTCCGCCCACGCTTCCCTTGCTGGGCAACACGGTGAGCTTTGTTGTCTTTCACGATATGGGCAATGTCTTCACTAACGCAGGCGATGCATGGGCTAGCTTTCTGCGCGTGCGCCAGCCCGATAGCAGCGCGTGCAGGAATGCAGTCGTAACAAACCCCAGCGGCTATCCCGCAGGATATGTCCCGACCGCCCCTGACCCGTATACCTCGACCGGTCAGCAGGGGCCATGCAGCTTCAACGACTTCTCGCACGCTTTGGGACTAGGCTTGCGCTATCACACGCCGGTTGGGCCCATTCGCTTCGACGTAAGCTATAACCTGAATCCACCCATCTACCCGGTCAACATCAACTACTCTATCCCCACGGCTCCGGGCAGCCCGATCCCGGGATTCGCTTCAGATCCGTATCTTGGCCAGTCGCCGCACATCAACTTCTTCTTCAGTCTTGGGCAGGCTTTCTGATGCGCATGCGCGCTCCAATCCGGCTCCAGCTTGCTCACGGCCGCGCAGCCTTGTGGCTTTGCGCAGCGGCCCTGTTGGCGTCCGGCGCCGCCTTGCGGGCGGCTCAATCGGATCCGCAGGCTGCTCCCGTTGTCCTCGATCGCGTGGTCGCCGTCGTGAACAAGCACGCCATCCTGGCCAGCGAGATCGACGACGAAATTCGCCTCTCGGTTCTCGATCCCAACCTCGTAGGCCTGGGTGCGCTCACGCGGCAGGGCGCGCTCGAGCAGCTCATCAGCCGCGCCCTCATTGAGCAGCAGATTCGCGAACAGGACATGCAGGCCATCGCGCCCTCGCAGGATGAGGTCAACGCTCGCCTCGATGAGATTCGCAAGCAGCTCCCCGCCTGCGTCCGCCAAAACTGCGCCACCGACGCCGGCTGGACGGCGTTTCTTGCCGCGCACGAGCTTGCGCCGGAGCGCGTTGAATCCTATCTCCGCTACCGGCTTGAGATTTTGAGCTTCATCGAGCAGCGTTTTCGCCAGGGAATCCAGATCTCGCCGCAGCAAATCGAGAGCTACTACCACGACATCCTGCTCCCGCAGTACGCCCCCGGCGAAACTGTCCCGCCGCTGGATCAGGTGGCCCCGCGTATTCAGGAGATTCTGCTCGAGAAACAAGTGAATGTGCTCTTCGACGCATGGCTTACGAATTTGCGCGAACAGGGAGATGTTGAAGTCCTCGATCCCTCGCTCGAATCCGCCGCGGCCCAGAACTCAAGCCCGGCCGCGAATCCAGTTGCGAGCTCAGGCGCGGCGCCAGGTGCGAGCCGATGATCGATCGCCCCCCCACTTCAATCTCCCCGGATCAACCGACTCCGCCCGAGCCTCCCCCGCGCGGCAAGCGTACGCGTCTGCGCCGATTTTTCCTGCGCCACCTGCCGCTTTCGCTCGCAACAGCCGCGGTTTTACTCGTCCTCGCGGCAGTCGCCGCCTATTTCATTGCCAGCTCGGCCGCATTCGAGAATCTCGTTCGCGAGCGCCTCATCGCACAGATTGAGAATGTCACCGGCGGCCGCACCGAGATTGCGTCCTTTCATTGGCGTCTTCTTGCTCTCGAGGCTGAAGCCGGCGGAGTCGTCATCCATGGCACGGAGGATTCCGGCGAAGCACCCTACGCCCAGATCGACCGCCTGCGCGTCCGGGTGAGCATCTTCGGCTTATTCACTCCGCATATTTCCCTGCGCAACCTTGAGATTGACCGGCCGCAAGTGCACTTCATCGTGTATCGCGATGGCTCAACCAATCAGCCGCGCCCGCGCAGACCCCAGCAGCGCGGCAAGTCTACTCTGCAAACGCTGTTCGATCTGCGCGCCGGTCAAATCGTCGTGGAACAGGGTTTGCTCGACTTCGACGATCGCGCCGCGGCCTTCGACGCTCGGAATCGCTATCTTCCGCTCGACTTCAAAGCCAGCGACGTGTCGCTGCAGATGATTTATGTGCCCTGGTCGTTCGGCGCGCCTGAGAGCTATCGCGTGAATGCCGCTGCCGAGGATCTCGTTCTCGCTCGCCAGTTGCCGCGCAGGCAGGCTCCGCCGGTGCACGGAAAGTTCCAACTCGCTCTCGACCTCCAGCGCAATCGCGCCTCGTTGCGCAGCTTTCAACTCGCGGCACACAGCGCCGGGGAGCAGGACCGCGTGCTTCAAGTCACGGGATCGCTGGATGATTTCACTCATCCACGCTGGCAGGCGAAAATCGATGGCGATCTCGACATGCGGCTTCTCGATCCCGTTACCGGCTACCCCGACTCGCCCGACGGCATCGCTCGTCTCCATCTCAACGCGGGTGGCGTTGTGCCCGCATTTCAGATCACGGGCGACATCCACGTGGACGGTGGCTCATACCTTGGCGCGAACATGAACGCCACGGGAATCAATCTCGATGCGCATATCGATGTCGATCGCGGAAAGCTGCTCATCACCCAGATCGTTGCTCGCCTTAGCCAGGGCGGCCAGGTGGAAGGATCCGTCGCGCTCCAGCCGTGGCTTCCCGGAACAAGATTCGTCCCCGCTCAGATTACGGCGTCCACCACCGCTCCTGACTCCGAAGAATCGCGCCGCGCACGCAACGTGCTCGTCCACCCCGCGTTGATTTCCATTCCGATGAATGGCAAGGTCATCGCCAACTTCAAAGGGGTTTCGCTCGATACGATTCTTAATATCGTCTGCCCGCCGCAATATCGCCGGCTTGGTTTCGCTGCCGGCGTCGATGGCTCGGCAATTGCCACATGGTCCAACGGCGATGTGCGCACGATCGCCGTCTCCTCAACTCTTGCTCTGAGCCCATCGCAGAAACCGCCCGCCGGTGAGGTACCCGCCACGGGAGCCATCGACGCCACCTATATGCAGCGCAACGGCGGAGTCGACTTGCGCAATCTGGAGTTGCATCTGCCCGCGAGCGATTTCACTGCGCGAGGCTCGCTCGGCGCTTACCCCGTCACGAGCGCATCGGTCCTGACCGTCGATCTCCACTCCCGCGATTTGTCGGAGTTCGACTCCGTTCTGCGCAGCCTGGGATTGGAGCGCAATGGCAAGAGAGGGACGGCGGCTCTGCCTGTGTCCCTTTTGGGACAAGCCGATTTTCGCGGCTCCTGGACCGGCTCCCTGATGAAGCCGCACATCGCAGGCACGCTCAAGGCCACGCAACTGGCCGTCGAAATGCCGTCCGTGGCCGGCGATTCCACTCAGCCTCGCCCACTCCATCTGGATTCGGTTGACGCTGAAGGCAGCTATTCACCTACTCAGATCTCCATTCAGCGCGCTCAATTGCTCCGCGGGAATTCCAGGATTGCGTTGAGTGGAACTCTCGACGCGTCGACGGGAGCTGGTTCACCGTCGATGCCCCATCGCCGCTTCGCAGGCCCTTCGCAACCAACCTACGATAGCGATTCCATTCTTAATGTGCGCGTGGACGCCGCCCACATCGACGTCGCGGATTTACAGCCGTTTTTTGCCGAGAGCCTGCCGGTCACCGGCAATTTCGATGCGCAATTCACGGCCAGCGGGCCGCTCCGCAAGCCCGCGGCTTCAGGTTCGTTGCAGATGGATAGCGGTGTCGTGTACGGCGAACCGGTTACGCAGCTTCGCGTTCAGGCTGCGCTGGCCGATCATCGGCTGAAAGTCGTCTCGGCGCGTGCAACAGATGCCGGTGGACTCATCTCGGCGTCTGGAAACTACGACTTCGACGCGAGAACCTTCGACGTCGATGCCCACGGCTCAGCAATCGACATGGCTCGCATCGCTTGGGTCGGCCGTCACAGTTATGAAGCGGCCGGCAAGCTCTCGATCGACATCACCGGCTCCGGCTCGCTTGACGATCCGCGGCTGAATGCCCGCGCCACCGTTGACTCGCTCGCATTGGGCGGTCAGCGTTTTGGCGCCTTCGAAGTTTCGGCGCACACAACCGGCCATCAACTGGCTTACGACGCGACCACGCAATTGCAGGGAGCCGACCTGCACCTGAGAGGCCAAACGGAGTTGCGGAGCGGCTACGCGACGCAGGCCCGCGTCGAGTTTTCACAATTCAACGTCGGGGCTCTCCTTCGCATGGCGCACGTTGAGGCGTTCACCGCCGACTCCTCGCTCGCCGGAACCGTCACGATCGACGGACCGCTCGCCGATCTCAAGCAACTGCACGGCGACGCCCAGCTTCGTCAATTGGTGGTCACTGTCGCCGGCGTCCATCTGCAAAGCGACGGCAGCGTCCACGCCACGCTGGCCGATGGCCGCGTCCGCCTCGATCCCCTCCACGTAACCGGCGATAACACCGACCTTCGTGCCGACGGAAGCCTCTCGCTTGAGGGCTCGCAGCAGCTCGATCTTGACGCCAGCGGCTCCATCAATCTCAAGCTCGCTGAAACGCTCGATCCCGATCTCACCGCCAGCGGCGTCACCACTTTCCAGTTGTCAGCCCACGGCCCGGTGCGGAATCCCGGTCTTCAGGGCACGGTCGAATTCCAGGACGGATCACTTTCGCTGGAGGATCTGCCCAACGGTCTCAGCCAGTTACGCGGCACGCTGGAATTCAATCAAAATCGGCTTGAGGTGAAATCCCTCACCGCCATGACCGGCGGCGGCCAACTCAATGTGACCGGCTACCTCGCCTACCAGCACGGCATCTTCGCTGACCTGACCGTCACAGGAAAAAGCGTTCACATCCGCTATCCGTCCGGCGTCAGCTCGCTGGCCGACCTGAGGTTGCAGCTCCAGGGCCCGCAGTCGAACCTCCTCCTCAGCGGCGATGTGCTCATCACGCGTTTTGCCGTCAGCCCCGATCTCGATCTCGCTTCCCTCGCCGTCCAGGCCGGCTCCTCGGTCCAATCCATCGCGCCGCCCAATGCTCCATCGAACCACGTGCGGCTCGACGTGCACATCTCCTCCTCGCCGCAGTTGAACTTTCAGAACGCATTCGCCAAGCTGGCCGGCGACGTGAATCTCCGCCTGCGCGGCACCATGGCGTCGCCGTCGCTCCTCGGCGCAGTTTCCATCACCGAGGGCAGTGCTCTTATCGCCGGAACCCGCTACGAACTTGAGCGCGGTGACATCACCTTCACCAATCCGGTCCGCATCGAGCCCATCATTGACTTAAGCGCCACGGCGCACGTTGAGGACTACGACATCTCCCTCGGCCTTCACGGATCGCCGCAGAAACTCAGCGTCAGCTACCGCAGCGACCCTCCGCTGCCTGAAGCGGACGTGGTCGCGCTGCTCGCGCTCGGACACACTGCCAACCAGCAGCGCCTTTACACGCAGCAGCAGGAGCAGGCCATCAGCAACCCGACCACAGATGCGATTCTCGGCGGCGCACTCAACGCGACCGTCTCAAGCCGCATCCAGAAGCTCTTCGGCGCCGGCTCCGTGAAAATCGATCCCAACTACCTTGGCGCGTTCGGCAACTCCACCTCGCGCGTCACGGTCGAGGAGCAGTTGGGCCGCAACGTCACCCTCACCTACGCCACTGACGTGAACACGACGAGCCAGCAGTTGCTCCAGGCAGAAGTCGCCATCAACCACCACGTCTCCCTCGTTGTGGCCCGCGATGAATCCGGTGTCTTTTCGATGGTCGTCAAAGCCACTCGGCGCTACCGCTAACCCCTTTGCTTTCTGATTTCTCGCTTGAATCGCGCAACCAATCGCACTCCATCTGTGTCTAAACAGACCGGCAGACTCGTGAAATGCCGGCCGAACGTCAGGCACCGGCCCGGGACACGCAAATCCTGACGATGGAGGACTCCCCTATGTCAGTAACGATCAATCGTCGTAACTCATTGCTCTTTGCCGCGGCTCTTCTTGGTGCGGTCCTGGTCGTTCCCCAACTTTCGCGCGCGGCCGACCAGGATGCCACCAGCGCGGTGCGCGCCAAGCTCAATAAATCGCAGTTCAAGGATGTGCAGGTCAATGTCGACGCGAATGGCGTCGCCACTCTATCCGGCACGGTCGGCGAATATGAGTACAAGGCCGATGCCGACAAAATTGCTCACAAGGTGAAAGGCGTCTCCGCGGTTCGCAACGACATTCAGGTTTCTGGACGCGATGTCCCCGATGAACAGTTGCAAAAGACTCTGGTCGATAAGATCTCCAGCGTCAGCATCGGCTACGGGAATGAGTTCGACGCCATTGGCATCAGCGTTCAGAATGGCGTGGTTACGTTGAGCGGCCATTCTCACGACTATCCAAACCGCGACTCCGCCCTGGCCGTGGCCGCTACAACGCCCGGTGTGAAGGACCTGATCGACGATATCGCCGTCGATCCCGTCTCGCCGATGGATTGGCAGATCCGGCTCGCAGTTGCTCGCGCCGTTTACGGCTACGCGTCTCTGAACCGATACGCCATGGATCCTGAAAAACCCATTCGCATCTCGGTGCAGAATGGCCATGTGGAGCTGTACGGCGTGGTCGACTCGCAAGGCGACAAGGACACGGCAGGCATCCGGGCCAATTCCGTTCCCGGAGTCTTCAGCGTGGACAACTACCTCCAGGTCGCCGGTCAGCCTTCGGAGAAGTAGCCGTCCCACCCGGTAAGAGTGCCAGTCGCTTCCACCCTTTCCGTTCGCCGCGCCGGGCGGAAAGGGTGGAGCGTGCCCATGAAGCTCCCTCGCACTGACTCTCGATTGAACAGCCGCAATCTCCCAAAACTAGTTATGCTGTAGGGTACCTTTCTGCACCACCCGGCGCGGCAGGTGGATTTCTGCGCGGGTCAAGGAGTCTCGATGGAGCCGCAGTTGCAACCCGCAGTGAACGAACAGCGGGCCGCCTCCGCCGAAGTCGTGCTCCCCGCGCCGCAACCTGCTCCGCCCCACAAACGCGATTTTGACTGGGTCTTCATCGGGCCCCATGGTTTGCGCGTCGGCTGGTCCCTCCTGCTCTTCGCCGGGCTGTACTATCTTTTCCGCGAGGTCGTCGGAACGCTCTTTTTCGCGGCCGGCCTGATTCACGACACGCCGGCCGATTCCGCGGGCGCTGTTCTGATCGCGGAACTTGTCCCGTTTCTCTCGCTTGTCGCCGCCGCCCTCGTCATGATCCTCATCGAGGATCGCCGCATCCTCAGCTACAACCTGGCTGGCCCGCGCCGCGTGCGCCATTTTCTCTTCGGAATGGCCGCCGGCTTCGTTGCGCTCTCGTCGCTCATCGCCGGCCTGGCCTGGGGCGGCTGGCTGCATCTCGCACCCTCAGCACTGCCCGCCACGGCGACAATTCGCCTTGGCGCACTGTGGATCGCCGCTTTTCTCATCGTGGCCTCGGTTGAAGAAGGCCTGTTTCGCTGCTACGCGCTCTCCACGCTCACCCGCGGCATCAATTTCTGGTGGGCTCTCGCCGCCCAGATCGCAGTGTGTTGTTACGTTGCCCTCGACACAGGGCGCAATGGCGCAAATGGCGTCTACCTTGCCGCCGCGCTCGGATTCTTTCCCTGTCTCGCTCTCCACCTAAGGGCTGCTGCACGCAGTGCCGCATTTTGGCAGGCTGCGTGGGTAACGTCCACGTTCTTCGGCTTCTATCACACAGGCAACAGTGGCGAGACCTGGATCGGCGTCTTCGCCGCCGCCGCCATCGGCTTCATCTTTTGCGTCAGCGTTTTCGTCACCGGCTCCGCCTGGTGGGCCATCGGCTGCCACGCGGCATGGGACTGGGCTGAAACCTTCTTTTACGGCACGGCCGACAGCGGCCAACAAGGCCAGGGCCATCTGCTCTCCGCCACTCCGGCAGGCAATCCTCTTTGGAGCGGTGGCGGCGACGGCCCCGAAGGCAGCTTGCTCGTCGTCGCGGCGATTCTTCTCCTGCTACTTTTCCTGCTTGCTCTTAATGCCCGCAGCAAATCTGAATCCCCGGTAGCCGCCGCGCTGCCGGCAGATTGAGGCCCGCCATGCGTCTCTGGCTCAATCGCAACGCCGAAGTTCCTCTCCGCGAACAACTGATCACACAGGTGGTCCTTGCCATTCTCTCGCGAGAGGTGCTTCCCGGTCAGCGCCTGCCCAGCACCCGCGAGCTCGCGCGCCGCTTCGGCATTCATCCCAATACCGCCAGCGCCGCCTATCGCCAGTTGGAGCAGGAGGGTTGGCTTGAGCTGCGCCACGGCAGCGGCGTCTTTGTCTCGAGCGCCCGCCGCGCCGTTTCGCTTAGCCCTGAAATGACCCCCGAATTCATCGTCGACCGGCTTATTGGCGAACTGGCCGTTCGGGCGAGAAGCATGGGCGCATCCGACACGCTTCTCCGCGCCCGCATTCTCCGCTGGCTCTCCTTCGAGCCGCCCGCTCGCTGGCTCGTCATTGAACCCGATCCCGAATTGCGTCGCATCGTGATGCTGGAAATGGAAGAGAATCTTGCCCTGCCCGTCACCGGTTGCGAGCCTGCGCACTGCGCCTCGCCGCAGATGCTCGAGCGATCCATCCCCGTCGTTCTGCCCAGCAAAGCCGAGGCTGTTCGCAATCTTCTGCCCGCGGGCACTGAACTCACCGTCCTCCAGGTGCAGGCCATCACTCCTGCCCTGCAGGCAAAACTCCAGCGCTATCTGCCCGAGCACGCCACCGACCTCGTCGGCATCGCCTCGCGCTGGGCACAGTTTCAACAGCTCGCAAGCATTATGA
>CAYOVE010000072.1:0-14348 GCA_964407295.1 uncultured Occallatibacter sp.
TGAGCCAGCGGCAATTGGCAGGGAGGATGCAGGTACCGCGCACCTACATCTCGAAGATCGAGAACGGCAAGGCGATTCCCACGCTGGGCTCGCTGGAACGTTTGGCTACGGCGTTGGGCGTAGAGATACGCCAACTGGTCCGCGATGAGCGGAGCCGCCGCGATGAAGAAGTGACTGCGATTCTGAGCGACCCGTTCCTGGCCGAAGTTGCCGAACTGCTGCCGCATCTGGACTCGTTGCACCGCACGCTGTTCTTCGGTGCAGTGAGGGATGCGTCAACGGGCCGCCGCCGCACCGCATAGAGCACGCGCCCCGGCAGGCCTCTCCAACGCGCGTGGAAGCTCGCGCGCGGTTCCTCGCCCGGGCAGCATCCGGCGCACCGCATCCTCGTTATCCCCTCCGGGGTCCCGTTTCGGCAGGACTCCGGACCACTTCGGCGCCCGGGACTGAAGATACCGTGGCGCTGCGTTGCAGAATTCACTCAAATGCTTTACGGTCGATGGTGTGACTCCCCCGGGTCCGGCCACTGGTGTCGCGCACGCCGGCAGATATTTCGTTCACGTAGTCAGCGGCATCGAACCCCCCGAGCGTGAACTCCGCAGGCGACCCTTCGGGATGCTGCCCGGGCCTTGGCGTGGAAAGCACAAATGCGATCGAAAGTCACTCCTCCATTGCGCATCGATGAGCTAAGCCCGGAGGAGCGCGCCGTCTACTCGACGCTGAAGCCGGAGTGCCTGCCGAGACATGTGGCCATCATCATGGATGGCAATGGCCGATGGGCGGGCCGCCGCTCGCTCAAGCGCTTTGTTGGGCATCAGCAAGGGGCCAAATCGGTGCAACTGGTGACGGAAACAGCATCCCGCATCGGCTTGCCGTGGCTGACACTCTACGCGTTCTCTCTTGAAAACAACCTGCGACGGCCGCGCGCCGAAGTCAGCTTCCTGATGCGCTTGTTGAAGACCTACCTGGAGAGCAACGTGGAGCGGATGAACAACAACAATGTTCGCTTCAGGACGATTGGGCGGACGCACGAGCTGGCGCCCGACATCCAAGACAAGATTCGCTGGGTGGAGGAGGAGACAGCCAACAATACGGGCACCACGCTGACGCTGGCCCTGAACTACGGCGGACGATCGGAGCTGCTGGATGCCTTTCGAGGGCTGACGGCGGAGCTGAAACACAAGCATCTCAGTCCCGAGAATGTCACGGAAGAAGATATTCATCGGCATCTCTACACGGCGCATATGCCCGATCCCGATCTGCTCATCCGCACTTCGGGCGAGCAACGGATCTCAAACTTCCTGCTGTGGCAGATCGCTTACACAGAGATTTTCGTGACCGAGCGGTACTGGCCAGACTTCAAGGGAATCCATCTGCTTGAGGCCATCGCGGACTTTCAGCGGCGGGAACGCCGTTATGGCGGGATTGGCGAAGATGGCGGCGAAGTGGAAGAGAATCCCGACCAGATCAGGATCGCAGTGAGCTGACCGCACTCTGGCATTCCGGCGATTTAATTCCGCACGGATCAGATCCAAAGGGGCGCGCGATCGCGCATGGGAATCTTCCGTAACCAAGGCGTTCTGGCCCCGGCGGTGTATTCTCAACGCTGAATGAAACGCGTCCTTACCGCTCTGGTTCTGATTCCGGTTGTTCTGGTTCTCGTATTTCTTGGACCGCGATGGCAATGGCTGTTCACGCTGGCGGTGGCGGCGGTCGCAGCCATGGCAGGGTGGGAGTACATGGCCCTGAGCCGCCGGTGCGGAGCGAACCCGCCGCGCGTTGCGACCATGGTGGCGCTTCTGGCGCTTTTTGCGGTGAACTTTGAGTGGCCCGACCTGACGCCGGCTCTGTTTGGAATTCTGGGCCTTGGCCTGCTGGTTTATTGCACCTTCTTCAAGCCGGTTGCGGAGACGATTGCCGATGCGTCGGCGTCAATTTTCTGCCTGCTCTACACCGGCCTTACCTTGATTGCTCTGCCTTCATTGCGCGAACAGGCTAATGGTCCTTCCCTCCTGGTGTTCCTGCTTTGCGTGGTGTGGTCTGGAGACACGGCGGCTTACTACGCAGGACGCGCGTGGGGCCGGCACAAGATGGCGCCCTCGCTGAGCCCTGGCAAGACCTGGGAAGGCGCGATTGCGTCGGTGGCGGGAAGCGCGGTGATTGCGGCGGTGCTTGTGAGCCTGGCGACGATCATGCAGGAGCCATCGAATTCGGCGGTCCTGTCGTGGCTAGAACGCACGTTTCCTTCTGCGGTCCTGTCGTATCCCGACGAGATGCTTTATTGGCTGGTTTTGGCAGTTGTGATCAATGTGGCCGCCCAGGTTGGGGACCTGGCGGAATCAGCACTGAAGCGGTCAGCCGGAGTGAAGGATTCAGGCAATCTGCTGCCGGGACACGGAGGGGTGCTGGACCGCATTGACGCACTGCTGCTTGCCGGTCCGGTGCTGTGGTACGCGCAGGTGATTCACCAGAGGTTCTAAAATAGCTTCTAGCTGTTAGCTTCTAGCCTCTAGCATGATCTTGAAGGGTCCGGACCCTCGTCGATGTTCGGCCTCCCGGGCTCCCACCGCGCCCGAGCAGGCCACGATCCGAGGCCGACACAAGAAAGCTAAAGGCCAGGAGCTGGGAGCAAGAGGCTTCTTCTTGAAACGACTCGCCATTCTCGGATCGACCGGCTCCATCGGGCAGAGCACCCTCTCCATCGTTGAGCAGTTTCCAGAGCGCTACCAAGTGGCCGCGCTGGCAGCGGGGCGCAATGTGGATGAGGCCGTTGCGCAAACTGTGCGCTGGAGGCCGCGCATGGTCTCGCTCGCAACTGCCGAGCTGGCGGCTGAGCTGACGGCCCGGTTGCGCAAGGCCGGCGTAAACGGGGTCGAGGTAGTGGATGGGACCGCGGGCACGATTGCCTGCTCGACGTTGCCTGAGGCCGACTTTGTGGTTTCGGCCATTGTGGGCGTGGCCGGGCTTGAGGCGACGCACGCGGCCATCCTGGCGGGAAAGCCGGTGGGCCTGGCCAACAAAGAGTGCATGGTGGCGGCCGGGGAGATCCTGACCGCGACGGCACGCGAGCGCAATGTGCCCGTTCTGCCCATCGACAGCGAGCACAATGCCGTGCACCAATGCCTGCGGGTTGGCGCGCACGACGAAGTGAAGTCGATCTGGCTCACCGCATCGGGAGGGCCGTTCCGGCAACTTCCGCTCGACCAGTTCGCGAACATCACGCCCGAGCAGGCACTGAAGCATCCAACGTGGGTGATGGGCCGGCGCATCACGATTGACTCGGCGACGATGCTGAACAAAGGGCTCGAGGTGATTGAGGCCTGTCGGCTATTCGACGTGACGCCTGCGCAGGTGCGGGTGACCGTTCATCCCCAATCGACGGTGCACTCGATGGTGGAGTATGTTGACGGGTCCATCCTGGCGCAGATTTCGGTGACCGATATGCGGTTGCCGATCCTGTATGCTCTGGCGTGGCCTGAGCGGCCAAAGTCCAATCTGACCTTCGATCTCGCCGCGCTGCGGCACCTCGATTTTGAGGAGCCGGATTTAGAACGCTTCCCTTGCCTGAGACTGGCTTTTGAGGCAGCTGAAAAGGGCGGCGCGCATTGCATTGCACTGAACGCGGCTGACGAAGTGGCCGTGGGAGCCTTCCTCGAACGACGTATCCCCTTTACCGGCATCCCGGATACAATTGAAAAAGTGCTCGCAGCAACCCCGGAGGCCCACCCCGCAACTATTGCGGAGGTGCTCGCAGCCGATCAGGAGGCGCGAGAACGGGCCCGGGCATTGCTTGCGTAGGCCTAACGAGCCGAAGCCAGCAGGCCCCGCTTTGCCGAAGGAATTCATCACACAACCATGCATGATTTTCTGGTTTCTGCCGCAGCATTTATCGTCCTGATCGGCGTAATGGTGATCGTGCACGAGTTGGGGCACTTCACCGTAGCCAAGCTCTGCAATGTGCGCGTGGAGGCGTTCTCCTTCGGCTTTGGACCGCGCCTGTTCGGCTTCAAGCTCGGTGAGACGGACTACAAAGTTTGCCTGCTGCCGCTGGGCGGCTTTGTGAAGATGACCGGGGAGACTGAGTCAGGGCTCACCGGCAGCCCATCGGAATCGAATGACGATGCGGCGGCAAACGACCCCAGGGCATTCACGGCCCGGCCGCGCTGGCAGCGCATGCTGATCGGGCTTGCCGGCCCATTCTTCAACTTTCTGCTGACGCTGGGGCTGATGGGTTTTTACTTCGCATTCATCAACGAAGTTCCGTCGGTCACGGTAAAGACAACCACCGTGGAGTGGGTTACTCCAGGCTCGGACGCAGCCACGGCGGGGCTCGAGCCCGGCGACGTGATTGTAAGCTTTGACAACGTCAAGAATCCCGACTGGGAGGGGGTATACGATCACTCCCGGTTGAATGCCAATCAGACGGTGCAAATGGCGGTGGATCGCGGTGGAAAGACGATCCCGATGAGCCTGTTTGTGCCGGCCAGCGCAAAGAGCGACAGCTTTGACTTGAGCGATATGGGAATATCGCCGCAGTATCTGCCGGGCCCGATTGCGGTGGCGGAGGTGCAACCGGGTATGCCTGCGGCGCAGGCCGGGCTGCATGGCGGCGACGCCATCGAAGCCGTCGATGGCCATGCATTTCACTCCGTGAATACCTTACTGGCCTACATGCAGGCGGGGAAGGGCACCCCGATGACCCTGACCTTGCTGCGCAATGGCGCAACGCTGCAAGTGGTGGCGACGCCGGAAAAGCTGGATACGAGATGGATGCTCGGATTCTCAACGTCGCCGACTCCCATTCGTGACGAGCCCTTGTCGCTGGTTTCCGCCGCCGGCAAATCGCTGGGATTTTTCAGAGACAATGCGCTGCTTGTGGGCGAGGTGCTGGACCGGCTGTTTACGCACCGGATTTCAATGACTCAGATGATGGGACCGGTGGGAATTGCGAAGGCCGCGGGCGAAGCAGCCCAGATGGACGGCTGGTACCCCAAGTTCGGCCTGGCAGCGGAGATCAGCCTGCAACTGGGAATGCTGAATCTGTTTCCCTTCCCCATTCTCGACGGCGGCATGATCCTGCTGCTTCTGATTGAAAGCGTGCTGCGCCACGACATCAGCCTGATCATCAAAGAGCGAATCTATACGGCAGCCTTTGTGGTGCTGATGGCGTTCATCGCATTCACCATCTTCAACGACGTGAGCAAGCTGCAAGTGTTCATGCATGTCAAGCCGTAGAAACAGTTCGCAGTTCATCGTTCGCAGTTCACAGTTGTCAGAATTTCGCTTGAGAGTTAACGTGCGATGCCGGTGACGACACAAGTGCGCGTGCGGTACGCCGAGACCGATCAGATGGGCATTGTCTACTATGCCAACTACCTGATCTGGTTTGAGCTGGGCCGCGTGGAGCTGTTGCGGTCAATTGGACTTGCGTATAGCCGCCTGGAGACCGATCACGGATGCATTCTGCCGGTGATCGACGTATCCTGCCGCTATAAATCGCCGGCACGCTACGACGACGAAATCCTGATTGAGACACGGCCGGCGATGCTGCGGGGCACGGTTCTCAAGTTTGCTTATCGCATCTACCGGAAACTCGACCAAAACGAAAAACAGCGGGAGCTGCTGGCCGAGGGCGAGACGGTGCACGTAGTGTGCGACGACCAGCTGAACCGGAAACCTTTGCCGGAAAAGTACGCAGCAGCCTTGAAGGCACTGATGAAGGACGGCGCAGTTTAACTTGCGCCGCAAAATCGGCTCTAGAAAATCCTCCTGAAAATCATCCGATCTCGATTCCCGACGACGGGAACTTCAGTTGCTGGTGATCGGCCAGGCGCTCCACGCGGTATTTCCGGCAGGCTTCAATCTCGTCCGGGATCATGACGCGGTAGAGTGTGCCGTCGCGATTGGGCTCGCCTTCCTTACGGATTGCGCCGATCGATTCAAGCGCCCGCAAGGTGTCCTGGACCTTGCCCAGCGAGACCGGGTTGTCGTCGAGCTGCGAGTAAGAGGATTTGACGACGGCGGTCTGCAAGTGGCGCGAACTCACACGAAGGTGAGGGTCGCCGTCTTTGGCAATCGAATGGCGGAAGAGAAACCAGTAAAACGCGGCGTCGTAGGGGGAGAGCTGGGGCTGTAAATCGTCGACGATCTGCTGAATGATGAGGGGCAGCGTCGAGGCGGAGAGATCGCGGTCACCCGCGGATTGCGCGCTGGGCTCAGACTCAAGTTCGTTGAGGAGCTGGCGTATCTTGTCGATCCTCTGATTCATGTTGGAGAGAATTCTACGCCGCAAGAACAGGATTGCCGAGGTTTTCGAGGCATTTTTCGCGGCCCATGGGGGTTTCCGTCGAGTGAGCCTCTATGCTATTGGCCATGGAACTTATCTTCGTGGTCCGTGAATCAAACAGCGGGGGGTACGTAGCGCGCGCGCCCGGGCACTCGATCATTGCCGAAGCCGCCAGTTGGTCTGAGCTACGCCAACGTGCGCGGGAAGCGGCCGAAAAGCATTTTGAGCATGCCCCCGTGCAACCAGACCGCATTCGCCTGCACATGGTCAAGGATGAGCTGATTGACGCACGCTCTGGCGAAGTGATTGGTGAAGACGATCCGAACTCCTGGCTTAAAGAGATGGAGCCCACTCTTGCTACTGCGCCGGAGTTGCAGGAGGTGCTTGCGGAGCTATCCGCCCGCGAGCCGATCTTTCATCGTCCCGAATTCGGAACATCGCGGGCGGACTTTGAACGGATGACGGTGGAGGATTATTGGGAGACCGGCGCCTCAGGCAGGCGCTATTCGAGGAAGGCTGTTCTGGATGGGTTGGAGGAACGCTTCTCCGCGCCGCATGAGGACGTGTGGGAGACGAGCGAGTTCTATTGCCGACAATTGGGGCCAGAGACCCATTTGCTCACCTATACGCTGCTGCAGGACAAACAGCGGATGACGCGAAGGGCGACCATCTGGCAGAGCACCGCGGACGGCTGGAAGATCGTGTATCACCAGGGGACGATTGTGCAGGACGCGTGAAGCGGCTCAGCGCAGCACAACTGCCATTGCGAAACCATCGAGGCCCTTGACGCCCACCGTTTGCAGAGCGACGGCGCTCAGGCGGGGCTCACGGGCCATCATCTCCAGGCATCGGCGGGTGCCGACAATGTCGGGCTCGGAGCTTTTGGCCTCGATGACGCCGCCGTGGCGAGCAATATTATCGACAACGATCACGGTTCCGCGGCGGGAGAGCTTCAGCGCCCACTGGAGATAGTGGGGATTGTTCTCCTTGTCGGCATCAATGAATATGAGATCGAAGGGACCGGCGCCTGAAGCTTTCAGCTTGGGAAGAGTTTCGAGGGCTGGTCCAACGCGGATCTTAACGCGGCTGAGAAGGCCGGCGCAATGCAGATTGGCGCGAGCGATTTCAGCGTGCCGCGGGCTGAATTCGAGCGAGATAATGCGCCCGCCTTTGGGCAGTGCGCGGGCCATCCAGATGGTGGAGTAGCCGCCGAGCGTTCCGATCTCAAGAACACGCTTTGCCCTTGTCATGTGCACAAGGACTTGAAGAAACTTGCCCTGAAGCGGCGAAACATCGATGGCTGGAAGGCGAGCCTTGCGATTGGCCTTGACGGCGGCTTCAAGCTTTTCGTCAGAGGGGGCAAGCAGATCGCCAAGATAGCGGTCAACCGAGGTCCAGAGCGGCGCTGTGATGGGTTTGCGCGGCATTTACTTCTCCCGCGCCACCACAAAATCCGGGACCCAGAGAAGAGCGCGCTTGAAGTCGCTGTCAGCGAGCGGCGCCAGAGCCTGGCGGGACTGCTCGGCGTAGCGATCAGCGGCAGCCATAGCGTACTCGACCGAGCCGTTGCGAACCAGAATTTCGCGGATCTGCTGGCGGCTGACATTCTCAAAGCTGCGGTCGTCAAGGACGCGCCGGATAGCTTTGCGGTCGGAGGCGGTTCCGTGGTCGGCGGCGTGGACGACGGCAAGCGTGGCCTTGCCTTCGCGCAGGTCGCTGGCCACGGGCTTGCCCAGAACTTCTTCGGTCGCCGTGAGGTCAAGGACGTCGTCGACGATCTGGAAGGCCAGCCCGACAGCCCGGCCGAATGCGCCCAGGCCGGATTCCTCGGCCTCGGTAGCGCCAGCCAAAACCGCTCCAAGGCGCATGGAAACTGAGAACAGGCATGCGGTTTTGCGGAAGATCAGGTCGTAGTATTCGGCTTCAGAGACCATCTTGCCGAGCTTTTGAATCTGCAGGAGCTCGCCCTCGACCATCTGCTGGGTGAGGTTGATGAGCAGATCGAGGACGCGCAAGTTGCGCTCTTCAAGCGCTACCTTGAAGGCCTGCATGTAAAGCCAGTCGCCGGCCAGGACGCACTTTTCATTGCCCCAGGTGGTATTGGCGGAAGGACGGCCGCGGCGGGTGTCGGCGCCGTCAATGATGTCGTCGTGAACGAGCGTGGCCGTGTGCAGCATCTCGACGACTGCGCCGAGGCGGATGGCGCTGTGGCCAAAGAAATCCAATTGATGGGCTGCCAGCAGCAGAAGCGTTGGCCGGATGCGCTTGCCGCCACCTTCACGAAGGTACTCGGCAATTTCGGTGATGGTGCTGACGCTGGATGCGGCGTCGCGGCCCAGCTCCTGCTCCACCGCGACGAGGTCCTCCCTCAGCAGCTCAAAGACCTCCCGCGCCGAGACTATGGAGGATGTGCTCAAAGTGCTCCGATTTTAATGCATAGACAGGGGAAATGGCGATTTCTTCTGAAGATTGGAACTGGCACTGAAGACCTAACCCTCGGCAATAGCGGCAATTGACACCTTCATGCCGGGGATTCTAACGGGTAACTTTGCTCCCTGTCGCGCGGGCGGATTCGCTGGAAACCACTTGACCCACTCTTCATTCATCCCAGCAAAGTCTGCCTCTTCAAGGAGGATAACGGTGGCACTCACGACACGGTCGAGCGAAGTACCCGCTGCCTTGAGGATGGCCGACACATTCTCGAGGCACTGCCTAGTCTGCTCCTGGATCGTGTCCCCAACAACCTTTCCGGATGCGGGGTCAAGAGGCCCGGTTCCTGAGACAAACACCAGACCCGCGGCTCGTACCGCCTGGCTGTATGCCGGCGGTGGAGACGGAGCGTTCGTCGTCAGAATGATCTCCCTTGCCAAGATGCTCTCCGTTCAAGACAAATGCGAGTGCGCCGCCGTTGTTAGTTCGTGCGATAGTTGGTGAACTGCAATTCGAGGCCGAGGTCCTTAGCGCGAAGCAGGGCAATGATGGCCTGCAACTCGTCCCGGTCCTTACTGGAGATTCTTACGGTATCGCCCTGGATGCTGGCTTGTGCCTTCTTTTTCGAATCTTTCACAAGGCGAACAATCTCTTTCGCTTTTTCCACGGGAATGCCCTGCTGGAGACTGATTTTCTGCCGGACGCTTTGGCCCGTTGCGGGCTCAATTTTGCCGTAGGTCAGGTTCTTGAGCGAGACACCACGCTTGACGAGCTTCTGGCAGAGGATGTCTTTGACGGCCTCCAGCTTGTACTCGTTGCTTGAAGCCAACTGGATGGTGTCCTGGCCTTCGAGGTTGACCTCGGAGTGGGTGTCCTTGAGGTCGAAGCGCTGGCGAATCTCCTTGATTGCCTGGTCGATTGCGTTGCGCGCCTCCTGCATATCAATCTTGCTCACGACGTCAAATGAGTTTTCCTGTGCCATGGCTGTCTCGTCCTCAAAATGCTCGGCGGGCTGCCGCCGATTATGCCTTTATCAGTTTCCCACGTCCGGTTGGAGATGGAACAACCGGCAGAAGTTTGCGGTAGTCGCGGCGGCGATTTCATCGGGTGTGACGTTGAGGAGCCCGGCCAGGACCTGAGCCGTTTGGGCAACCAGCGCAGGCTCGTTGCGCTCTCCGCGATGGGATGCGGGGGCGAGCCAAGGCGCGTCCGTTTCAACGAGGATGCGGTCGAGCGGCAGGCGGGCGGCTACATCGCGGAGCGGCTGCGCCTTGGGATAGGTGAGACTGCCGGCAAAGGAGACCAGGAAACCAAGGTCCAGCGAGCGGCGGGCCTGCTCCGAGCCGCCGCCAAAGCAGTGCATGATGCCGCCAAGTCCGGCTGGCCGCCAATGTTGCTCCAAAACCACAAAAAGATCGTCCCAGGCGTCGGCGGACTCGTTTGTGCCCCGGCAGTGGATCAGGATGGGCCGCTTGCGCGCCGCGGCAATCTCCAGCTGGCTGATGAGGCCGTCGCGCTGGACGTCGCGCGGCGCGCCCTCGTGATAGTAGTCGAGGCCGATTTCGCCGCAGGCGATGACTTCAGGCTCGGCCAGGAGGGCGTCGAGTTTGGCAAGAACGGCAGCATCGGCTTCCGGGGTGTTATGGGGATAAATTCCGGCGCTGGCGTAAAGCCTGGGAAGGTTGGCGCCATTCCGGCGCCGCGCATTGAACTCGCGGCAAATGTCGAGCGCCTGGTGCATTTCGGCCGGACCCTCGCCGATGCCAATGGAGAGAACAGCGACGACGCCCGCCTGCCGCGCGCGCACAAGCATCGCCTCACGGTCGTCTGCAAAGCGTGGGCTGTCCAGGTGGGCATGAGAGTCGATCAGCAAAGGCGCCTCATGGTTTGCTTGGGGAGATTCGTGGCAGCAAGGATCAGTTTAGTGCAGCAGATGCGGTCGGCGGAAAGGAGCTCGGAACTGCAGTCGCAAGTGGGCGGCTCGTCTACCATCGGAGCAGCAGATGCGCACAAAACCAAAGCTCGGGCAGAACTTTCTGGTGGACATTCAGGCCGCGCACAGGATTGCGGCGGCGTTGGGAGAGATGGCCGGCCGCACAGTGGTTGAGATCGGCCCCGGAAAGGGCGCGATTACCGGAGCCCTTGCGGCCCAGGCCGCACACATTGTGGCAGTTGAGCTGGATCGTGAACTGGCAGCGGGGCTTCGGGAGCAATTCGATCCGGCACGGGTAACCGTGGTCGAAGACGATGTGCTGCGGTTTGATTTTGCGGGGGCAGCGGCGCAAGCGGGAGGGCGGTTGCGCGTGGCAGGCAATCTGCCGTACGCGATTACTTCGCCCATCCTCTTAAAGCTGGCCGCGAGCCACGCCGCGCTTGACGTCGCCGTGCTGATGGTCCAGCGGGAAGTGGCCGAGCGCGTGACTGCCACACCGGGCACGCGCGATTATGGCCTGCTTTCGGCGACGATGCAGATGTACGGACCCGTGGAGCAGCTTTTCACGCTGCCGCCCTCGGCTTTCTCGCCGCCGCCGAAGGTCCATTCCACCGTATTTCGCTGGCGATTCGCGCCGCGCTTCGCGGAGTTGGGCGTTGCTGAGGCGGAATTTCTTCGATTTCTGCGCCGGATTTTTGCGCAGAAGCGCAAGACGCTGGCTAACAACCTGCGAGCCGCCGGAGTGACGCCGGAAGCAGTCACCAGAGCCCTGGCTGCCGCAGAGATCGATCCACTGGCCCGTGCCGAGGCGGTGCCCGTTGAGGCTCTGGCCCGGCTTCAGCGGCAATCACAAGAGCAGTGACCGATGGTTCGCAAAGGTGGTTTTCGAGCAAAGGGAGCTGCGCGTAAGCTATGAGACAGGGAGCAACAACTTTCCAGTTTCAACCTTGACTTGCCGCGAAATTCCGGAACCCGCAGAGGACCGGGGAGAGTCTAACCAAGAAAGCGATGAATCCGATCGTCCAACAAGAACCGCGGCAACAGCAGCGCGAGGACACTTTCCAGGAAACGCTGGTGAGCGCACGCCGAACCATGCTCATGAGCGAGATCCTGAAGCTGGCCGGAGACAGCTTCCGCGCCAGCAAAACGCGCTTTGCGCTTACCGCGCTGGGCATGGTGATCGGCACGGCGTCGGTGATTCTGGTGGTGACAATTGGAATGACGGGCAAGCAATACGTCCAGGAGTTGATCCAGAAGATCGGCACCAACACCGTAGAGGTGGAGTATGCGGGCGGAGGCGCCACGCCGGGCGAGCGGGTGCGCTACAACGACTTTCTGACCCGCGAGGACGAGAAGGCCGTGGACCAGCAGGTGCCCGGCGTGATGTATTCCTCGCCGGTGCTGACGATGCACAACCGCCTCAGCTTTCCCGGCGGAATCCAGAGGGACACGCTCGTATTGGGCGTCTCTCCGGAGTACCCGCAAATCCGCAATCTGATTGTCACTCAGGGCCGGTTTTTCGATGAAACGGACGACACGACTCACTGCCATTGCGCGGTGGTGACGGAGCAATTCGCCAAGGAACAATATGGCGGCGATGACCTGGCCATCGACCAGACCTTTCAGGTTCTGGGCATTCCCTTCACCATCATCGGAGTCTTCAAAGAGAGCGTGTCGGACTTCGGGCAATCTGAGATCCAGGACGAGACCGTTCTCGTCCCCTATTCGGTGGCGCGCTACTTTACCGGGAGCGAAAACGTGAACCAGATCTACTTTTCCCTGCAGAGCATGAACGAAGTGCCCGATGCAGCGAGAGAGATTGTGCAGGTCATCAGGTCCAGCCCCCGGCATCGCCCGAGTTCGATCTATAAGGCACAGACGCTCAGTGAACTGCTGGTGACGGCGGCGAAGATCGCAGACGCTCTTACGGCCGTACTGGTGATGGTAGCGGCAGTGACGCTGGCCGTGGGCGGCGTGGGCATTATGAACATCATGCTGGCCAATGTACGCTCTCGCATTCGCGAGATCGGAATTCGCAAGGCGCTGGGCGCCACGTACCGCGAGATCAAACTGCAATTTCTTACCGAGGCGATCCTCATCTCGATTACTGGTGGCATTGTGGGCAGCCTCGTGGGCCTCGCAATCCCGTTTTCGATCCGCGTCTTCAGCGGCTACGACTTTCCCATCTCGTGGCTGTCGGTGGTGATCGCCCTGACCGCGGCGACCCTGGTAGGAGTCATCTTCGGAACCGTGCCGGCGACACGCGCTGCGCAGATGGATCCGGTGGAGTCACTGAAGTATGAGTGACGAGCCGCATTCCGAGATCGAGGGGCAAGACGCCCCGAGCGAGGAACCGGCCAAAGGAATCAGCCTGACTCTTCTCTATGGCCTGATTGCGCTCGCTTTGGCTGCCGCGATTGGACTTGCGGCGCTGATTGTGCGGCCCTTTTATCTCCGCCGATAGAGTGAGTTAGCCCCATCCACACATCCACCTTAAAAAAGGGCGCATCTGAATCTGCTGGATGTGTCGTATCGTTTTGCAACCGACAGGAGAAGAAGACGATGAGACGAGGAACCAAGGCTTTGCGCTCATGTATGAGACGCTTCGTTCCGATGATCTTTGCGGCAGCCATTGCCTTACCTGTACTCTGCACCGGCTGCACGGGAACAGTGCGGGTTTACGACCCCTACTACCACGATTATCACGGGTGGGCGGCTGAAGAACCCTACTACAACCAGTGGGAGCGCGACACTCACCGGGACCACCAGGATTTCAACAAGCGGAATAAGGACGATCAAAAGGCCTACTGGGACTGGCGGCACAGCCAGCACTAAAGAGCCAGTTGGCGCCGGTTCTCAGTGCTCTTCGATCGGCCGTTCGGCGTGTTCGATGATCAAGACAGGAATGCCATCGGCAATGGGATAGGCGCGGCCGCATGCGGTGCAAAGCAGGCGGGAGCTCTCAAAGCGCAGCCCGCCGTAACAGGCGGGACAAGCCAATTGCTTCAGTGTCGCCTGATCAAACGTGGAAGGACGGACTGGTTTTTCAACCATGGCAGGTACAGATCACTGATTAGTGAATCGTCGCGTCGGTGTCGGCGTCATGATCGGGACGCGGCTTGGGCCGGCCCGCGAAGGCCTGCTCGATGCGTTCGTTGGCGCCGGAGCGCGAGAACTCGTGGGCCACGCGGATGCCGTTATAAATGGCGACTTCATTTGATGATCCGTGGCCGATGATGCAGACGCCGCGGACGCCGAGCAGCGGAGCGCCGCCGTATTCGGTGTAGTCCAAGCGGCGACGAAAGTCGTTGAAGGCCTTGCGCGACAGCAGCGCGCCCACCTGGGCGGTGACGGTCTTATTCAATGAGCTGCGCAGCGCGTCGCGCACAAAACGCCCGATACCTTCACTGGTCTTGAGGGCCACATTTCCCACAAAACCGTCGCAGACGATCACATCGGCCTGACCGTTGAAGATGTCGCGACCCTCAACGTTGCCAATGAAGTTAATGGGCAGGGCTTTGAGGAGCGGAAAGGCTTCGCGGGTAAGTTCGTTGCCCTTGGTTTCTTCCTCGCCGATGGAAAGAAGACCTACGCGCGGCCGCACAATCTTGAGCACGCTGCGGGCATACATTTCGCCCATCACGGCGAACTGCTCGAGGTTTTGCGCTTTGCAGTCGACATTGGCGCCAACGTCGAGCA
>CAYOVE010000073.1:0-14190 GCA_964407295.1 uncultured Occallatibacter sp.
TCCGGTTCATTGCGCGACTCAAATACCGGCGGAAGTTCTGTATCAGGGCACGACTTTAGTCGTGCCGAAACTGCGCCTCCATCAAGTGGGGCTTCAGCCCCTGCTTCCACCGGCGATTGCTTTGTCACGCCGCACTTCGAATTCGGCACGGCGCAAAGCTGGTTCACGGATGTCGAAAAGCAGATCGCTCCCGACAGCCCGGCCTGGAACTACCAGTCGATTGCCAAGGGTTATACAGCGCCGCCGGAAGTGCCGGGGAAGGTTTCGATTCCCACATGGAATTCGGAGCTGTACTTCGAGTATCACCGCGGTGTGATGACCACGCAGGCCAACCACAAGCACAACATGCGGACGGCCGAAGAGGAGATGCTGAATGCGGAGAAATGGTCCTCGCTCGCATGGCTCGATGGCATGAAATACCCGGCGGACGAACTGACGGAAGACTGGAAGAAGGTTTTGTTCAACCAGTTCCACGATCTGGCGGCGGGGTCGGGCATTGCGGTGATCTATAAGGACGCGCAGAAGGACTACGACTGGGTACGCATGTCAACGGACGAGATTTCTTCGGCGGCGCTCGGCGCTGTTGACGCGCAGATCAATACGCGGAGTAAGGAAAAAGACGCGGTACCGGTCATCGTGTATAACCCGCTTGGCTGGAGGCGGTCCAGCACGGTCGACGTCAAGTTGCAATTGCCGCATCTTGCCCCCATGGTTCAAGTGACGGACCCGTCCACTGGCGGGGGAGTGCCCTTTCACGTGATCTCGGCCGACGAACGGACAGGCATTGTTGATGTGGAGGTTGCAATACTCGACGTTCCTCCCATGGGATATAAGGTGCTGGAGGTCACCCCATTCACCGCCGCGAATCAGTTACGAGCCGGATTGGGTGCTCCGGCAGAGCAGACGCCCGACAGCATCACGCTGAGAGGCAGTAGCCTGCGCCTAACGATTGACAAGCGCAGCGGCTGCATCTCCGGCCTCCAGGAATCGGGTGTAGCGGCGCTCGCGCCCAATGCCTGCGGCAACCAGCTACAGTTCTTCAAGGATCTGCCCAAGCAATACGACGCATGGAACATCGATCCCGGTACGCTGGATGCGCCGCCGGCCGTGATCGAGAAGGCCGATTCCGTCGAGCTGCTCAGAGCCACATCGGAACCCCCTACATCCAGTCCCGCCGTGCGCGTCACCTATCACTGGCAAAACTCGAAGTTTGTGCAGACGATTCGGCTGGATGGCGATCAAGTCGACATCGACAACGATATTGACTGGCATGAGAAACACGTACTTCTCAAGGCCGCGTTTCCGCTGGCCGTCACCAGCGACTTCGCCACCTACGAGATTCCCTACGGCTCGATCCAGCGTCCGACGACGCGCAACAACTCCTTCGAAAAAGCGCAGTTCGAGGTTCCGGCGATGCGCTGGGCCGATCTTTCGGGCGCAGGGCCTGACGGAAAGGTCCACGGACTAAGCATCTTGAACCAGGACAAGTACGGATACGACGCCGCGGGGAACGTGCTGCGCATTACATTGCTGCGCTCGCCTACGTGGCCCGATCCCGACGCCGACCAGGGCGAGCATCATTTCCACTACGCGCTCTATCCGCACGCGGGCACGTGGAAAGACGCGCTCACCGTGCGCCATGGTTGGGAGTACGACTACCCACTGCAGGCCATCGTGACCACACCCCATCCCGGGTCTCTGCCACCGGAGCATTCATTCGCGTCGGTCTCGCCCGACAACGTCGTTCTGACCGCCGTCAAAAAGGCCGAGGATCAGAATGGTATCGCTACGAACGGGCTCATCTTCCGCGTGTACGAGTGGGCAGGGAAGGAGACGACAACCGAGTTCCACATCCCTCCGGGCGCAACCGGCGCAACCGTCACGAATCTCATGGAGCAGCCGGAAGGAGATCCGCTTTCCGTCGTCGGCGGCGTGGTCAAAGTTCCGATCCATCCGTACGAGATTCTGACGGTGCGGGTGGACTACGCAAAGGCAGGGAATAGCCAGTAGGGAATAGGGATTAGCTGTCAGCCCTCAGCCCACATCCAATTGGGGCGAGGGAGGGGATTTCTGCTCCTCCGCAGTCAAGCTGACGGCTGATAGCTGATGGCTGGTATTCTGGAACTGCAAGGAGCCTGCGCCATGCACATGACTTCCCCGTTCTTTGTTGTTCCCGTCATCATCGCCGTCTTTGTCGCGTCAATCCTCTTCGCCACCAGCAGCAAGGAAGACGGCTCGACGGACTGAGCGCCAGGTAACGCCGGCGCTACGGCCCGCACTACAGCCGGTCTGGAGACCGGCGCTACGAGGGAATCCCCTGCTCCCTGCGTTCCCGGAACCTTTTGCCTGCCCGCGGCGTATAACGTCTCATGAGGGCGATTGCCATGATGCGAAAACCGACGCGGAACTTCCCCCGGCTGTTAGTACAGAACTCGGCACTCCAGTTGGTACGGAACTCCCTTCGCCAGTTAGAGCAGAACACGACACTCCGGTTGGTGCAGAGCGAGATGCTTAACACGGGCAGCATCATCGCCGCCCTGGTCGCCTGTTTGGTCCTCGCGGCCGGGATCGCCGGTTGCAGAGTGTCGGTGGACAAAGGCCCCAACGGCGAGGACAAGAGGGTCCAGGTGGAGACCCCCTTCGGCGGGATTCATGTGAACACCGACGAGACTTCCGCCGCCGACCTCGGTCTGCCCGCCTATCCCGGCGCGGACATCGTGAAGGACAAAGACAACGACAAATCAGCTGACATCCACATGGGCTTTGGCGAGTGGGAGCTGCGCGTGAAGGTCGTCAACTACTCCACTGCCGATGGCCAGGACAAAGTCGTCGCGTTTTACAAAAAGGCCCTCACCCGGTACGGCGACGTGATCGCGTGCCAGAACGGCGCTGCCGTGGGAACCCCTACCGCGACATCCGAGGGTTTGACCTGCTCCGACAAAGGAGGCCCCAACGTGAACGTCGACGACCACGATAAATCGTATGGATGGCAGTCGAGCCATGAGGGTTTTCAGTTGAGAGCCGGCTCAAAGCGCCACCAGCACATCGTCGGATTTGAGAGCGCGGCGCCGGGCCAGACGCGGTTTGCTCTCGTGGCGCTCGATCTGCCGGCAGCGGCCGTCGGCGAATCCGACAAGAGCGAATGAAAACCGGCCTGAAGCTTGCGGATTCGGGGAATCCACCGTTTCGATTTGCCGCGGCGATCACAAGAGGCTGGTGCAGTCGTTTCCAATCTCCACCGGAATCCGATGCGGACGCGGGGCGGTCCTCCATTCGGCTGACTGTCGTTTTCGCCTGCGAACATGAGTCCAGAATGATCGAAGGACGACCCTGCTGATTCGCGAATTCGATGTGTCCGGCATTCTCAACGGTTTGAACAGATGGACAGGCGAGTTGTAGGATGATGGTTTCTCATTCCTCGGGGGCGATTCTCCATGATCAATTTGCGGCGTGTTCTGTACGGTTCTGCCATTCTGGTTGCGGCGTTCTTTTCCGGCCTGATTCAATTGCAGGCGCAGACCCAGGGGAGGCTGCTGCGCTTTCCTGATATTCACGAAAGCCAGATCGTGTTCAGCTACGCCGGCGACCTGTGGTTGACGACGACGGATGGCGGTGTGGCGCGCCGGATTACGACAAGCCCGGGTCTCGAGCTGTTTCCCCATTTTTCACCGGACGGCAAATGGATCGCCTTTACCGGCCAGTACGACGGGAACTTTAACGTTTACATCGTTCCCGCCGCCGGCGGCCAGCCGAAGCAGCTGACATTCGTTCCCGATATCGGCGAGGTTCCCGAGCGAATGGGGCCGAATAACGAAGTGATCGCGTGGACGCCGGATTCAAAACGCATTGTGTTTCTTTCGCGCCGCGACTCCTTCAACGAGTGGTTTGGGCATCTGTGGACGGTGAGCGTCGATGGAGGGTTGCCGGAGCGACTGCCCATCGACCGGGGCGGGCTGCTGGCCTTCAACGCCGATGGCAGCGAGATGATTTACAACCGCATCTTTCGCAATTTCCGCACCTGGAAGCGCTACACCGGCGGGATGGCGCAAAAGCTTTCGCGATGGAACTTCAAGACGCACGCATACGAGCAGCTGACCGACGACGAGTGGACTGACACCTTTCCGATGTGGAGCGGCGATACGGTTTATTTTGTGTCGGACCGCGGAGAAGGGCATTTGCTAAATCTCTACTCCATGGACTTGAAGTCGCGCGCGGTGAAGGAGCTGACGCACTACACCGATTACGACGTGGAGTGGCCGAGCCTGAACGGGGACCAGATTGTTTACCAGCACGGAGGTTGGCTGTGCCTGTTCGATACCAGGACGGAAAAGACGCGCCAGCTGGAGATTGAGGTGGACGGCGACGCCAACGAGGCGCGCGCACATTGGGCCTCGACCGCGAAGCTGATCGACTCCGCGGACCTTTCTCCCGAGGGCAAGCGGGCGGTCCTCACGGCGCGAGGCGATGTTTACACGGTGCCGGCCGAGCATGGCGCGACGCGGAACCTGACGCAGACACCGGGAATTCGCGAGCAGAATGTAGCCTGGTCGCCGGACGGCCGCTGGATTGCCTACGAAAGCGACGCCACCGGAGAGCAGGCGATCTATATCCGGCCGCAGGATGGAATGGGACCGGAGCAGCAGATCACGACCGGAGGGCCGGAGTTTCTAATGCCTCCGGTGTGGTCGCCCGACAGCACTAAGCTGGCCTACGCCGACAGCTCGCTGCATTTGTATTACGTCGACATTCACGATAAGAAGCCGGTGCTCGTGGATACGGGCAAATACGACGAATTTCATAACTATGCGTGGTCTCCGGATTCCAGGTGGATCGCCTATGACAAGGCACAGGAAAACCTTTATCCCATGATCGAGCTGTACTCGCTGGACGTGAAGAGCATCACCGATGCAACGACGGATTTTTATCCTTCAATCAATCCGGTGTTCGATCCCGGCGGAAAGTATCTCTATTTCATCTCGCTGCGGACGTTCAATGAGGTGCTGGGTCCTATCGACGACGAATTCGCGAATCCCCAGGCGGAGAAGGTGTATGCAATTACGCTGCGCGCGGACGAGGCCTCGCCGTTTGCGCCGCAGAGCGACGAAGTTGCGGTGAAGCAGCCGGATGAGGCTCCCGCCGCGTCGCCAGCGCCGACGAAAGCGCCGGAGCCGGCCGCAGGCACCAAAGGCGTCGAGCCTGCGGCCGGGGCGAAAACAGCGGATCATCCTGCTGCCGGCGAGAAGACCGAAGACCAGGCCAAAAAGAAAGAACCGTTCCGCATTGACCTCGATGGAATCCAGACCCGGATCGTTGCGCTGCCCACGCCGCCGGGAAATCTGGACAACCTAGCCGCGGCCGATGGCTTCGTTTATTACGCGGCAAATCCAACGGATGGCTTTTCAGGACCGTTGCCGGGCCTCACCCCGGAGATTCACGTTTTCGATCTGGATAAACGCAAGGATCAAGTTCTGCTGAGCGGCGCGCGACAGTTCTCCCTGTCGTTTGACGGCAAGAAGTTGCTCTACGCCGAACTGCCCGGCAAATTGGGCATCATCGATGCAGCGCCGCCTGCCGGCCCGGAACATCACATTGGCGATGGAGCGCTGAACCTCGCGGAAGTGCGCGCGGACATCGATCCGCAATCCGAATGGAAGGAAATGTTCGACGAGGCGTGGCGTCAGGAACGCACGTTCTTCTTTGAGAAATCCATGAACGGCGTGGACTGGAAGGCGGAGCGCGCAAAGTATGAGCCGCTGTTGCCCTACGTAGCCGATCGCTACGACCTGACCTACGTCATCGGGGAGATGTTCAGCGATCTTTCGAACTCGCACATGTATGTGGGCGGGGGCGATTATCCTGACCTGCATCCCGTCAATGTGGGCATGCTGGGAGCGGATTTTGCGCTCGATGCGGCAAGCGGACGCTACAAGATTGCGCATATTCTGCCGGGCGCCAACTGGGCGCAGCAGTTGCGGTCTCCGTTGACGCAGCCGGGCGTGATCGTGCATCAGGGCGACTATCTGCTGGCCATCAACGGACGCCAACTGAATGCGCCGCGGAATCCTTATGAGGGTTTTGTGAACACCGCCGGCGACAACGTTACGCTGACAGTGAATTCCAGGCCCACGATGGAGGGCTCGCACGACGTAGTCGTGCAGCCATTGGAAAACGAATTCAAGTTGCGCGAACTGGATTGGATCGAGTCGAACCGCGAAAAGGTGGATAAACTGAGCGGTGGCAAGATCGGCTACGTCTACCTGCCGGACATGGGGCCGTCGGGGCTGAACGAGTTTGTGCGCCAGTACTACCCGCAGATTCGCAAGCAGGCCATCATCTTCGACGTGCGCTATAACGGCGGCGGAAATGTCGACCAGATCATCCTGGAAAAGTTGCGCCGGATTCTGGCGGGCATGCAATCGGCGCGCAACTGGGCTCCGAGCACGATCCCGGACGACGTCTTCAACGGCTACATGGCGTGCGTCACCAACCACTACGCGGCCTCGGACGGCGACTTCTTCACATACTTTTTCAAGTTTTACAAGCTGGGCCCGGTCATCGGCACACGGACGTGGGGCGGGGTGCGCGGCATTCGCGGCGAAGTCCCCTTGATGGACGGCGGATACGTCACGCGCTCAGAGTTTTCGCTCTACGGGCTCAACAGCCAGTGGTTAATTGAAAATCATGGCGTCGCGCCCGACATCGAGGTTGAAGATAATCCCGATCAGCTCGCGGACGGACACGATCCGCAGATCGAAAAGGCCGTTGACTACCTTATGAAGGAAATTCAGGAGCGTCCCAAGGTGCTGCCGCCGGCGCCGCCCGATCTTCCTGCATATCCGAGCGGGCCGGGAATGTAGCCGGAACCAGGGAAGGCTACCCCGGGCGATTGCGATGTTCAGTCTTCGCGCGGCCTGACTGCCCGCTGCACTTCACGCGTTGGAACTCCGATGCCCGAAAGCGGCGCATGAATTGTGCGCAAAAACCTCATCCGTGCATTTATCGACTGTAATAGCCGTGCGCGGCGACAAGGAAAGCGAACCAGCCCGGAATTCCGACCGGATTTTGCAATACCCGGGGTGACTCCCATCACAGCGCTGCCCGCTCCTAAAGCCCAGACTAATGGCGGCTTGAAGGGAGTTGAGGGCAAGATCGGAGGCGCTACCCGTGATGGAACGATCAGAGCCGATGCATCGCCCTTTGAGGATGTGCAGCGGCGGCTCAAGATGACCTGGAGCGAAGATTGCCAGCGCAAGCGCATGAGCGCGGCGCAGGCGCTCAAAGCTGTACCCTCCGGTGCTCGTGTCTGGATCCAGTCGGGCTGCGGAACGCCCTCGGTTTTGGTGGACGCGCTGGTGGCACGTGCCGCCGAGCTCCGCGACGTCGAAATCATCCATATGAAGACGCTGGGCGCGGCCGACTACACGCGTCCCGAGTACGCGGGGCACTTCCGCCATCGCGGGCTGTTTCTGGGCGATAACGTGCGCGAAGCGGTATGCAACGGGCGCGCCGATTACACGCCGATTTTCTTGAGTGAGATCGAAGGCCTCTTTGAGAGCGGCGCTCTGCCGCTCGATGTGGTGCTCATGCAGGTTTCTCCGCCGGATGCTCACGGCTTTGTAAGCCTGGGTACCACGGTGGACTGCACGCTCACGGCGGTTCGTTGCGCCAAAATCGTCATCGCCGAAGTGAACCAGCAAATGCCGCGCACGCACGGCGACACCACAATTCACGTGAGCCACATCTCCGCGCTTGTTGAAACGGACCGGCCGCTGCTCGAGCTCGACGCGGAGCCCTGCACCGAGTTGCATATGCGCGTGGCGCAAAATGTGGCCGCGCTCGTTCCCGATGGAGCCACGCTGCAGACGGGAATCGGCGGCATCTCCGAGGCGGTGCTGCACTGTCTTACCGGCAAGCGCGATTTGGGCATTCACACCGAGATGTGCCCCGACGGCGTGATCGAACTGATGGAGTCGGGCGTCATCAACGGCGAGCGCAAGACGCTGCATCGCGGCAAGGCCGTGGTGGCTTTTGCGTTGGGCACGCAGCGGCTTTTCGATTTCATCCGCGAGAATCCCTGCTTCGAATTTCGCTCCATCAGCTACACCAACGATCCCTTTGTGGTGGCGCAGAACGATCGCATGGTGGCCATCAACGGCGCGCTGCAGGTGGATATGACGGGGCAGGTCTGCGCGGATTCGCTGGGAACGCGGCCTTATAGCGGCTTCGGCGGGCAAATCGACTTCATTCGCGGTGCAGCGCGATCCAAAGGCGGCGTGCCGATTATCGCGTTGCCTTCAACGGCGCGTGGCGGAACCGTTTCGCGCATTGTGCCGGTGCTTGAGCCGGGCGCGGGCGTCGTTACTTCGCGCGCCGATGTGCACTACGTCGTCACCGAGCACGGCATTGCATATCTGCACGGAAAGACGTTGCGCGAGCGCGCGGAAGCGCTGATTTCCATTGCCGATCCGCGCTTCAGGGCCGAGCTGGAAGATTTTGCGGTGCGCTCGCACTATATGGAGCGGAAAGCGACGCTGGCATTTGTGTGAGCAGCGCGGTTGGGGGGCGGCAAAGTGAGCGCGATGACGGACGGAAAAATGCCGGATCAGAAACGGGATCGCGGCCAACTGCGCATTGACGAACAGGAATGCAAGGGTTGCGGCCTGTGCATTGAGGCCTGCCCGCCCAAGGTGATCGCGATGAGCGAGCGGCTCAATCATTACGGCTATCGGACTGCGTTGTATGCAGGCGCAGGCTGCACCGGCTGCGGCATCTGCTTCATGGTCTGCCCCGAGCCGGGGGCAATTACGGTTTACCGGCTGGTGAACGCGCACCAGGTTGAGGCGCGTGCGGCAAAAGCCGCGGCGGAGGGAGCGAGCGCATGCGCAAGCAACTGATGAAGGGCAATGAGGCCATCGTCAAGAGCGCCATTCTTGCCGGATGCCGCGCGTTTTACGGCTATCCCATTACGCCGGCCAGCGAGATTGCCGAGGCCGCGGCGGAGTTCATGCCGAAGACAGGCGGCGTCTACGTGCAGGCGGAGAGCGAGGTCGCGGCCATCAATATGTTGTACGGCGCGGCGTCGGCGGGCGTGCGCGCCATGACCGCGTCGAGCGGTCCCGGCATCAGCCTCATGCAGGAAGGCATCAGCTACATGGCCGGCGCGGAGCTGCCTTGCGTCATCGCCGACATTACGCGCGGTGGCCCGGGACTGGGCAATATCGGAGCCGAGCAGGGCGATTACCACCAGGTGGTGAAAGGCGGCGGCCACGGCAACTATCGAACGATCGTGCTGGCGCCGCACTCCGTGCAGGAGATGGCGGACCTGACCGCTCTGGCTTTCGAACTTGCCGACCGCTATCGCAACCCGGTTTTTATTCTCGCCGACGGGTTTATCGGGCAGATGATGGAGCCGGTGGAGTTTCCGCAAACGGCGACTGCAACGCACCTGCCAGGCTGGGCCGTTGCCGGCACTGCCGCCTCGCGCGGCAACCTGATCAGCTCGCTGGAGCTGGATTTCGACAAGCTGGAGAAGCACGTTCGCTCGCTCGAAGCCAAATACAAAGTTGCCGAGCAGCGCGAATCCTGGGCCGAAGAGTGGATGACCGCCGACGCCGAGATTGTGCTGGTCGGTTATGGAATTGTCGGCCGCATTTTGAAAGCCGTGACCGCGGAGGCGCGAGCCGCGGGAATCAAAGTCGGCGTTCTGCGTCCCATCACTCTCTATCCATTTCCCGTGGTGCAGTTCCAGCGGCTGGCATTCAGCGCGCGTGTTTTCGGAGTGGTCGAGATGAGCACAGGCCAGTTGATTGAGGACGTAAAACTGGCGTTGAACGGATCGCGGCCGGTGGAGTTCCTGAGTCGCGTGGGCGGCAATGTGCCGTCGCACGAGGAAGTGCTGGCGTTGGTTCGCGAGCTGGCGCGCCGAGGCGGTCTCGCGCAGCCGGCTCAAGAAGAGGAGCGCGTGGCAAATGTCTACTGAATCGGCGGCAGAATACGAAGTTGCGCAGGGCAAGGCCAGTTCCTTCTACAAGCGCTATGAGCGCAAAGAAGACCTTCAGCACCAGACGCACTTCTGTCCCGGCTGCGGCCACGGCACCGTGCACAAGATGATTGCCAAGGCCATCGACGATCTGGGCATTCAGGATCGCACCATCATGGTTGGCCCCGTGGGCTGCGGCGTCTTCACCTATTACTACTTCGACGTGGGCAATGTGCAGTCCGCGCACGGTCGCGCTCCGGCGGTGGCCACGGCCATGAAGCGCAGCCGTCCCGAGAGCATCGTCATCAGCTACCAGGGAGACGGCGATCTGTCCGCAATCGGGTCGGCGGAGATTCTGCACGCCGCCAATCGCGGCGAGAACATCACCGTATTCTTTGTGAACAACGCCATCTACAGCATGACCGGCGGCCAGGCCGCGCCCACCACGCTTCTGGGCATGAAGAGCACCACAACTCCAAACGGCCGCAGCGCGGCGACAGAGGGCTATCCGCTTCATGTGAGCGAGCTGCTGAGCACGCTCAAGGCGCCCGCATATATTGAGCGCGTGGGCCTGGGCGACAACAAGCAGAATGC
This sequence comes from uncultured Occallatibacter sp., assembly GCA_964407295.1. Classification (GTDB taxonomy): domain Bacteria; phylum Acidobacteriota; class Terriglobia; order Terriglobales; family Acidobacteriaceae; genus Telmatobacter. The sequence goes on from CAYOVE010000073.1 coordinate 10,574, forward strand.
GCAGGCGGCGCGGGCCATCAAACGCGGCCTCGAGAATCAGGTGCGCGGGTTGGGATTCTCGCTGATCGAAGTGCTTTCGCCCTGCCCGACCATTTGGAAGATGAACCCGGTGGAAGCGCAGCACTGGGTGCGCGACGTGATGGAAAAGGAGTTTCCGCTCGGAGTTTTCTGCGACCGGGCGAAAGAGCGGACCTTGTCGGCGGATCAAAGGCCAGTGACGCCGCAACCCGCGCTCGATGAGCTGCCGCGCATTCTTGGAGTTGCCGAGAGTGATTTGCCTGAAGGCAACGCGGCAGCTCTCGCGCGGGATAAGGAGATCGACCTGGAAGTGCGCATTGCCGGCTTTGGCGGGCAGGGAGTCCTTCTACTGGGCGAAGTGCTGGCCGAGGCCGGCCTCGACGCAGGCCTCGAAGTGTCCTGGCTGCCGTCGTACGGTCCTGAGATGCGCTCCGGCACATCGAACTGCCACGTGCGGCTGTCGCGCCACTCTATTGATTCGCCGCTGGTCACTTCGCCTAATGTGCTGGTGGCGATGAATGAGCCCTCTCTGCGCAAGTTCGACAAGAGTGTGCGTGCCGGTGGTTGGGTGATTTACAACGGCGAGGAGTTTCCCGAAGATTGCATGCGTGACGGCGTGCATGTGCTCGCTCTCCCGTTCACTGAGCTGGCCGACGAACTGGGCGATAAGCGCGCAGCCAACATGGTGATGCTGGGTGCGCTGCTGGAGATTGCCGGCGCGCTGCCGCAGCAGAGCATTGTCGACGCGCTGAAGCGGCTCGTGAAAAACCCGCGCTGGGTTGAACTCGACGAGCGCGCCCTGGCGCGGGGAAGGGAACTGTACCGGGAGGCGCTTGTGGAGGTGTGACATGAAGGCGGATGCCGATCCCAACCTGATTGTGTACTTCGGCGGGGAATATGTGCCCATGCGCGATGCGCGCATCGGAATCCTGACCCACGCGCTCCACTATGGAACCGGCGTATTCGAGGGCATTCGCGCGCACTGGAACGAGGCCGCGAGCGAGCTTTATGTTCTTCGGCCCATGGAACACTACCGGCGCTGGAAGCAAAACTGCGGAATCCTGCGTATTGACGTGCCGCTCACGCCCGCGGAGTTGTGCTCGATCACCGTCGAGCTGGCGCGGCGCAACGAATTTCACACCGATCTCTACATTCGGCCGCTGGCCTACAAGAGCGCGGAGCGCATCGGCGTGGCCATCGACGACCAGGATAGCTTTTTCATCGCCGCCGTTCCGTACGGCGAGTATCTGAAGAGCGAAAACGGGCTGCACGCCGGCGTCAGCTCCTGGCGGCGCATCGAGGACAACGCCATCCCGCCGCGCGCCAAGATCTGCGGCGCCTATGCCAACAGCGCGCTGGCCGGCGACGACGCGCGCCGCTCGGGGTTCGACGAGGCCATTTTGCTCAACGAGAGCGGCCACGTGACCGAAGGCGCAACCTGCAACCTCTTCATGGTGCGCAAGGGGCGGCTGATCACCCCCGCCGTGACCGACAACATCCTTGAAGGCATCACCCGCGATTCCATCATCGAGCTTGCTGCACATGAGTTGGGCATCCAGACCGTCGAGCGGCCCATCGCCCGCAGCGAGCTTTACGTGTGCGATGAGTTGTTCCTTACCGGCACGGCAGTCGGCCTGGCGCCGGTAGTACGCGTCGATCATCGCGCCGTTGCGAGCGGAGCTATCGGCGAAGTCACGCGCCGCTTGCGGCGGTTGTACTTTGCCGCAACGCATGGGAATCTGCCGGCCTACCGCAAGTGGCTGCATCCGGTCTACGCGAGCAGTCGGCTGGTAGAACAAAACCCGGCGCGGCCCGCGGAAACAAGCTTGGCCTGAGCGAATGCCGGTGACGCTCGAGCGTGCCGGCTGCGATGCCCAGGCAAGGAGGTGGCATCAATGCCAACAGCAGTAGCAATTCAAGCAAACGCCTATGACGTGGCCATGGAGAACTTCGACACGGCGGCAAACGCCATGGGCCTGGAGCAAAACACGCGCGAGATGATCAAGTATCCCGAGCGCATGCTGACGGTTGGCGTGCCGGTGCGCATGGACGACGGCCACATCCACCGTTTTGTGGGCTATCGCGTGCAGCATAGCTCGGTACGCGGGCCGGCAAAGGGCGGCATCCGCTTCCATCCGCAGGTCACTCTCGACGAAGTGAAGGCGCTGGCCACTTGGATGACGTGGAAGTGCGCTGTCGTCAACATCCCCTTCGGCGGAGCCAAGGGCGGCATCACGTGCGATCCGAAATCGATGTCGCGGGGTGAATTGGAACGGATGACGCGCCGCTATACCAGCGCGATTCTGCCGCTCATCGGTCCGGAGCAGGACATTCCCGCGCCCGACGTCTACACCAACTCGCAGACCATGGCCTGGATCATGGATACGTACAGCATGACCAAGGGTTATGCAATTCCCGGTGTAGTGACCGGCAAGCCCATCAGCCTGGGCGGATCGCTGGGCCGCAACGAGGCCACCGGCCGCGGAGTGTTTTCGACCATCGAGAGCGCCTGCGAGCATCTGCACATTTCGCTCAAGGGCGCGACGGTCGCGGTGCAGGGCTTCGGCAACGCCGGCTCAATCGCCGCGCAGTTGCTCTACGAAGCAGGCGCAAAAATCATTGCTGTCAGCGACTCGACGGGCTGCGTCTATAACTTGAACGGCCTGAATATCCCCGAACTGATCCACATGAAGTCGCTCTGCGGCCATGTGGATGGCTTCCCGGAGAGCGAGCCGATTCTGCCGCACGAGCTGCTGGCCATGTCCTGCGACATCCTCGTTCCCGCGGCGCTGGAGAATGCCGTACAGGCTGAGAACGCCGACGCGGTTCGTGCGCGTATCGTCGCCGAGGCCGCCAACGGGCCGCTCACTCCCGCTGCCGACAGAATCCTCGAGAGCAAGGACATCTTTGTCATCCCGGACATTCTGTGCAACGCGGGCGGCGTCACCGTCTCCTACTTCGAGTGGGTGCAGGACGAACAGCACCTCTTCTGGGAGGCTCGCGACATCTACAAGCGCCTCGATCACGTGATGAAGACGGCCTTCCGCGACGTCCTCAAGATTCACTTGGAGCGGAAAGTTCCCATGCGCATTGCCGCCAACATGCTCGGTATCGGCCGCGTGGCCGGGGCCGTGCAGATTCGCGGCATCTACCCATAGGCACGAACTTTAAACCGGTTGCATCGATCCCCAGCCTGCGTTGACCTCATCCTCTCCGTGGACCGCGGAGAGGATGAGGTGTGCCTTGCGCCTGTCGGCGGTTGGGCCATTGCCAGCCAACGGTTCACAGGATGGGATAAATGGGGTAAAAAGCCGCCTGAATGGCGCAGGCGGGCGCCAACTCCTTCGCCAAACCCTACCCCAAACTGGTAGCTTGAAAGAGTAGGAAATTCTTTCCCACGATGACGACCAGTCCCTACTTTTCATTGGCAGTTTTGTTCGCCGCGGCACTCGGCTTTGGCCTCGCTCCGCTGGGGCTTGCGTGGCTCTGGGCGCAGGCGTTTTCGCCGGCCAAACCCAACGCGGTCAAGAACGCCATTTATGAGTGCGGTCTGGAGTCAAGGGGCGATGCGTGGATGCAGTTTCGCTCGGCGTACTACC
>CAYOVE010000074.1:0-14106 GCA_964407295.1 uncultured Occallatibacter sp.
CCGTTCCCGCATTTCTCACGCTGATTCTGATCCCCTTCACCTACTCCATCGCCAACGGCCTCGGCTTCGGCATCATTGCCTGGGCGGTGTTGCACCTGTTCGCGGGAAAAGCCCGGCGCCAGGACTGGCTGCTCTACCTGCTGGCCGCGCTCTTCCTGGCGCGATTCATCTATCTCGGAGCGAGCTAGATTCTGCTACGATGTTGCTCGTTTAAAGGTAAGGAGCCATCATGCATTGGTATCACTATGTTGCCTATTTCTTCGGCGGTGCGTTTCTATCGAATTGCTTGCCGCATCTCATCAGCGGCGTTTCGGGCCGCGCGTTTCAGACTCCCTTCGCGAAGCCGCCGGGCAAAGGGCTGTCTTCCTCGACCGTGAACGTTCTTTGGGGAGTCTTCAATCTCGCCGTGGCTTATTTGCTTGTGACTCGCGTGGGCAGCTTCAGCCTTTACGACATTCCACAGGTTGTAACGCTGAGCGTTGGGTTTCTGCTCCTGTCGTTGATGAGCGCCCGCGCCTTCGGGCGCTTCCATGGCGGATTGTTAAGCTGATCCCTCCACCGCGCGCGCTCATCCGCGTAGCCAAAAAGTCGTAAACTCAACTCGTTCGATCCTTGTAGTATGAGTGGGAGGTTGGTGACTCTCCCGACGATGCGCGCCACCAGGGTCAATCGAGAGCGGCGGATAGAGAACTCGCAGCGGTTAACCCCGTTCCGGTTTGCCGTTGCGGTTGCGGCTTCTTCGGCGCTGGCGCTCGCAACGTCAGCCTGCGTGAAAGTCGCCACCTACACCCAGCCGAGCCTGGTCCGTTTTATCGACGCTTCCTATATCGCTCCCGCTGCCAACGTCCTCGTCGAAGGCCAGCTTCTTGCTGCCAACGCCGGCGCGGGAACGATTACGCCTTACGGCACAGTGCCGGCGAGCGAGGCGGCGCTCATTTCGATCACTGCTGCCACGGGCGGGTCAGCGCTGGCGAGTACCAGCGGCACGCTTCTAGCCGGTCATCAGCACTCGGTGTTCCTTACCGACAACGGTGCGGAGCCAAACAGTTACACGGTCACCGTTCTCGAAGACCAGCAAGTGCAGGCGGCGAGCAACCTTTCTGCTTTCCGCTTCCTCAACCAAGCGCCGAAGACGGGCGCCGTGGATGTTTACATGGTCCCGGCTGGAGTGGCTCTGGCCGACGCCATTCCACTTGTCACCGATCTCCCCGTGGGTGGCACAGCGAGCTATGTCAGCTTCACTTCGCAGACCGTCACCATGGTCGTTACCCCAACCGGCCTCACCAAGCCCTCGTACACTTCCACACCAATCTCGCTCATCGGGGGCGAAGTACGCACCGTCCTCATCATGGATACGCAGTTGACCAGCAATCCACCGGTTCAGGTGTCCATTGCCGACGACGCAGGGCCGGCGAATTAGGCGCGCCCATCTGTTTATGCGAATCTCTTCAATTCTTCGCGCACTTGCAGTGCTTACTTTCATTGCGGCTGCCGCATCGCAGGCCTTCGCGGCTGACGGCTATCGCATCGTCCACACCTACCCGCATGACCCTCAGGCCTACACGCAGGGGCTTCTCTACGAGGATGGGTATCTCTATGAAAGCACCGGACTCAATGAACGCTCCTCGTTGCGCATGGTGGATCTAGAAACCGGACGCGTCCTGCAACATGCGGAGGTACCACAGCAATACTTCGCTGAAGGACTTGCCTCCTGGGGCAGCACGCTCATTCAACTCACGTGGCAGTCGCATATTGCTTTCGTCTACGACCGCTTCAGCTTCCGCCTGCTGCACACTTTTACCTACAAAGGAGAAGGCTGGGGGCTGACGCAGGATGGGAAAAACCTGATCTTGAGCGACGGCACCGCGAACCTGCGCTTCTTCGATCCGGGCTCCTTCCGCGAGGTTCGCCACATCGTGGTCAAAGACCACGGCTCCCAGGTAACGCAATTGAACGAATTGGAGTACGTGCACGGGGAGATCTATGCCAATGTCTGGCATACCGATCGCATTGTTCGCATCTCGCCCGCAACGGGCAATGTGCTGGGTTGGATTGATTTGTCGGGCCTGTTATCGCCTGGCCAGGTTTCCGACCCGGAAGCGGTTCTAAACGGTATTGCGTACGACGCCGCACACGATCGCCTCTTCGTAACCGGCAACCTTTGGCCCAAGCTGTTTGAGATCAAGATCGTCCCTGAAGCGGCAAAACTCGTTCCAGCAAATCACCAGAAGTGACAAATTGGGATGAGTTACCCGGAACCTTGCCGCCGTCACTGCCTGGCCGCTTGTCCCGCGCGTATACTTTCCGCCGAGGTGGGGTAAAACCGCCATGGATCTGTCCTCAATCCTGATGCCGTCCAGCCTGCAAAACGCGGCTGTGTTCACCATCGTGCTGGCCTTCGCCGGCTACCTGGTTACTTTCATGATCAATCGCATGATGGCCCGCCGCGCCGACCGGCTGCGGCTGGTGAACCAGCGTCTGAATGACTTCTACGGCCCACTCTACGTGGCCACGGTGGCGGGCAACATCGCTTACAAGTCTCTGCTCAAGAAGCAGGGCAAGACCGAGTGCCATCCCATACGCGACGAAGATTTGAAGGAGTGGACGCTGTGGATGACAACCATCTTCATGCCGCTCAACAACGTTCGCGAAAAGATCATCATTGAGAACGCACACCTGATCGTTGAGGAGCAGATGCCGCAGTGCCTGCTGGACTTTGTTACGCACGTGGTGGGCTACAAGGCTCTGCTGTCAAAGTGGGCCGAGGGCGATTACACGGAGCGGCGCTCGATGATCGGCTGGCCGGCGGCGTTCGATGGCTACGTCGAGCGTTCATACAAGGCGCTCAAGGCCGAGCAAACGCGACTGCTGCACAATGCGTTCTGGCGGATGTGGCAGCGCGTTACCGCCCGCACCGAACCAAAAACGGCAAAGCGGCCGTAAGTTCAGAAGCTCTCACTACGTGGCCGCGACTGCGCTCAGCGAAGTGACCTGGGCTACCGCCTTGGTGAGCCGCGCCTCGCGCGGACGCTTCGACTTCTTGTCGGGCCGCGTATAGACGTGCTCGATTCTATCGATCCGGTAGGCACCGGGTGCAAGGTCATCCTCTTCGAACGTGCCATCACCGGGCAGGAGAACGATGTCGCCGGGTTTGGGCAGCGAGTGCAGGCTTTCCAAAGGCACAAGGTTGACGCAAGTTCCATCCTCTACAACGAATTCCAGGCAGTCCGCGCTGTACAGCGCGCCTTCCCGGGCCAGGCGCGCTTCCTGTCGCGCCCTCCACGACTGATAGTAAGCGCCGATCATCGCGGGCAGGCCGATGATAAAGCTGAAGAGGCTGGTATAGGGCGAGAACTGAGTGACGGGCAGAATCATGGCGTATCTCATCTCCTGGCATTGATGGTTGTTGCTTGCGTTCCGGCTGAGGTTGCAAGGGCACGGAGGGCGGTCCGCGTCAGGGCCCGACCGAGAAGCATAACCGCCCAAAGATGATTTCGCTTGTTAGATTTTGGTGAATTGGAGATGCTACGGCTCGAACGTAGAAGCGCGTTGCCTCGATTTGTGGCGAGGATTCGCTCACGCGCCGGTCGATTGATTGGGTGCGCAGAAGCGGAGAATTTTTCACGGCGCTGAACAGCGGCTACGGAGCGAGAGAGACTCGCCTTCGGCGCGCAGCGATGGCTGAAACTTATCGAGGCAACTACGCTGTCATGCCGGATTGAGCGAGGTCACGCGGGCAACAGCCTTTGTGAGCCGCGCTTCGTGGGGCCGCGCGCCTTTCTGTTCAGCCGGCGTATAGATATGTTCGATCGCCTCGACCAGGTAGGCTCCGGGCAAGAAGACGGAACCGCTTCCTATTCCGTCGCCGGGCAGCAGGAGGACATCGCCCTCGCGAGGCAACGAATGCAGCGTCTCCAGCGGAACCACGTTGATGCAGGTGCCGTCTCCGGCGATGAACTCCAGGCAGTTGAGGGCATGAAGCGTACCCTCTCGCGCCCGCCGCGCTTCCTGCCGCGCCCGGAGCGATTCGAAGTACGCGCCTGCCATAATCGGCAGCCCAATCATGAATCCGATGACACTGCTGTACTGCGCAATCAAGTTCATCCAATGATGCGGCATGCGGTCGAGTGCCTCCCAAGCCAAGGTTAAACCGAGTTGCCGACATGCTGCCGATCGCCGGCTCACTTTGTTGGCAGGGACGGTCCCGTGCCGCTGCGTTCATCGCGCATGGCGTTTGACAACCTATAGACAATGAGAGAGCATCGTTCTCAAGAATCAGCCTATGCAAGCCATGTGCCGCAAATGCTTTGCCTCGCTCGGCCAGCGCGCTTTAGTGTGCGACCAATGCGGAGCCCCCGTCGAGGACCCGACCCCGGCTCCAATCTCCGACGTTCAACCGTCGATGGCCGCCGTTCGCAGCGATTCGGATTTGAGAACTCGCAGCGATTACCGTTCGGGAGGCCGCAGCGATCTGAGGGGAATTGGTGGATGGCTCATCCTGGTGGCCATCACCCTTTTCCTCGCGCCGATCGAAGATGTTTACAGGGTATATTCCGATCTGACCACGTTATACAGCGGCGGATTCGCGCAGATGCTCGCTGACCACCCCGGCTTAACCAATCTCCTGGTTACTCAAATCGTGGCCGACACCATATTCTTTATCTGGTTTCTTGTGTTGAATTTTTTCTTCTATGGCAAGAAGAAGGCATTCCCCTTGCTGATGATCGTTTATTTAGGAGTGAACACGATTTATATTCTGTTTCGCGGCCATGCCTACGACGCCGTGATGGGCACGCACATTTTTGCATCCAGAGCAGCAAGCGTCACAGCGAGCGCTTCGCTCTGGATCAGCTACATGGTCAGCTCGAAACGCGTTAAAGCCACGTTCATCGAATAACGGCTTGGCCGGGCGTGTCTTCGGCGTCGACATCCACTCGCCGGCGAAAAAAGCTACGAGCGAGCCGCAGTCTGAGGCGCGCTGAGCGCGAGATTCTCCCACAGCCGCAGCGTGGGGCCGGCTTGATTGATGGTGTAGAAGTGCAGCCCCGGTGCGCCGCCGCGGAGCAGCGTCTGGCACAGCCGGGTTACGACGCTCAGGCCGAATTCGTGGAGAGCCGGCTTGTCGTCCTGGAGCTCTTCAAGGCGCAGGCGCACCCAACGCGGCATATCCGCGCCGCAGCCCGAACAGAAACGCAAAGTGTTGGCGTAGCCGGTGATGGGCATGATGCCCGGCACGACAGGAATTTTGATACCTGCCTTCTCGCAGCGCTCCATGAAATGGAAGTACGCGTCGGCGTTGTAGAAGAGCTGGGTCAGTGCGGCGTCCGCGCCTGCCTCCACTTTGCGGCAGAAGTTCTCGAAGTCGTCGCTCGGCCGATTCGACTGCGGATGCATCTCAGGATACGCGGCAACTGCAATCCTGAACCAATCGCCGTGCTCTTTGCGAATGAAGCTGACCAGCTCGCTGGCGAAGTGAAACTCGCCGGGCGCCGATGCGCTCATGGCCGTGGCCGGCAGGTCGCCGCGCAATGCCACGATGCGGCGGATCCCTGCGTCCGCATAGCGCTTCAGCAATTCCGCAATATGGGCGCGTGTAGAGCCCACGCATGTCAGGTGCGGCGCCGCTTCAATTCCGGTATTCCGCGCAACGGACATGATCGTGTCATAGGTTCCCTCTTGCGTCGAACCCCCGGCGCCATAGGTAACTGAGAAAAAGTCGGGCTTGACTTCAGCGAGCCGCGCAATCACCGCGGGCAACTTCTCGGCGGCCTCTGGCGTGCGCGGAGGGCCTAGCTCGAACGAAAAACTAAGTGGCGAGGACATGGGTAGTTCACAGTTCGTAGTTCTTAGTTCGCAGTTCGAAGTTTGGTTCGTGAGCGTTCGTCGATCGAGAAAACCGGAAACGACGAACTTTGAACTAAGAACTGCGAACTGTTGACTAGTATCTGTAGTTCTCGGCCTTGTAGGGGCCTTCAACCGGCACGCCGATGTAGTCGGCCTGCTTCTTGGTGAGCGTGGTCAGCTTTACGCCGATCTTCTCCAGATGCAGCCGCGCCACTTCCTCATCCAACTTCTTGGGCAGCACGTACACATCCACCTTGTAGGTGTCTTTGTTCTTCCACAGATCGATCTGCGCCAGCGTCTGGTTGGCAAAGCTGTTCGACATGACAAAGCTCGGATGGCCCGTCGCGCAGCCCAGGTTCACCAGCCGCCCCTCGGCGAGGACGAAGATGGAGTGCCCGTCGGGGAATGTGTACTTATCCACCTGGGGCTTGATGTTGATTTTGGTCACGCCCTTCGCTTCGTTCAGCCGGTCGATCTGTATCTCGTTGTCGAAGTGGCCGATGTTGCAGACGATGGCCTGGTCCTTCATCTTCTCCATGTGCTCGAGCGTGATGATGTCGGTATTGCCGGTGCAGGAGACATAGATGTCGCCGCGGCCCAGCGTGTCCTCAACTGGCGCGACTTCAAATCCTTCCATCGCCGCCTGCAACGCATTGATGGGATCGATCTCAGTGACCACCACGCGCGCGCCCATGCCGCGCAGAGAATGCGACGAGCCCTTGCCCACATCGCCGTAGCCGCAGATGACCGCGACCTTGCCCGCTACCATCACATCGGTCGCGCGCTTGATGCCGTCGGCCAGCGACTCGCGGCAGCCATAGAGATTGTCGAACTTCGACTTGGTCACGGAGTCGTTGACATTGATGGCCGGCACCAGCAGCTTGCCCTGCTCCATCATCTTGTAGAGCCGATGCACGCCTGTGGTCGTTTCTTCTGAAACGCCGCGCCAGTCCTTGACCACGTTGTGCCAATGCTGCTTGTCCTCGGCGTAGACCTTCTTCAGCAGGTCTTTGATCACCTGCTCTTCGTGATTGCCGGAAGGCGTATCGACCCAGCGATCGCCGTTCTCAAGCTCATAGCCCTTGTGGATGAGCAGGGTCGCGTCGCCGCCGTCATCGACGATCAGCTCCGGCCCTTTGCCGCCTTTGTGCGTGAGCGCGCGATACGTGCAATCCCAGTAATCTTCCAGGCTCTCGCCCTTCCAAGCGAATACCGGAACGCCGGCCGCCGCGATCGCTGCCGCCGCGTGATCCTGCGTAGAGAAGATGTTGCAGCTTGCCCAGCGCACTTCCGCGCCCAGGCTCACCAGCGTTTCAATCAAAACCGCTGTCTGAATGGTCATGTGCAGCGACCCAGTCACGCGCACGCCGTTAAGCGGCTTCTCCGCCGCGTATTTGTTGCGGATCGCCATCAGGCCCGGCATCTCCTGCTCGGCGATGACGATTTCTTTCCGGCCCCAATCGGCCAGGGCGAGGTCAGCCACTTTGAAGTCGGTCCCGATGCTGCCGATTTTCATTTCCTCTAGGGTTGCGGTTGCCATTCAGATCTCCTTATTATCGTCGTATCGTGATATGTTGATATGTAACAGAATCCTCCTATGCCGTCAATACTCAGAACGTTAAAGGTTGTGGCCGACCCAAATCGGTTACGGATCTTGTTGCTTTTAAAGGCCGAGGAGCTTTCCGTGGCCGAGCTTCAGGAGATTCTTGGCATGGGCCAGAGCACGATCTCCACACACCTCTCGCAACTCAAGCAGGCTGAACTGGTGGAAGATCGCCGCATCGGCAAGAGCAATCTTTACCGGATTTCTTCTGCCGCTCCAGGGGATAGCAGCCCTTTGGACGAGATTCTCGGAAAGGCCAAGGACGAGATCGCGGAGGCCGACGCCGACCAGGCCGCGATGCGGCGGGTGTTGCGCAAACGCCAGGACAAAACGCGCGCGTTTTTTGACAGCGTGGCCGGGCGCCTGGGCAAAGGCTACGTCCCCGGCAAATCGTGGAAGAGCCTGGCCGAGGTGCTGCTGCGTTTGATGCCGCCGCTGGTTGTTGCCGATCTCGGAGCGGGCGAGGGCGCCTCCGCATTGCTGCTGGCGCAGCGCGCAAAGAAGGTGATCGCGGTGGACAGCTCAGCGCGGATGATTGAAGTGGGCCGCGAACAGGCGCTGCGTCACGGGGTGAAAAACGTCGATTACCGGCTCGGCGACATGGAAGAGATTCCCATTGGAGATGGCGAGGTTGACCTGGTCTTCTTTTCGCAGTCGCTGCACCACGCGCTGCATCCCGAGCGCGCGCTGGCTGAGGCAGCGCGGATTCTGGTTGCAGGCGGGCGCATTTTCATTCTCGATCTGGTTCGCCACCGCTTTGAGGAGGCGCGCGAGCTTTACGCTGATGAATGGCTCGGCTTCAGTGAAGCTGAGCTCGAATCCATGCTGGAGAATGTGGGCTTCATCAACGTCGAAGCGGCCGTCGTGGACAAGGAGCAGGATACGCCGCAGTTTCAGACACTGCTCGTGGTCGGCGAAAAGAAGAGGTGAGCTCTCGAAGCGATTTCGGCGCTGCAAGCGCAGCGCGAACTGCGTCGGCGATCCTCAGAACCGCTCGCGAATAGCGGAGAGATGAAACTCATTCGAGCCGTCAAGCGTCATCTGCAAACGGGGGTGGGCTGCGCGTCCGATTCTTCTCTTTTTGCTCCGCGAATAGTGATATGATCGGGGTCAATCAGAGGAAGAGCCGCGACAACAACGAGGATTTGCGCGTTAGGTTGTTCAGGCGCGATCCAAAGATTCTGGTCCCCCCCGACAAATTGGAGGTTCGACATGCGTAAGTTGCTCAGTGTCCTGGGGCCCCTGCAGAGCCCACTCGTTTTGCTATGCGCGGTCTTGATGTTGGGCGCCACGGCCTTTGGCGCGTCCAAGAAGGGATCCGCACAATCCTCAAAGGGATCGTCGGGATCGAGCTCGAGCTCCAGCTCTGGCGGGGGGGCGCAAGGTAACGCCAGCACCGCGAATCCAGAAGGATTCGCGATCGAATCGGAGATGCTGACCTACACCGCGATGGATTCAGAAGCCACCGCACTCACCTGCGGCATCGGAAGGAATGTGGGCGCGGCCGACGCAAGCTGCAATCCCCAGGCGATTAACGGACCGCCGGTAGGCGTGGTGGTCGTTTCGGGAGATTCCAACGCGCTCTCTGAATTCCAGCTTTGGCGGACCGACATCTCCACCATGGATATGCTCACTCTGCGCGCCAATCATTATTGCGCTCCGGGCGCGGGTACAAGAGCAGCCACGACTCTGGGCGGCACGATCATGTCGATGTTCCCGGAGAGCCAGGCAGCTGAATTTGCGGCTTCGCTGCTCAGCCAGTCCGCGGAAACAAAGCCGCTCGAAGGCAACATCCTGGATCGCACCCTGGTCAACGATGTGGCAGGGCACTTGAGATCGCTGGGGATGGATGTCGTGATCCCGGATGACTACATGTCTTATTCGCTGGCCGCGATCGACGCCAATCACTCGCCGTTCCTTACCAAGTATGTGGCGCTCATCAAAGCCCGCGACTGCGTTGCTCCGGCCGCAAAGGAAAGTGGAGACGCGACGGCGAGTACCCCTGGGGCGGGAGAAGCAGACACGCATGCGGACTCCGACAAGCGCGCCATTACAGCGGCAATCGACGCATACTCGAAATCGCTCACCGAACCGGATGTTTTTGATGTGCCCAAGCCGTCGGGAGGCGCACCACCGGAGGCGCAGACGCCGGTCATCTCCCATTTGAATGCCGTGCTCAGGGCCGATGGCCTGGCGCAGGAACTTGACGCGGCTTCGCCCGACGCCCGCTCCGGAGCGAACGGCGTTTGGTATGTGCTATCTCTCAAGGCGCTTGAGTCCGGCGGAACGTTAATGAAATCTGGAAACGGCATAACGGGCACAAAGACCAGTTATAGCGGTGGCGCCGTGGGAACCTACGCGCTCTTCCATTTGAACGGGAATATCGCGTGCTCGGGCGTCTTCTTCAACTACGAGCCGCCAACACTGACCAGCAAGATTCCGGCCCTTCTCACGACGCCTGAAGCGGCGGGAGGAAAACTGGTCGGCGGCTGCCACTAGGAAGAACGTCGCATCGGAACCACGAACAGGATGAACTGAAAGGGGCGGGCATTGAGCCTGCCCCTTTTTCATTGTGCGATTCTCGATGACCCTGGCGATGGCGGGATCTCGCAGATCGGATAGCTGCTGAATCTGAATGAGGCGCTCGCCGGTCTAAAATGGGATGCACTCAACTTTGCCTGGAACGGATGGAATGGCAAGCTCTCGAAAGGCCGCACGAACAACCAAAGGCACAAAGCCCGCGCGCGTGAACCGCGCGCAGCGCACACTCATCCTGAAGGCGCTGGCCGATCCGCGGCGGTTTGAGCTGCTGCAAAAGATCGCAATGAACGGCTGCCCGCTGGGATGCGCGCAGGCGCTTTCTACGCTGCCGATTTCGCCTGCCACGCTGTCGCACCACATCAAGGAGCTGGAGACGGCGGGCCTGATCCATGTGCGCCGCGAAGGAAAGTTCCACTATCTCTCTCTTCGGCCGGGAGTTCTCGCCTCTGTGGCCGCCGGGCTGGCAGCGCTTGAGCCGGCCGCCATTCCGAAGCGCTAATGCGGTGTCCCCGAAAGTCACTTCATAAGAGGAAGCCCGAAATGCAGGTCCTTCGGCTGCGTTTGCCGCAGAAGCGCGGCCAACTCCGCTCAGGATGACCAGTTTTTGTTACTACGCGTTTGTTGAGCGCACTTCAGAATCATGACAGCGGAACATTTCCACATAGCTTCTGAATCCTTCCCTGCGGCCCCTGAATCAATTCGACAGTTATCGAAATGTCGAATGGATGGCGTTTCGGTGGGGGAGCAAATACATGAAGAATCTCGAAGGCAAAGTGGCGCTGGTTACGGGCGCATCGAAGGGCATCGGCGCGGCGATCGCCCGCGAGCTGGCGGCGCGCGGAGCCGCAGTGGCAGTCAACTACTCGGGCAGCAAGGCAGGCGCGGACAAAGTCGTCGCCGAAATCAAGGCCGCCGGAGGCAAAGCCATCGCCGTGCAGGCCGACCTGTCGAATCCTGACTCCGTCGGTCCGTTCGTAAGAACCGTTGCCGAGCAACTCGGCCCCATCGACATCCTGGTCAATAATGCCGGCGTTTATGAGTTCGGCTCGCTGGATCAGATCACGCCTGAGCACTTCCACAGGCAGTTCGACCTGAATGTGCTTGGCTTGCTGCTCACCACTAGAGAGGCGGTCGCGCACTTCAGCGCCCAAGGCGGCAGCGTGATCAACATCAGCTCGGGGGCCGCCGTTGGCTTCGCCGGGGCAGCCGTGTACGCGGCGACGAAGGGAGCGGTGGACACGGTCAGCGCTTCACTGGCGCAGGAACTGGGCCCGAAGAAGATTCGCGTGAACTCCTTGAGCCCAGGACTGGTCATCACGGAGGGCGTACAGGCCGCGGGCATTTTGGGGAGCGACTTTGAGAAGCAGGCGGTCGAGCGCACGCCGCTGGGCCGCGTTGGCCAGCCGCAGGACATCGCGTCCGTCGCCGCGTTCCTGGCCTCGGACGAGTCGTTCTGGGTGACTGGGCAGACGATCCAGGCTGCGGGCGGAGGGCGACTGTAAGCGCGTCAGACATGTTCTGTTTCGAGGAGTTGGCGCTTGCGCTCCACGCCCCAGCGATAGCCGGTAAGCGATCCGTTGGCGCCCACTACGCGATGGCAGGGAACGAGTAATGCGACGCGATTGAGCGCACATGCACGAGCCACGGCGCGCGTGGCTTTGGGATTACCCATTTCGCGCGCCAACTCAGAGTAGCTGCGCGTTTCGCCGCGAGGAATCTGGCGGAGCGCCTGCCAGACGCGAAGCTGGAAGACCGTACCTCTTAGGTCCAGAGCGTCAGGCACCTGCGGTGCGGCAGCGTTTTGGACGAGATTCGTGCGTTCACCAACGCTTTCGAGCGCGGCGTCGACGAGGCGCGAAAGCGGCGGATCGCGGCGCAAGGTGGCCGCGGGAAACTCCGCGCGCAGACTCTTCTCCGCTTCCGATTTGGTGTCTGCGAGCGAGAGCCAGCACAGCCCACGTTCGGTGGCGCCGAAGATCATCCAGCCGAAGGGCGTGCGCGCCGACGCAAACCCGATGCGCTCACCGCGGCCACCCTGGGCGAAGCGCGCCGGCGTCATGCCCAACTGATTTCCTTCATAAGCGCGGCTGGACGAGCCGAAGCCGGCTGTGTAGATGGCATCGGTCACGGTCCGGCCCTGCTTGAGAGCGCTGCGAAGTTGACCGGCGCGCAGTGCCCGCTGATATTCGAGCGGGCTCACGCCCATTTCACGTTTGAACAATCGCTGCACGGTGAAGGGGCTCAGGCCCGCGACGCGGCCGAGTTCTTTCAACTGCACGGGGCGGTCGAGGTGCGACTCGATATAGGTGCGAATCTCATCCAAAGCGCTGCTCGATGCAATCGGGCGGCAGCGCTGGCAGGAGCGAAAGCCCGCGGCTTGCGCCTCGACGACCGTTTGAAAGAAGCGGACGTTCTCGCGCAGGGGCAAGCGGCTGCCGCAGCCAGGACGGCAGAAGACGCCGGTGGTGGTGACGCCGTAGACAAAGCGGGCATTGGCGTCGCGCGCGGAGAGCTGCTGCCATGCGGCGTCGGGATCGAGGGTCGAAGTTGGCGACTTGGCGATGATGGGCATTGCGCTGATGGTTGCGAGTTGTGCTGTTGCGGTCGATGTTGCGGTCATGGATTTCATGGTCGCGCTTGCATGTTTTCTACGCTATCCGAATCTTGCCGGCAATTCGGAATTGCGACGGATCGGATGCGGCGAAAAAGCTGATCACGAGGCCCTGCCAGAAGTGCCACCTGGGTGCCCAAAAGGGGCTGTTTGGTGAACAAAATCGACAAAATTCGACGAAATTTGTCGACGATCTTGAGACTGTTTTGTTGATTCTAAATGATTTAGGTGGCAAAATATACCCCCGGGGGGTATAAAAATCATATGCTTCACCACTTCCGGCCTTCCGGCGACCCAATTCGGCGGCGGAATTCACCGCGACGAGCGAGCCGAATGCGCCGGAGAATGCGGCATGAAGGGCCGTCGAGTTCGCCGATTGTGAAGTGGTGATCATGCTTTCAAGTATGCGCCGGAGGCGGGTAATTATCGGCAAAATCAAGTGGCTTGGATGCAGCAGGTTAGAGAGAAAGGGGCTTGACAGGCTTTGGGCGTGCGCCGAATCGAGGGATCGGCGACCGCTGTTGTCACAAGAAATAAAACAGACTGCGGAGAGATTCGCCCCGGATGGAAATGCATCCCTCGGCGGCTAAAGCCGCACTCAATTCAGGACATTTGCGGCACGACTAAAGTCGTGCCCTTTCAAAACCATGAAGAACAACCGCAGATCCTTCGGTCGCCGCGGCGACCTCAGGATGACAAACCTGGTGGTTGAGCAAGGATTCTTCTACCCCACCCAAACAGCCTATGGCACGACTAAAGTCGCGCCCTTCCAAGACCTCTCGGCATTTGCGGCACGACTAAAGTCGCGCCCTTTCAAAACCCGTCAGCACCGCCTCGGCACGCGCCAGGTCTTCCTCTGTATCGACGCCGATGGTGTCATGTGGGGCGTCGGCCACATAGATGGCGATGCCGTTTTCAAGCAGGCGCAACTGTTCGAGGCGCTCGAGTTTCTCGAGCGGCGAGGGCGGAAGCGAAGCGAAGCGCTCCAGCGCGGCCTTGCGGTAGGCGTAGATGCCGAGGTGCTTGCGGTAGCCGGTGAAGCCGATGGCGTCGCGGTCAAAGGGGATGGTCGCACGCGAGAAATAGAGAGCACGCCCATCGTGCGCGGTGACGACCTTGACGGCGTTGGGATTGGTGAACTCGTGCGGCGGACAACGGACGGCGAGCGTAGAAACTTCAACCTCGGGCCGCGTGAAGAGATCGAGCAGCGGCGGAAAGAAATCGGGCGTGAGGGTCGGCTCGTCGCCCTGGATGTTGACGTAGATGTCGGCATCGATCTTTGTCGCCACTTCCCTCACCCGGTCCGATCCGCTGGGGCAGTCGGGCGAGGTCATGACGACGGGAATCGATCGTGCGCGGCACGCTGCGGCGACTTCTTCGGCATCGGTGGCAACAACGACTGGATCCATGAGTCCGCTGGCGCTGGCCGCGCGCCATACCCACTCGACCATGGGCCGCCCGGCGATGGGCCGCAGGACCTTGGCGGCCAAGCGCGTGGACGCGAGCC